>JAGXNV010000189.1 GCA_019894795.1 Candidatus Heimdallarchaeota archaeon | reverse complement strand
TCTGTATGTTTGGTTCTATATTGAATTTCTTGAGAAAATCTTCATAACCTTCTCTTGTTAATTCACCTTTCTCACCACTTAGGGCAACAATGCTAGCTTCAAGAACATTAGTACCAAAAGACACTCCATCTACTATGGGTGTTGATGTGATGAGGTATTTTATCCCAACCTTCTTAAGAAGTTTAATATCGTGCTCTCTAGTAGTATTTGTAACGATTATCTTTCCTTCCATATCTTCATGAGGCATGTTTCTATTGATAAAAAGGAAATCTCCAGCTATCCATTTTGCTCTCTTGAAAAATTTAACATGGGTTGGTTTATGAATATCTTGCTTTTCGCCTGTTGGATAAAGCCAGCTAAAAGGCAATTTACAGACAATAGGAAGGAGTATTTTAGCCATAACTTTTACAGTTCTCATACGATGAAGAGCTATTTTTAATTGAAATCCCCAGAGTAAATCACCAAAAGTGATCATCTTCTTGTCTTTTCCAACAAATTCCCATGCGCTTTCTGCCATATGCCATCTATCTACAGCACACATGTTCAAAGTAGATCTGTCTTCTTCTACTTCTTCAGGTAATTTATCTTCAATGTACTGCATAATGCCCCCTTCAAGTGTACTCTTTATGCCTCCCCCATCAACAATAGGTGTTTGTTTGACCCCCTTAATCAAGCTCTTGAAAACATCCCTTATCTCATAACGCTTATCTTCCCTTCTGAGATACATATCAGCTCCACCTACTCCAAAAGCATCTATCTTCCCATCATATTCAAGCATAAGTTCATTATACTTTTTCATATCACCATTAGTACCGATTCTTTCAGCGAGTATAGTTTCATTCCCTAATTGATATTCTCGTTTATAATCTCGTGCAGAAGAACCTAAGGATATAGATATAACATGTTTTGACATATTTTCCACTAACTTGTTTAAAAGGATAATAACTAGTATTTAAAACATTACTTGTAACGCTCTGAAATACACACTAGACAGATTAAAAACAATTACCAATCAGAAATCTTATATTTGCATATTTTTGATAGACCAATATGGAAAAAGATGCTTTCATTATGCAATTAAGACAGATGATAGAAATAAAAGAAAAAATCAGTGAACTTTTACTGGATGTAAATTGTTGCCCTGCTAATTCCTTAATTGAGTCACTTTTCCATGGGATAGCACTTGATGCAAAAAAACATGCAGAAATTTTCAAAGGACTACTTGATAGAGCTCAAGGATTAACTAAAGCAATTGAAGAAGAGAGACAATCATCGATCTTAGACTCGATAAACAAGGCATTAGAATTAGAGTGGAATATTGGGCAACAAACAAGAAATGTTATCGATAATATAACTGACGATACTACTAAGAAAGTTCTAACATCAATTCTCGGTGACGTTCAGCGACACGAAATTACTTTGAAAAATCTCCAAGAATTAATTGAAAGTATGTCAATAGATAATGAGAACATAATAGATAAAATCTGGAAATATTCGATTAAATTTGACGATGAAGAAGATGAATCTTAGATTCATTTACTCTTTTCGTAAGTTTCTATCTTCTTGTTTAGTGAAAAACGTTATTTTCTTAACTAATCTAGATATCAGAAATAGTTAAAAAGAGAATTGATGATTGTTCATTAAGTCTGGTGATTAATTGAATAAATCCCCCGTAATAGAAGAAATAGCAAAAGAACTAAAATGTACTGTAGATGAAATAAAATTCAGAAAGAATTTATCTGGAACATCGACAGCAAGTGTTTCTGAAATCTCATGGGGGAAAGAGAAGAGGGTCGGAATACTGAAACAAAATACAACAAAAGTTGAATGGCTCTTTTATTCTAAGATAGCTTCTGAATACTCCGTACCAGCTCCAAAACCTATCGCTTTTTCCAAAAATAGTGATATGCCATGGATATTGATTGAAAAAATCCCTAGAGGGATTCATCCAAAAAGATGGAGTAAAAACCACATAGAAAAAGCTGTCAAACAGCTTGCTAGATTTCATGCACAGTTTCATAACAAAGAAGAAGAGAAAATTTTCGATGATTTTCGTAAGAAAACAACAATTGAATGGGAAAATACTCAAAAAAGGCTTTTAGACAATATCAAGAGAGCAACCCAAATAGCTGTCAATTATGAAGGTAAATATCCTATTACAAAAAAAGAATTTGACTATGTTAAGAAAGAAATAAACTCTAAAGAATTTCACGAACGATTACTTGCAGGTGGTACTTCGTTATTACATGGGGATGTATGGATATATAATTTCATGCAAACTCCATCTTGTGCATGTCTACTTGATTGGCAAGAGAGTTTCTTTGGTCCTCCAGCTTGGGAATTTCTTTATTTCTATGATTTAATCCCACTTCTTGTTGATGGATTTAAGATAGGAACTCGAGTAAATCCTTTCACATTAGATGAACTGATTAAAATTTATCACAATGAATTTAAGAAAGCGGGTGGTAAAATGACTTTACAGCAGTTCAGAAAATCATTGAAAGCTGCAGTTTCATTTCAAATAGCATATTTCTGGGCAAGAATTTTAAAACCTTATGTCATCAATCTTCATGGTGGGAGATACTTTATAGCAAGAACACTACGTCTTTTACCCTCTCGAAAAGTGATGAGAGCCCATTTCAAGAACCTTTTAGATATTAGTAGATGAAAAATTAAGATAAATGATGATGCAATAAAACTTTTAAGGTTTGTATCTTTCCTTGTTGCACTCATGAGTGAATACATGGATATAGAAATTCAGTTAGCTACTGAAGAACAAAAAAAACAAAAACCTGCAGATTCTGTGTTAGAATTTGGTAAAAAATTTACGGATCATTTATTTGAAATGGAGTATGAGAATGAGAGATGGGGAACCCCCCGTATAGTCCCTTATCATCCATTTACGCTGGATCCTGCAACAACTGTCTTCCATTATGGCCAAGAAATTTTCGAGGGAATGAAAGCATTTCGTCATCCTGATGATTCTATTCATCTCTTTCGACCATATAAAAATGCAGAGAGATTTAACAGATCTGCAGAACGAATGAGTATGCCTACGGTAAACAAAGACTTGTTCGTTAAAGCTATAACTGAATTGATACGACTGGATAATGAATGGACACCCAATTCTCCAGGAATGACACTTTATATTAGACCTACTATGATAGCCACAGAAGTAGCATTAGGTGTGCATCCAAGCAATAGATATCTTTTCTATATTATACTTTCCCCAGTGGGTTCTTATTTCAAGACAGGATTCAAGCCAACAAAGGTATATGTTGCTAGTACACATGTTCGTGCTACACCAGGAGGAACTGGTGAAGCAAAAACAGGAGGCAATTATGCCGCTACTCTTTGGTCGCAACAGAAAGCCAAGAACAAAGGTTATCCTCAAGTTTTATGGTTGGATGCTATCGAAAGGAGATATATTGAAGAAGCTGGCGCAATGAATGTTATGATGGTTATTGATGGAGAGGTATATACGCCTGCTCTAGATGGAGCCATTTTAAAAGGAATAACAAGAGAATCAGTAATTGAATTAGCTAGAACTCTAGGATATTTAGTGCATGAAGAATCGATAGATATTAATGATCTAATTGCCAAATTGGAAGATGGTTCCTGTAGTGAAATATTCTGTGTTGGAACTGCTGCATCAATTACACCTATCGGCGAAATATATTATAAAGAGAAAGTTTATGAAGTCAATGGGTCAGAGATTGGAAAAATAACTCAACATCTTTATGATGAATTGGTAGGAATTCAATTTGGAAAGATTCCAGACAGATTCAATTGGATGTACAAAGTCTTTTAGAATGTTGGAAAAAGTTCTTAATCTCTCTCTTTTCTATATTTTTAATGAATTCAATAGAAAAATTAACAATGAAAATAGTAGAATTCAGAGATGCTAGAGACTGGGAGAACTTTCACACCCCAAAAAATTTAGCACTTTCTCTTATTATTGAAACAGGAGAATTATTTGAAATTATGCAGTGGAAAGATGATAATCAACTTTTTGTAGAGCTTGACAAAATTAAACCAAAGCTTAAAGATGAATTAGCTGATGTTGCGATTTATTTATTTTTATTAGCACATGAATTCAATATTGATCTCGAACTAGCTATCGCTGAAAAGATAGAAAAAAACTGGGAAAAATATCCCGTTGGTAAAAAAACAGAATTTGAGCAATAATGATGTTTAACGTAGTAGAGCTCCCCATCTTTTAGTTAAAACATATGTTCTGATTCTTCCATTTGCATCATATTTAACATCGAAAAATTTCAATTCTGTTTTGTTTGCTAATTTTTCAAAATTTCTAAGAGGTTTAGCAGTTTTAAGTTTGAAAATTTTTTCTTTAAAGAAATTTGCGATTTCTTTTGTTAAAGAAACTGGAAACCACCAAATTGAATTAGAGAAAAATTCTCCTATCACTATTAATTGGCCTTCTTTAGAAATTAATCTTTTACATTCATTTAATAATTCCATCTGTTGAACTTTGGATAATCTCTCTAAGGCAAATATCAAAATTACATTGAGATTGAAATTATCGAATGCTTTCATCTTATCAAGTGAGAAAGGTTTAAGATCCATCTTCTCAAGGATTTCCTCATCATCCACCTCAGATTTTGGACTAACATAAGATGATGACATTTCTCTAGCAACAACTATCAGACCTTGTTTAGCAACTTGTTCAGAGAATTTTCCAATTTTATCTCCAATTATTAGTGTAGGTCCTTCTTTGAGCTTTTCAAAAATCCATTCATAAATCTCAGGTAAGAAAAGTTCCAAATTTACAGTTTTTTTTAATTTTGTTGTAACAGCTTTGAGTGAAGAAACTGAGTTTTCTGGTTTTTCTTCTTCTACTTTCTTTTCCATTTGTGGAATATCAGGAACTTCTTCTTTTGACATTGAATCACTTCTGGATTTTGAGTTGCCATTCGTAGATTGCTTCTACGATATCAGCTTTGGTAGGTAAATCTTCTTGAATTGTTTTCCTAAGCAATTTACAGAATTTGTCAATTTCATAGAAAACTGAACCTGAAATACCTATATTCATTAGATTATCTTTCGTTTTTTGCAAAATTTCGCTGATTTCTTTTGAATTTTCCAGAGTCTCCCGGATGTCTTTATGAAAATCTTCCGGGTTGGCTAGTTTGTCCTGCAGATATTCTAAATATTTTTGTAAGCTTACTGATTCACCATCAATTAATATTTTCTTCAAATCATCATAAAATTGTTTGATAGTACCATCATATTTGATATAATATATTTTTCCTTTTTCATCAACCCTCCCTGTTTCTCCTTTTAGTGTTAATTTAATGCTTTGTTTCAAATCTCTCATGAAAGGTGAATATACTATC
>JAGXNV010000188.1 GCA_019894795.1 Candidatus Heimdallarchaeota archaeon | reverse complement strand
ATACAAACAGGTTTGGACGTTTCTTCCATGACTTCTAAAGCATTATCTAAGACTATTTTCCAATTCTCTTCTTCAATTGTCCAGTAAGGGATTTGGTATGCTTCTAGAACAGGCTTCATAACATCCCCCATAATAATGTGTTCAGGAAAATCTTTATCAGATTCCAATCCTCGATAGCTAACAAATAGAAGTAGTGGGATATTGTAGAGTTGAGTAAGAGAAGTGAAAGCATCCCCAATATTTGCCAAACCTGAATTTTGCATAATGAGAAAAGTTTTCCCTCCTCCTAAGAAATATCCGGCTGCAATCCCCATCGCTTCATCTTCTCGAGTAGCAGGTAGATAAATGATTTCAGTCTCTTTCTCTAAAGCAATAAGTAGATCTTTGAAATAAGAACAAGGAACTCCTGTGGAGAAGGTGAAACCTTTGTCTAACATAAAGTAAAGGAAATCAGATGAATCAATCATTATTATATCACTCGAATGCTAAATCAAAATAGACTAATAAGTATAAATTGTTTGTTGAAGATAAAGCAAAAAAATAGTAGAAAGATGAACAATCCAAAGATTATTTCAGATTTTCTAAAGTTAAACTTTCGAAGTAACTTGAGATATTTTCAGTAAGTATACTGAAAACTTTATCGACGTTTAGGCCTGTTTTAGCTGAAGTTTCAATGTAGGGAACGTAAAATCCTGACCACTCAGAGAGTTGATCAGCATACTCCTGTGCATATTCTTTAGGAACAGAATAAGGAGATGATTCGCGTAAGTCGGCTTTATTACCGATAAGAACTATAGGAACGATACGATTTTTGTTGTTGCGAATAAGTTCATGAAGCCAATTAGGAAGAACCTCATATGTTTCTGGGCGCGAAATATCAAAAACTAAAAGCGCACCAGCGGTTCCACGATAATAAACTTCACGTACTGCAGAAAATCTTTGCTGGCCTGCAAGATCCCAAATTTGTAAAGTATATTCTACCTGGTTAAGAGCCATTTTTTTGACAGCGAAATCGGCTCCTATGGTCATCATATAACCTTCTTTGAAGCTTTCGCCTAGATATATTCTACGGAGGGATGTCTTGCCCACAGCACCTTCTCCTAGTAAGGAGATTTTGAAAATTCTTTGGCTCAATATATCACCATTTCTACATATAATTTACACCTATGATTATATTTAAACAATTTGATAGAGGGAATCGACATTATTTCTACGAGCCAAAAGAAAGAAATAAGAGCAGTTGAAATTAAGCTCACGAGTTATTTTTCCCACTTTTCCCATGTTGATGGAAGGGAAGTGGAAACAAATTTTGAGGACTCTTCCCAACCCAGGAACGTGCAAGGTGACAGCGCTACAAGCGGTGGCATAGGTAAGCTTCAAGCTCTGGGATTTCAGCTCCAACACACAGTGTTAGCGGAGGTGAGGGGGTTCATCTCCTCGCCGGGACTCATTACTGGAGATATATTTTTGAGCACCCTAGGTACTCACTCCAGCTCCGGGGGTAAGCAGATTGCTCTGCTTGGTCTAAAGCCATTGGCTCAAGACAGGGAAGACACGAAACAAACTGAGCGGAAAATACCTTCCACTTACTTGGTCTTTGATGGATGTGTATTTAGGTTGCAGAACATATTTGATCAGTCGTTTAGCTATATTTCTTGACCCATTCAAGTCAGCGTTAAGTTGATACCCACACGTCTTGCAGATGAAGGTAGGTTGGGTAGGACGGGTGGTGCGAAAGGAGCCACAGTGGGAACAGATGGAAGAGGTCCAAGACTCGATTTGGAAATCACGCGATGTTCGTCCCATCCAAACAGAGAGAGTTTGAATTTTAGCAATTCTGTCACTCGCCTATAATTCCATTGGTGGACGCTTTTGCGTGTTCTGGGTCGTTGATTACCTCGATACTGGCTTTTTCGGATGTGAATTGGAAACCCCACTACCACATAGAGGTCATACTTCTTGCCAATAGAGAGAATGTAGTTGACTAACTTGTTGGTATAGGTGTGGTCGGTAAGCGTATACTCAGTTCTCTGTTTTGTTCTGAGGGATTGCAGCTGGTGAAGAGTTGTTTTTCTTTTTCCAAAACTCAAGCTAGGTTTAGCTAAAACTTTCTGTAATTTAGCGATTTTTCGTTCTGTTTCCTTTACTAGTTTTTTTCGTGTCTTATCAGACCAAAATCTGATCTCATGACGGTTGATGACGCCTTTCGGAGTTAAGAGTGCACTAACGGCACGTTTGTTGATTCCCAAATCTATCCCCAGCACAGCTGGAGGACGAGAAGAAGCATAATGAGTAGGTACATGGGACAAAATAAAGCTTATCCACCATTCTCTCTTATTTGCTTTATAGAGTACTTCTAACGCTTGTATTTTTCCTTTGTGTAGCTGGTGTTCGTGATAAGGGGAACAAGCTAGCGGCAACCACAGTTTTTCGTGGTTGAGCGTATTGTTCTTGTTTGTATCAAGCGAATCTCTTATCCCTACCCACCATCGAGCAATAGTGTTACTTGTAGAACATAAAAGTCGGAATCTCTCCTTATTAGCTGAGAGTGTTCGCGGAATTTTCTTTGGAACTGCATCGTTATTGGGACAAGAATGTAGTGCTTGTTGACTGTGGTAAATAGCTACAACCTTATCTCTGCATTCTTGCAATTCATCATGAGACGACCGAGGAAACCGTTTCTTCAGATCATGTCTAACATTTGAGCGAGAAGGGTACTGTGTGCTTCTAGTGGTTGTCAATGTAAGTTGGTCAAGTTTGTTTTTACTCACTTTCTTTGTCCCCTTGTTCACACTGGTCAACTGGTCTTCATTGTGATAGATAACCTTCAAGAACTGCTTAATGGTTCTGGTATCTCTTCCCGTAATCTGTTCTAATCGCTTCTTCTTTCGTTTGGTGAGCACTTCTGCCTTGATTCTCACTCTCACAGTTGTTCTCACACTTCTCGTCATTTAGGAATCACTAATTTTCCTCGTTAATCCTATAAAAAGCTAACATTAATATGGGAAAAGTGGGAAAAACAAATCATGGACATAATTGTCAAACCTATTGGATATATTGAATCTCCTTTTGAAGAGGGAGACGAAAATATACCTATCCAACCTGGATTTTCTGATGCTTTTGGCACAGTTGTTGTTAATTCAGAATTTCAAGAGGGTCTAGTAGATATAGATGGTTTTTCTCATATTATTCTACTCTATTGGTTTGACAAAGCTTTTGATGAAAAATTGCAAGTTACACCTTTGCTAGATGATGCCCCCAAAGGTATTTTTGCAATTCGTCATCCTAATCGCCCTAACAAAATTGGGTTATCTATTGTCCAACTTGTCAAAGTCGATGAAAATAAATTGTTAGTCAAAGGTGTGGATGTCTTTAATGGGACTCCGTTGTTAGATATCAAACCTTTTGTACCAGAGTTTGATACTCATGGTATTGAAGATACTAAGATTGGTTGGTTAGAAAAGAAGATAAGAAAAAAGAAGGATAGTGATTAAAATCTCAAAAATAGACTGTGCCGTGATACTTGCAGGGGGAAAAGGAACTAGACTTCGTCCTCTGACTACAAATAAACCTAAACCCTTGGTTCAGGTTGCTCTAATTCCTATGATAGATTTTGCATTAAAACAAATACACGATACTGGGATAAAGAAAATTGTTATAGCTGTTAAATATTTGGGAGATCAAATTCGAGATTATGTTTCTGAAACATATTCTTCTGATGACTTAGAAATAATTATTCCTGATATGGACCCAATTGGTACAGCAGATGCTGTTCGTCAAGTCACAGATCTCATTCAAGGAGATTTCATCGTTTCAATGGCAGACATCGTAACTAACTTACCTTTACAGAAGATGATAGATTTCTTTGTTACTACAGATTCTTATGCTACTATCAGTCTCAAAAATATTGATTTTCCAACAAAAAAATTTGGTGTTATTCTTCTTGACAATGATCAGAATATAGAGATTTTCTTAGAGAAACCTAAACCTGAAGAAATGCTCTTTACCACACTAGCATTCGCTTATCGACCTGTAGCTGAATTTCATCAAAATTTAGTGAATACCGGCGTGTATATCTTCAAACACAGAGTGCTTGAAATTCTGGATAGTTTCAAAGATATAAACGACTTTGGTCAAGATTTATTTCCGTATCTATTGCAAGAGAAATTCAAGATTAACGGTTATGTAGACGACTATTATTGGATGGATTGTGGGAACGTTAGAAGTTATCTCTGGGCAAATTGGGACGTTCTCAGAGGTTTTGTTGAAGGTATCAATCCTCCTGGTAAGAATGTAAATGGTATCTGGAGAGGAGAAAATGTTACTATATCTCCAACTGCAAAGGTAATTCCTCCAGTAGTTTTTGGTAACGATGTGAGAATCGAAGATAATGTGACTATTGGTCCTTATTCAGTAATTGCTGATGGAGTAGTTGTCAAAGAAAATTCCGTCATTGATCACAGTGTCATTTGGAGAAACTCAGAAATAGGTTCTGATTCTTTCATTGAAAAATCTGTGATTTGCGATGAAGTGAAAATTGAAAATAAGGGAAAGGTAATAAATTACTCTGTGGTAGATTAGTATACACATAACAAGCGATTTGATTTGAATGGTCAAAAGAACTTCTTATTTTCTATATCTAGCGCTTTCTCTAATATTTCTTAGTATCTCTATTCAACCTTCACAGAGTATAAGCACAAACATTCCCTTTACTAATATTAATATGGATGCAGATGATGTATTAAACTATGAAGGAGTAAGAATTGTCCTTTTCTTTAAACCAGCATGCCCTTCTTGCCATAACCAAATTGAAACTTTAAAAGAACTAGAAAATAATTACACCCTATCTATCATAGCTTTGAACGTAGACATAGAGCCAACAAATACAACACTGGTTGAATTAATTTCTAGTCTATCTCTTTCGTCAAATTGGACTTTAGGTTATGCTACTTCTCAAGCAATATCTACTTTTGACTTGACCGTTGTTCCTTCACAAGTTATACTCGATGATAATTCGGAAATAGTAACTGTTACTGAAGGATACTTTGACTATACATCGATTGAAATAAAGATTCTAGATGCGATAAATCACCGAACAGAGAATTATAGTGAAAATCCTATTTCTGATTCTAGTGATTTGCTTATAGCCTTATTCATAATTATTGGTGTTGGTGTCGGAACAATAGTTGTTATATTTCTAATACGTTTGTTAAGAAAAAGTGACAAAACTTCCAATTTGTTGATAGCAAACGAAAAACTGAAAATGGAAGAAATTAATAAAAAAGAAAGATCTAATTAGGAGTAACTGCGAACCCACATTTAGAGCATTTTGATGCTTTAGAATCAATATTCACACCACATTTTTCAC
>JAGXNV010000018.1:18603-24321 GCA_019894795.1 Candidatus Heimdallarchaeota archaeon | reverse complement strand
TCCAATCAATGCCCAATAACTTGGAAAACTGAACCTTGTATATTTGAAAGGGGATTGTTTTACAAGATTGACTGAAGAAATCAAAATGAAGAAATATTTCAAAAAAAGCCAATTTTGCTTAATATAACACTGAGAGAGATAAATATCTGCCTCTGCAATCAATTCATAAATATTGAAAAGCTCATCAGGAGTTGCAGCTTGAGTCCATGCATGATCATAGACGTAGAGCATTAGTTCTCTATAATCTACATCAACGCCATCAAGTGCCTTTTTTGCGTCTTCATAATCTTTAGCAGAAAAAATTTTCATTAAAGCGGTATCTAAACTTTGTTTTTGGTTTCTTGGAGAAAAAATAACTTCTAAACCCTTGGTTCCAAAAGCAACTCCCTCTAAATCATTAATAGCAGAACGTGCATCACCACCTGAGTTTTTTGTGATGGCGATTAAAGTTTTTTCCTCAATGTCAAGCTTCTCTTTTGCTACAATCTTTCTAAGAAGTATTAACACTTCTTGTTCTGTGAGACTCTTAAATGCAATAACTTTCATTTTTCTTTTAGCAGATTTCAGAGATTTCGCTGAAGGATCATTTGCTGTACAAATAATTGGAATTCTCGCTTTGTCTATTGCATTTGCCAGGGCAAGTCCCCCTCCTCGATCTTCATTTCCAAAAAGACCATCTGCCTCATCGACTAGGATAAGTTTTCTCACTCTTGCTCCCTGCAAAACCGTTCCTTCTGTTGAAGATAAACCTATCAATCGTTCTACAGCTGCTTTGTTTCTTTTGTCACTAGCATTAACCTCCACAAACTCATAATGGTATTTTTTAATCAAATAATAGACAACACTTGTTTTACCAACACCAGCAGGACCAGCTAATAAAACAACTTTTTTCTTCTGAGAGTTCCATGATTTTAACCATTCTTCAAGCTCTTCTACAAGAGCTGAATTTCCAATAAAATCCTCAAAAACCCCAGGCCGATATTTTTCTACCCAAGGTATTGCTTGAATACTGGTTTGAGAAGCCATCCTAGTCATTTAGAATATCCATATTTCAATATAAAAAACATATGGCTCAAGTAGAAAATAAAAGTTGCCTCTTCTTCTTAAGTTGTTATTCCTCACTTGTGCTTGAATCTTTACTTATTTTGTCCTTAGTCTTTCTGAATAACATTTTACCCAATATGCCTCCTGCGATCCCGCCTGCCAAACCAGCTATTGGAATAAAAAGGAAAGATCCAAGAACTAGTGTGAATAAAAAGACAACAAAGAAGGACCCAGTAAAACCTGCGATAGAGATCCCCATTGCATCGACCATTATTGAGAATATTAAATCCAAAAATATGAAAGATAACATAGCAGACCAAGCACCAGAACTTAAACCACCTCTAGATGCTAAACCACCTGCAAAAGCACCAATTAACCAAATACCTAGAATTAAAAATATCATTCCAGTGCTATCAAATGGAAAACCATCAGGTATCCCTAAATCAATTTCCAAAGTATTTGTTAGATCAAAAATATCTGGTAAATTTATCGGTAAAAATACAGTCACAACCAATAAGGACAAAAGTGCTACAGCAAAGTGTCCACTAGATCCATGCCCTAAATCTGTAACTATGTATTCGTTAAATGCAAGAAAGTTTTCAGGAAAAGTCGGAAATAGTATTAAAACTAAAAGAACTACCACAATTGTGCAAGTAATGAAACCAATAAGAGTTTTGTATATTTTTCTAAGAAACATAATACTCATGAAAAAGAGGTAATTTTACTATTTAGGTTTTTGCATTTCAAGAAGACTCTCTTTACTAAGTGAAGGTTATCTAAAATAGAATAGAGAGACACGTTAACGACCCTTGGCATTTCTCAAACTCACTCATCTCAAGAGAGATTACCTCAAAACCAGCATTACTCACAATTTCCTGTGCATAACTGAATTTATTTGACATAATTACTGTATTGTTAATAGCTAAACAATTGACGGAATAATATTCTTCCATAGGAATTATCAAGAGATTAATCCCTTTCAACAGAGGATGTTCATCGTATTCCTCTATAGTTATCATCGTATTATTACCAAGGTATTTCATGTAGCTTTTGAGATGAACAATGTTGGGGTTTGTAATTGTATCTACTTTGACTTGTAACCAGTCTTGCATCTGTTTAGTACCAAGCTCATTGGTTCTTTGAGAAATCCCAGAAATCAGTCTATCAGGAAGATGAATGACATCACCACCCTCTATTGTCGCTGGATCAGTTGCTCTATTTATTTCAAAATAATCTTTGAGAACTACTTCTACTTCCTCATCCTCTCCACGTCGACTTTGAACCCCCATTCTTGTAATGAAAGCCCTTTGTCCATGAACCACAGCTGTATCTTCAACAAAACAAGAATCAGGATAGTCCTTACTTGGTGGAAGTTTAATAAGTTCAAGCCCAAGACTTGATAATGCTTCACAGTAATCATTATGCTGTGTCTTTACTTTGCTTAGACTTACAGTGTGATGTAATGGATGTGAAGAAACACATTGTTTGTAGCTTAAACTAGGTTCTCTCACTATGGCTTGTTTAGCGTTCATTCTAATCTCATTCTCCTATTTTCAGATTAATTTATATATTTCTCTATTCTAGAAAAAGAATATGGTACTTATAGGGCAAACAATTCAGGCCTACAAAGGGTTAAGCTGCGAACATTTAGTTAAATTTGCTAAAACATTAGGTATTGAGTCTTGTGAGTTAAATCCGCAAGGGGTTTCATTTGATAACCTTGAGAGGGTTATAGAGGCTGTAGGAGATATGACTACAACTTTCCATCTACCAGTTGACGAAATCGATGGATATGATTTCTCTTTTCCTGATAAGCAAGCAGAAATTGATGAAGTAATTAAACTGGTGAATGAGAATGTAAAGAGTTTAAATATTCTTTTAGCAGTGTTTCATCCTGTTGAGCATCAAGGTGAGTATGAAACATTGGTTAAGAATATCAGCCAACTAAAAATCCCAGTAGTTGTAGAAAATGTTATGAGCAGATCAGATGAAGACTTCCTCCAATACTATAATATTCTGAAGAAAGATTTAGGAAACCAACTGAAAGGTTGGTTATTTGATGTTGCCCATTCCTACATACAAAATGGTCCAGAAACATATTTAAATCTACTAGACAAAATGCCTTTTGATGAACTAGAAGAGATTCATCTTTCTGATTGTAATAAAGGTGAAGATTCTCATTATTCATTTGGTGCAGGAGTCTTACCTATTCGAGATATATTACGTGATATTAAGAAAAGAGGTTTTCGAAAAGTAATTGTAAACGAAATAGATGCTCACCCTACAATATGGCATACTATTGATTCCTACAAATTAGTAGCGAAGCATTTCAAGAGAAGCCTATACATAAAAGTTGCTCTAAGAAAACTCGTTTTTAAACCCATAATTCAAAGAAGACTTAGAAAGGCTAATATCGACTTCTAAGAACAATGTTCCTATGTTGCATTATTTTCAATTTAATTAGATTTTATTTTTTCCAGTTATTGAAATAATTTGAAGAGATAAATCGATCCATTTCATGAAAGAGTTAATTGAAGCTCTTGCAGATATAGGATCTTTAGCGTGTATTTCAAGAATCAAGAGGTTGTTATAAATTTTCAATTGTGCCTGTGCTCTATCATTCGGATTATATCCTGATTCCAGAGCAAGAGCATCGTATAATAGATTACATGTTTTACTATCTGATAACTGAAATTTTAGCGTCATATCAATAGAATTTATTGCTTGAACTCTCATTTCATTTACTCTCACTTTTAGTGGTTTGTTCAACTTCTCTTGGAACTATTCTGATTTTCATTCTAGGTCCGGCTTGTTTGTTATTTTTATCCAAAAATTCAAGAAAAATTAATCCTTCATCTCTATCAAGATAATCAGCATACAGAGTAACATAATTCTTATCTTTTATCTTATCTATTCCCATATTTGTAATTCTGAAGACTCTTTTTAGAATCTCATTCTCATGGGAATTGTCAAGTGATGATATAAGTATAGAAAAAACAGGTCTTGCTCTCTCTTTGTCCTTCACATATTCTCTGGAAAGAGTTAAACCTCTAACTTTTATTGCAAAAGGTAACTCTTCTGGTTCTTCTGCAAGATCATAAATCCTTATGAAATTAGGATTGCCTTTAACAGAGTGAATGATTACTGCGGTTTCAAACTTCTTTGTTTTCATTGCGCTAATGGTGTAGAGTAAGGTAGCTGAACCTCGGGCTACTCTAGAGGACTGGGGAACAATACTAACTAGGTCGTGAATAAAAGACCGAGTTTTCTTAGCTGGGGATCGAGATGTTGTGAAACCAATTTTTGACATTAGAGAAAGATAAGTACACAGTAATTAAAAGATAAGGATTGTAAACAAAAATAAAATAGTATGGGTAAAAAAGAGATTTAAAATTCTTCTTTTAGCCCTTCAGCAATACGAGTAACCCTTCTTGTGATGCTTCTACCAGCACTTGTGTTAGGTTCCCAAGCGCCGCCAGCGAGTTTTTCTCCGCACTTAGAGCACTCCCAAATTCCCAATCCTTCTCTTTTCAGAGTTTTCACACTACATACTGGACACTTGTAGACTGCTTTACTTTTCTCTTCTATTTGCCTTACTCTTTTTCTAATGGTACTTCCATACCGAGCACCAAAACGTCCAGTTGAACCAACTTTCTTTGTTTTACCCATGATTCACACCATCTACTTACGAGAGCGATTTCATCAGCTCTTTCCTTAAAGTTTTCGATATATTCAAAGATTCATGAACTATTTCCATAATTTCTGCAGGCTTATAAGTTCCTTGTTTACCTTTTTGCAGAGCAACAATGTGATCCTCTTCATCGAAGCCTATTGTGATACGAGAGTCACTACAACGGTCTTCTTTGAAATTAGCATCGTAAATCTTATACTTATCAAGTTTGTAGCAAGTCACTGCAACTGGATAATGATCTATTTTAAGAGATTCTTTTTCTTCTAGCTTCTCTACAAAACCATCTTCTAATACCTTTACTTTGGGTATCTTTGTTGTAGCAAGCGCGGCTATTGCACCTAGTACAGCAGCATCAAACAGGTTGCCATCATGATTCAATACATAGAAGTCTATGAACAAAATCCAGACATGTTTTTCTGGAACTATGCATAATTTTGATAAATCTATACAATGAGATTCTCTGATTGTTCTATCAGTCACTCGAGCAAGTTCGATTGAATCTTCACTTGGAGGGCCACTTTCAAAATAAGGAGAGGCGATCGGAGAAAGCTCAGCACTAGTTGTAATAACTCCGCTTTCCGGAGTGTCTGGAAAAGGGCTTCCTAAAATAGCTTTCACACCCACAATTAACTTAGTGTCACCTATAGTTACAATTGCAGACCCTTCTGCTTTTTCAACAAGATTTGTTTCAATCTTAACTTCTCTAAATGTATTGTACGTTCTTCCATCTATTCTCTTATTCTGTTCAAGCAATGAAAGCATATGATCTTTTTCAATTTCACTAATTATATAATTGTCACCCATATTAAGCAGCCTCCTCTTTATCATCCTTTTCGGGCGTTGGTGCCTTTGTTTCCTCTTCCTTTGGTTCTGCAACTTTTAATACAGGTTTAGGAGCCACCTTAAGTTCTTCAACCTTGGACTCTTCGACTTTAGGTTCTTCAACCTTGGACTCTTCGACTTTAGGTTCTTCAACCTTGGAC
>JAGXNV010000018.1:0-18504 GCA_019894795.1 Candidatus Heimdallarchaeota archaeon | reverse complement strand
CCTTGGACTCTTCGACTTTAGGTTCTTCAACCTTGGACTCTTCGACTTTAGGTTCTTTAACCTTGGACTCTTCGACTTCTACGTCTGCCCGAATATCTGCATACTTCTGTTTGAGGGTATCTCTTTGAATTTCATAGAGGTCTTTTGCTCCTTTTATTGCAAGATTCAGACTGTCTTCAAATTGTTTAACAGTGAATACACCATCTAGTTGAAGTAAAGAGATTTCATCAAGTACAGGACAATAACCAAGAGGTAAATCTCCTGAACCTTTTTGATCTTCTATATCGAATAGATCCAGTACTGCTTGATCATTAATTATTCCTGCTGCAACTGATGAAATTAGTCCTTTCATTGGGATACCAGCATCAGCTAGAGCAACAGATGCAGCTGTTAAGCTTGCACATCTTGTCCCACCATCTGCTTGTAGAACTTGTAAATAAACGTCAATTGTTGTTCTTGGATAGTTCTTAGTTAGAACAACGGATGCCAATGAATTACCAATCACCATAGAAATTTCTTTTTCTCTCCTTGAAGGTGCAGGGCTTTTTCTATCATTAACTGAAAATGTAGACATTCTATAAAAACATTGGATTAATGCTCTATCAGCAAGAGCTCTGTGTTTTGGATGTAATTCTCTTGGTCCATATACAGCTGCTAGAATTATATTCTTACCCATTCGTATTTCTGCAGAGCCATCTGCATTTTTTACAACGCCAATTTTAATACTTACTGGACGCATTTCATCTATTTTTCGTCCATCTAATCTTATTCCTTTCTCATCTATAAGTTTTACACTTCCGTCTCCGGCCATTATAATCACCTTTTACATTTATTGATCCTCTGATAGTATGTCACGAATTCTATCAGTCAAACCTTGTGTGTGAGCCTCTAACTCAATCTTTTCAATTGCTTGAATTGCTTTCAATTCATCTTCTACCTTTTTTCCATTGACCCATATTCTTCCATTTTGGCCAGTGATTATTTGTGTTCTTGTTAATCGTTTGATCATATTGATCATAGTACCTTTTTTACCAATAACACGGGGTATATGAGAATTTTCGATTTCAATTAATCGTCCTCCTCTTAGTTTTCCTAATCCTCTTTCGTTTGTGATAAGAGAAGGATCTCTTGTTCTATCAAAACTAGCGATTTTTGTGAGAATTATATCACCTAAACTGAAGATATCTCTTGCGTCATCGTTAACAGGATCAAAACGTTTTTCGGTTGCATTGTTTGCAATGAGTATCGCTGTATAAGGCGAACCAATGTCAACAATCCAACTTGTTAAACCAACTTCAGTAATTTTTCCAATTACTAAATCACCAGGGCGAGGCATATACTTTCCTTTAAGAGCTTTTACTTGAATGAAATCACCCTTATCTTGAAATAATCCAACTACTGCTGAGTAACATTCTCCATTTCTTTTAATTACTCCTTCTCCGTAGTCGATGGGACCCTCGGCTAAAAGATCACCTGGTATAACTATTGCATGATTTTTTGCTATAACTTTAGACATGTTATATCACCGTTTGATTAATTATTCCGACATTCTCTCCAAAATTTTAACTTGAGATTTTCCTTTAGTTCTAGATGTAATCTGTTCTAAGAAATCTGCTTGGGTTCCAGAAGGAATTTGAACAATAACGGCTAAACTACCATCAGATAACCATTCTTCTTGAACTAGGTTCCCAGCAGAAATTACATAACCGTATAAGGATCCAGTAAAACTTGGAGGAATCTTAACGGCTAATTTAACGGATTCAAGCCTAATTGGCATAATTGGTTTTAATAAATCTATAACTTCCAATGCTTGGCTTTTTACATCATCTTTGTAAGAAATGTTCACACCCAAATCAAGAATAGCATTCTCAATTCTATCTTTTGGAATTGGTGTATTTTCACGTGGATTTATACAGTGAATGTGAATAAAAGCTACTATCTCGGTTCTCTTTTCTTTTTGAATTTCATTTCTTTGATTTATTGTCAACTGTAAATTTCCTTCTTTAAGAATCATAATAGCTATATCTCTTTCTGTTAAACCTTCAAAAGCTACATCTAAATCATCTTGAGTAGCTTTAACTCCACGAGAAATATTTTCATAGACAGTGTAAACTTCAAAGATATCGTCTATTTCCACGTCTACTCCTTGGATATATAACCAAGCGGGTTCAGGATTAACAAGTAATTCATAACGCCTCCCATGCTTTTCATAGCGGACAATAGATTTACCTTTCAAATCAATACGTCTATCTATTGTTACTCCTCTGAAATCTTTACTCATTTTAATCACATTCAAGTGTCGGAGTATTAGTCTTTAACTTTTGAAAAAAGTAATAAACCAGATTTATAAGACTTTTTAAGAATGAGAATAAAGAAAATTATACAGGAACATGAATTATTCTCGAATCTATAAGGTGATCACATGGTCAATATTCTTGTAACAGGACCTCCAAGATCTGGAAAAAGTACTCTTATTTCCAAAATCATTTCGAACATTAATAGCAAGGTTATTGGCTTTATAACTACTGAAATAAGAGAAAATTACTCTAGAATAGGCTTTGAAATTGAGACATTTTCAGGACATAAGAAAGTTCTTGCTTCAAAAAACAACCTATCAAGCAGATATAGAGTGGGTAAGTATGGGATTTTCTTAGAAAATTTGAATTTTATAATTGATAGACTTCAAGAACAAATTCTAAATGAAGAATGCGATTTGATAATAATAGACGAAATTGGAAAGATGGAACTCTTTTCACAATCTTTCAGGAATTTTGTATTAAAAGCTCTTGATGAGAACAAGGTTCTTGGAACAATCATGTTAAAAGACAATGATTTCACATATAGGATTAAAACACGAGAGGATACTACAATCTTCATGTTAAGTGAACAAAATAGAAAGAAAATGATTAGTAAAATAGAAGAGTTGGTTTCTTAAATGCCAGAAGGACCTGAAGTTGAGTGTGTAAAACGTTCTCTGAAACAAGTCATCGGAAAGAAGATTCGAAAGATAAAGTTAACTGAGCTTTCACAAAAATATCAGAAATACCAAAACAAACAAAGTTTTTTCGATAAATTAAATGGTTGCAGATTAAAAGAAATCGAGAGAATTGGGAAGTTCTTAATTTTCAAATTTGACAGAGAAGAAGTCGTACTTAATCATCTAGGTATGTCAGGAAATTGGATACTGCTTAAAAATAAAAGTCAAGCCTTGCCATCACATTCTAAAGTATTAATTGAGTTTGATATATTCCCAAACATCGTGTTTGATGATATGAGAAATTTTGGCCAGTTTAAAATATATCATAATTATGAAATGGTGCTTCAACATAAACCTATTCAAAAGATGGGAATTGATGGATTACTAGCTGTTTTTCCTTTAAATGAGTTTCTTGCTAAAATAGGTAAAAATAATTACTCAAATCGTGAGATTGGATCTGTACTTCTTGATCAAAAATTGGTAGCTGGAATAGGCAATATATACAAATCTGAATCGTTGGCATTGGCGAAGATAAATCCCACAAGACTAGTAAGAACGCTAACACTTGAAGAAAGAAAAAAACTTGGCAATTCTATCTCAAAAATACTTCATAAAGCAGTAGAATCCATGGGAAGCACTTTCAATTCTTTTAGAAACCCTGATGGGAACGAAGGATCTGGACAGATATGGCATAAGGTGTATGGTAAACAAGATGAAAAGTGCAAAGAATGTGGAAATGAAATCACAAGAATAGTTCAAAATAAAAGAAGTACTTTTTATTGCCATAAATGCCAAATTTAGCATAACGCGAAAGTTTCATATATATTTATTCACGTCCCATACAAAAATTTGTTTCCTTTCTCCAATAAAGATAAATTCCTATAATTTTTCTCTATTATATGAGTTTAGAGAAATTAATTTTATTAGTCTCAAGAGAATTATCAGGAGAAAGAGCAAAACGGATAACGGGGTTACTCTCACAATATCATAGAATTCAAGCTAGTAAGGAGTTCCTAACAGCTTCCAAAATTATTTATGATAAACTTAAAAAACTTGGAGATAATAATTGTCAAATTCACGAATATATTGCTGATGGAACTAAGAGATACTATGAATGGTACGCACCATTGTCTTGGGACATTCAGAATGGGGAGCTTTTGCAGATAGAACCAGTTAAGCAAGTATTATGTCGATTTTCTGAAACACCTGAAAGTATTTGTACTCACTCAAAATCAGTAGATATTGAAGCTGAAGTAATACATATCGGTAATGCAAAGCCAGATGAAATTGAAGGAAAGGATATTCAGGGAAAATTGGTTCTAACCACCAGAAGTCCTAGAACAATGATAGACCAATTGAAAGAAATGGGAGCCCTAGGCATTATTTCATATCCCTCGGAAGAAAGAGCTAAAGGGCATTCTGAGATGATTCAATATGTTGGTTTATGGCCAAATGCAGATAATAAAGAAGATTCGACTTTTGGATTTTCACTTTCAAGAAAGCAAGCAAATAAATTAATAGCGCAAATCAATCAAAATAAAAAAGTTCTAGTTAAAGCAAAAATAGATGCAGAACTTTATGAGGGAAATATGCATGTTGTTTCATCTAAAATCAAAGGAACAAAGAAATCTGAAGAAGAGATCATATTGATAGCTCATATTTGTCACCCTGCGCCTTCAGCTAATGACAATGCGTCTGGTAGCGCTCTTTTGTTGGAAATTTTCACGGCACTATATTCGATGATTGAAGAGGGTATCATAGAAAGGCCTCATAGAACTATTCGATTTCTATGGGTACCTGAATTTCATGGAACAGTCCCTTGGATTATGGAGAAAAAAAAGGATCCAACATTCAAACCTGTTTTCTGCATAAACTTAGATATGGTTGGAGAACATCCTGTACATGTAGGATACCCCTTTACATTTTTCCAGTCAAGTGTTTCAACTCCCTCTTATCTAAATGATATCATTGCAGAAGTAATTGAACATGTCAAAGACGAACTAACTGCAGTAGAACAAGGAGGATGGCAATTCCCATGGAATTTTAGAATAGTACCTTTTTCTGGTGGATCTGATCACGTACTCTTAAACGATGAACCATTCCGCATCCCATCTGTAATGTTTGGACATCCTGATACTTTTCATCACACAAATCTAGATACAATTGAGAAAGTGGATCAAACCACACTGAAAAGAGTTGGAATGACTGCTTTGTCCACCATAATTATTGGATCAAATTTGGACCATTACTCAGAGATTATACTAGCGGCATATACAGCTGGTTATCAAAAAAGGAAAGGTCATTTGATTAACATGCTTACGGCAGAGATAAGGAAAAATGACCTACTGCAAAGTAGTGAAAAATTTATTCATCTGTATCTTATAGGGAAGATAATTGAACAGTTTATCAACAATGAAAAGAAATCAATCAGCTTGATGCAAAATCACTTTGTTTCTATAAACGAAAACGCTTTGGATTATCTTAAAAATGATCTAAATTCATTGATAGAAATCATCAAAGAGAATCATACTATAGATTTCAACCATATTATAGACGAGGAATTTAACGAAAAATTCAACCAGATTCCAAGAAGAAGATGGATAGGACCAATAAACAATTCAGAAATTTACAAAATGATGAGCCCAGATTTTAAATTGAATGAATTCCCAAAAATCTCAGAAAAGCAAATCACAGAATTAAAGAAATTTCTCGAAAATTCATCAGGAGTTTATGGCGGATATTTACTCGAAATTACAAACCTAATAGATAATAAGAGAACAGTTCTCGATATTCTTACAACGTTAAGCCTTGTAAATTGGCAAATTATCGATGTCCAAATTCTTGAAACTTTTTTGTATTTAATTGAATATCTTGGATATATTACATTATAATTGCCTTCCGCTTTCCTCTTTTTCATTTCTGACAGCTTCTACTTGCAACTTCCTTCTAGCCTTTAGCAATTATTTTATATGTATATAGTATAATATTAGTTTGTAGATTCAAGATGCCCAAAGAAGATTTAAAATCACTAGTGAATTCTGTGAATATGTTAAAAAATATGGTTGAAAGCATAGTTGCGGCTGTACAAGATAGATTCAAAGACTATGATAATGTTGTCGTTAACTTGAAAGATAGATTAGATAGATTAGAATCATCCGATGAATCAGCTCCTGCTGGAACAACCAGTTTTGATGGTACAGAGATAATTACCAGAGTAGGAACGTTAGAAAAAAGATTAGACACCTTGAATGAAAGACTCTTACATATTGAAGCTGCCAAAGGTGTACAAAAAGAGGTAGTACAACCAGAATTTGTTGGAATTATAAGGGATGAGATTATAGAAGAACCAATTATCAAAGAAGAAGTTGATTCTATTATTATGGAAGCACCACCAACTCCAGCACCAGTTCCAGATATTATTGAAACTCTAGAAGATTTTGAAGTACCAACTCCCAAAGAGGAAATTATTTCCGCTCAACCTACAATGGACATACCATCGATACCAACACCAGGAGCATTACCAGTCCCAAAAACTATACCAATACCAACTACTCCTGCACCAGAACCTGAAGAAGCTTTTGGTTTTCCTGCACCCTCGGTAGAAATTCCATCGCCAGCACCTACAGTTTCAACAATACCTCCAGCATCAACACCTGCATCTCAGATAACTGAAGCTGTAGAAAGAGATGTAAGTCCTATTTCAAAACAAGTGTCTGGATTAATACCAAAGCCACCTTCAGCAGAAGAAATTGTTCATCCAACTGCTACAGACATACAACCGCCTGTACCAAAAACTGAGGATGCTAACCCCCCAGAAGAAGGTAAATCAGCTGAGTTATTTGGAGAAGCTGTGAGTGGTGACAAAGCAGAATTGCTAAAAGCTTTGAAAAAACTGGAAGATTTATAATTAATTGTCAACAGTAAATTTCAAATATGGTTCACGAACGATTGATTAATGGTAAGTCCGTTAATAGTATACATAATTGCTTTTACTGTTCCCCTATTTTTATCTGGAATAAGTTTTCCATATTTCATAAAATTCATGCTTAATAAGGGCTTTTTTGGTATTGATATTCATAAAAAAGAGCAACCTAAAGTTGCAGAGATGGGAGGAATTGTAATGTTAATTTCGATCATAATTAGCTCCATTATTACAATTTTAGTTGCAGAAGATTCAAATGTACAGCTTACAATTGGAATATTTTGCATGACTATAACAATTGCAGGAATAATTGGGATAATTGATGATTTCTTAACCTTAAATGCAATATTAAAACCAGTTCTTCTGCTTTTAGCATCTGTTCCGATTATTGCATCAACTTGGTTTAGTTCGGGACCATTGTATAATCCTGAACCACTGTTCCCACTTATAGGACAAACAAGATTAACTATAGTATACTTGATACTCTTACCATTCGTAATTACAGTCCCAGCAAATGCGGTAAACATGATCGATGTGTTTAATGGATCAATGGCATCAACAACAATTATGGTCTTGATAGCAACTTTCATTGCAAATCTGATAATTTTCAATAAAGATTACACTACATTAAATCCAACCAATATTTTTGTGTTAATGATAATTGGTGTTCTAATTGCTTTTCTAATATACAACCGCTATCCTGCGAGAGTTTTCAGTGGTGATTCGGGAAGCCTTACTATAGGGGCAGCTCTTGGAGCAATTGCTGTATTAGGAAGGCTTGAGATTGTTGTAATTATCGCTATAATCCCATTCATAATGAATGCATTTGGTATAATCAGCAGCGTGAAAGGTCTATTTGAGAGAAGGAAAATGGCAAGACCCACAAAGATGACAGATGATTGGAAAATTGAATCAACTAAAGATCCAAAAGCACCAATCACACTTGTTGGTTTAATAATACAAAAAGGTCCATTGAGTGAGAATGATGTTGTGAAAGGTTTTGGGATTCTCACGGCATTCAGTAGCATATTAGCTATAGTAACCGCGATATTAATCAGGGTGGTAATATAATGAGGCTTCAAAAAATAACTCCAAAAATATACCGCATTCTTGGACTTGAATTTTTCGTTTTTGCAACCTTCATAGGCATTTGTGCAATAATTGATTTGTTGATAGTGGGTATAGATATAAATCCGAATCCAACTGTAAACTTCATTATTGGAGCATCAAAAGTCCTTATCAGTGTGATTTTAATCGCAATTTGGCTTTATATCTGGTATTATATCACCAAGAGACTCATGCTTAGCAAAGAAGAAATTGCAGAGAGCAAAAGAGAGAGAAGAGTAAAAAAACAAAAGAAGCTACAACAAAAGAAAGATAATAACGGAAAAAAGAGAGAGGATATTAAGATTTAGCTTCTAATAGATACAACCTTTTCTTTAGCATGAAAAATTTCTTTGCAAATTCCAAACTGGAAATTTCATAGTCTTCAAACTGTGATTCAATTGCAAAAAGCTCATTCTCAACATTCAAAATTTCATCCTCAAAATGCTTTTTCTTTTCTTGATTAAGTGTTCGAGTTGATATTTGTGAGGATTTCTTTGATTGTACATCTGTTAATTCTTTTTTCTTATTTTGTAAAATAATAGAAAGTTGTTCCTTCTGTGCAATGAGAGGATCAAGTTGATTCTCAGATGCTTCCCATTTGGGTCCTGTTGTATCTTTTCTAGCGGGTACTTTGGAAAATAGACGAATTACCTCAACAATTACTTGGAACAAATGGTAACTTGGTCTCCATCTAGCAAGAACTCGCATTTCCAAAAAGCCTTCAGTATTAATGTTGGGGTGGGTTATGGGTGTTAATATTTCGATTTCTGGAGGGTCATCAGGAAATGTATTCGGTAAACTGATTTCAACTTCTATAGGAATTTCTCCTTCATCAGAGATTGCAGAAACAAATCCACGCCACTTTGTTAAATTCCCGTCTATGGGCTCAAATGCGTATGCTCGTTCCATAACAAGACTATATTCTTTAGCTAAGATACTATCTGGAATAGGCATTTAATTACTAACTCCTTTCAAAATATAATTGCGCAACGCCTTATTTATAGATTCTCTTTTGATTGGTACTGAAAAGATATTTTAAATCCTTACACTTTTAAACATGCGTCATTTTTTGAAATTGATGACTCGTATAGCTGTAATTAATCAGGATAAATGCAGGCCTGACAAATGTGGTAAGGTTTGTTTCAAATATTGTCCTTCAGTAAGGGCAGGTAAAGAGACCATCACATTCGATCCACCTAGCAATAAAGCTGTTATTCATGAATCTTTATGTTCAGGAGTTGCAATATGTGTGAAAAAGTGTCCTTTTCACTGTATCACCGTAGTCAACTTACCTGAGGATTTTGATAAAGAAGTTACACACAGATACAGTATAAACGGCTTTAAGCTTCATAGATTACCTATGCCAAAAATTGGCCAAGTTATTGGTTTAGTAGGACAAAATGGTTCTGGAAAATCAACAACTCTGAACATATTACAGGGAAATCTAATGCCAAATTTGGGACGTTTTGAAAATCCCCCTGAATGGGATGAGATAATAGAAAATTACAGAGGAACTGAGATTCAAACCTATTTCCAAAAACTTGCTGATAAAGAATTGAAAACTATACTAAAGCCACAAAACGTGGATAGATTACCTCGTGTTGTAAAAGGAAATGTTGCAGATCTAATTAAGAAAGTAGACGAAAAAGGAATTCAGGATGAAATTAAGGAAATTTTTTCTTTAAGTAAAGTCTGGGAAAGAGATATCTCAAAATTAAGCGGTGGAGAGCTACAGAAGATGGCCATTGCCGCCAGTATTGTACAAGAAGCAGATGTTTACCTCTTTGATGAACCAACCTCATATTTAGATGTTCAAGAAAGAGTCAAAATATCGCAATATATTAACGAGATGAAATCTCCAAAACAAACGATAATTGTTGTAGAACATGATCTTGCTATGTTGGATTACTTGAGTGATCAAATCCACATGTATTATGGTGAGGCTGGTGCATATGGTATAGTTAGTCATCCCTATTCTGTCAGAGAAGGAATCAATATTTTTCTTGATGGATATATTCCCTCAGAGAATATGCGCTTTAGACCAGAACCAATTATTTTCAAGAAAACAACATTTGAAGGCAAATATACGTCTCATCGAGTCGCGATAAAGTATGGGGATATGACAAAAGATTTTGATACTTTCAGTCTTTCTGTCAGGGGAGGAGAACTCTATAAAGGAGAAGTTGTAGGTATTTTAGGTCCAAACGGTATTGGAAAAACAACCTTTGTAAAAATGCTAGCAGGGGAGTTAGACCCCACGACAATCTCCGAGCCCTTAGAATTACTGGTTCAATCTTCGACACAAGAAGATATAGTTGATACAGCTTTAGGAAGTGGAAACAAACAGAGAGGAAAATTAACTGTAAGCTATAAACCCCAGTATCTATACACAGAATCTGAAAAGACTGTAGAAGAATATTTGCGAGAAATCAATCCAGTAATGTTAACAAGCGGGTGGCATAAGTCAGAGATAGTAAACCCATTAAAATTTACCAAACTACTAGGTTCTCAATTGCGTGAACTTTCAGGAGGAGAATTACAGAAAGTCAACATTGCAGCTTGTTTAGGAAATTCGCAAGCAAATTTATTTCTTATAGATGAACCCAGTGCATATATTTCATCTGAAGACAGGGTGAATGTTGCAAAAGTTATCAAAAGAGTCGTTAGTCATTACGAAATGCCAGCTCTAGTAGTAGAACACGATGTAATGATGTTAAATTTTGCTTCTGATAGATTAATTGTTTTTGATGGAAAACCAAGTGAATTCGGAAAGAGTGGTCGAATTGGTTCTCTTCAATTGGGCATGAACGATTTCTTAAGGAGAATGAATATAACTTTTAGACAAGATCCCAAAAGCCTAAGGCCTAGAGTAAATAAGAGGGATTCACAATTAGATAAAAGACAAAAAGCTGAAGGAAAATATTTTGTTTCTGCCTAAAGTTTTAAAAAACTAAGGAATTTTAACAGTAATTTTCTGCGCCTCTTCTTTTTTCTTAAATTCTAGTCTTTCTTTCTTAATTTTTCCTTCCATAATTGATTTGGCTATTGGTGAAGTAATTTTCCTTCTTATGAACTTGAATCTAGTTGCTATCCAAACAAGTGGAATAAAGAACCAAGGTTGTATAAGATTTTCTTTAGGTTTTTTCACAAGTTTAGCTATTTTATCAGCTAATTTTAACACTGTAAAACTTGTGTATGAAGAATCATCCAATCCTGCTACTTTATGAAATTCTGTATTATATGGCCCAGGTAAGACCGTAGACACCTTAATTCCATATTCTTTTACTTCTTCCCTTATGCAATCACTAAAGGTTTTAACTGCTGATTTTGTTGCACAATATACTGCAAAAGGATAAACTGGTAGAAGAGCTAAGGATGAAGAAATGTTAATTATATGTCCATCATTCTGTTCTTTCATTATTGGAATGACCAGTTTTGACATTTTTATCAACCCGAGAATATTTGTTTCTATTAGTTCATCAATTTCTTCAGATGATTGTTCTAAGAACAGGTTAGCTTTACCCAAACCCGCATTATTGATCAATACATCAATTCTACCAAATTTTTTAAGAGAATATCTGATTATTTTTTCCCTATCCTCTCTGTTTCTAATATCTCCAACAATTGGTAAGTTCTTTATCTTCAATTTATTTAAAGAACGGGCTGTCTGCATAAGTTTATTTTCCCTTCTAGCAATAATTATCAGTTTCATTCTAGAGCTAGCTAAAGCTAAAGCTACATTCTTTCCTATTCCGGAAGATGCCCCAGTTATTAGCACTACCTTTCCTTCATCAAAAAATGAGTGGTTTTTAGAATCCTTCTTCTTACTCATACAATTATTTATCTTCTAAACATCGTATAAAAACACAAAAAGAAAATGAAAAGGCAATACAAAAAAGCCATTATTTATCTCTCAGGGATTCAAACCATCCGGGTAATTTGATATCATTCAATGGAACACTATCACCTGGCAAGTAAGGTTTGAGATCTAAAACCGGTGTTCCATCCAAGGCATCAATTCTGTCAACGAATAATGTGTTTTTCTCAACTTTCAGCAGTTTAACTTTTGTTAAACCGATCGGATTAGGTCGCGATGGACTTCTTGATGAAAATACTCCAGTTTCAACAGGTTCACTTAATCTAGGAGGTGTCACTAACATAGTTGCCCTATCTTTAGGATTGTCTCTCTTTGATATCCACCATAATACAATTATGTGACCAAATTTCTCTATATGTCTTAAACCCAGTGTATAAGGTTCGTGAATTTCAATATAACAAGCATCTTCATCAATTTTTACTTCTCCGATTTGATGTATACCAAAAGAAATCATAATTATCAAGGCAACAGAAACGTTGTAACATTTGAATTTTTCTTTCTATTTATACAATGAATTCTAATTCAACAAAATGTGCAAGTTTCAAGGCATCTACAAATTTCATCAAGAATTTCGTTGAAAGTCTGTACTCACTATTCTTAGCATATTTTCCCAATAAGTATAACAAGAATTTAATTTGAATTTATTGGACCATGTGGGTATTTCTTTACCAGGTTTATTTATTCCAAAATGCCAAGTCCATTCAGCTTTGCCTTGCTCAATTGATCGTCTATTTGCTAGGTGCACACTACGCTCTGATGCTGTATCAAAAATAATCTTGCCCCCCTGGAAATATCTCAGCTAGTTTCTTTAATAATATGATAATCTCAGATTTTCTGAAATACATGAAAAGACCTCCAGCTAAGAAAATAATACCTCTATCTTTAGTATAATCGATTTTCGAAAACCAAGTAAAATCCATTACAGATTTTTCGATGAATATATAATTCGGAGTTTCATCGACAAATTTCCGTTTAAGACCAATTGCTTCGGGAAGATCAATATCATACCATTTAACTTCAGAATCATTTATTCGAAAATAACCTGTATCCATCCCAGCCCCTAAGTTTACAACTGAAGAGTGAGGAAATTTCTTTAAATGTTGCTTGACTGCTAAATCAAGGTTTCTAGCTCTGTTTACGAAGGTTAGACCAAAATACTCGGTAAACCTTGGATAGAAAATTGAAGAATCAATATCTAAACTTGAGATGATTTTCTTAACTTCTAAATCAGTAAGGAGCTCAGGAAAACGTTCTGCATATGTAGCTCTTCACCATAATGGTAACATCATAGTTTCTATGATTTTATTGTCCAGCTCAATTACTTTAGTCATCTATTAGCTGTTGTTTTTAAGCTTTTTAGCATTTTCTAAAAAAGAACTAAATCATAACTTTTAAAATTGAAGATGAAATGTGAGACTTACTGACGAGATGTCCACCCGGGAATCGTTAGGTGATTATAATGACAAAAAGTATGTATAGATACATCGGAGATTTTTGGAAAAATCGTGGAAGCCAAGAATTCAAAGATTTGATGCGCAAAAGAATCATTCAATGGCGAAGAGAGGGAGCTGCTGAACGTGTTGAGAGACCTACCAGATTGGACAGGGCTAGAGCTTTAGGATATAAAGCTAAACAAGGATATGTTATTGTTCGAGCTCGTGTAAGAAGAGGAGGAAGAAGAAAGCAAAGACCAGTCAGAGGAAGAAAATCTCGAAACATGGGTGTAAACAAAATCACACCTAAGAAGAGTATTAAGGTTATGGCTGAAGAAAGAATTGCTAGAAGATATAGTAACTTGGAAGTCCTAAATTCCTACTGGGTAGGCCAAGATGGGAGGCACAAATTCTTTGAGATAATCTTAATCGATCCACAACATCCAGTCATTGCAAAAGATCCAAGGACAAGTTGGATTTCAAAGAAAGAATATCGTGGTGACAAAGTCTTCTATATTAAGAACCCAGTGCATAGAGGAAGAGTTCATAGAGGTTTAACAAGTGCTGCTAAAAAATCAAGAGGATTACGTAACAAAGGATACGGAGCAGAAAAAATTAGACCATCTTTACGAGCTCATGGAAGAGGAGGAAATTAACCTCTTTTCCTTTTATCTATTTTCAGATTACATCTGTTCACTATGCAAAAATTCATTTTGGTAAAGACAATTTCGTCTTCTACTGAAGAAAAATGGACATCATCACAAGTAAACTTAGTTTTAGTTTTTCAGTTCATGTTACTGAAGAGTTTGAAAAGAATATGACTGCTTTATCAAATTTAACAAAAGGCACAAATGAAGATCAAGCCATAATATCCAAATCTAGATTAGAAGGCGGATATGGTAATCCTATCGAGTTTGTTGAAGTTTCTTATACGAAGAATGCTGCAATTGAAAAGATTATCAAAATAGTATCATCACGATTGACAGATGCTAACAAAGAATTGCTAGGTTCTGAATTCGAGAACAGATTCGATTTAAGACGGAATACCTTTTTCATAAGATTTGATAAGAATGCAATTTACGATGACAAAATCCTTATCACCGATTCATCTAATGTGATTAAATTAACCATAAGATTAAGAGCGTTTACAAAGCAAGCAAATTTCAAAAATTATTTGACAGATAAAGGGGTTATAGCATAAAACAGGAGTAAAACACCTCAGAATCAAAATACAGAATCTTTTTAAAGGTGGTCTGAAGTTGGAATATAGGCACAGAGGAATTAGGATGGATCGAGAAATTCGCTAAAACAAAACATTTTTTGAATAACCTTTGTAGCGTGCTGTGTCGAGTTTCTAACAGTTATTTTGGAGACGATTACCATGGATAAGAATAAACAAGTGTTCGAATCAGTAAAACCATTACCATCATTTCCCGAAGAGGAAGAAAAAATTTTAGAATTTTGGGAAAAAAATGATGTTTTCAAGAAAGTAAGAGAAAGTAAAAAGGGTAAAAAATTATACAGGTGGCTCGAAGGACCTCCAACCGCAAACGGATTACCCCATGCAGGACATGCTCTAACTCGAGCAATCAAAGATGTTTTTCTGCGCTATAAATTAATGCATGATTACGACATTCAACCCTACATTGCTGGATGGGACTGTCATGGTCTTCCTGTTGAGCTACAAGTTGAGAAAGAGCTTGGTTTTAGTGATAAATCTGATATTGAGGAATATGGATTAACAAAATTCAATGAAGCATGCAGAAAATCTGTCTTCAAATATGTTAAAGAATGGCATAATATGTCAAAAAGGATAGGATTCTGGTTGGACTTAGACAACCCATATATCACTATGGACGAAAGCTACATAGAAAGCGTCTGGTGGTCTCTTAAAGAGATATATAACAAGGGTTTAATGTATCTTGGATACAAAGTTGTTCCTTATTGTCCTAGATGTGGAACACCATTATCTACACATGAAGTAGGGCAAGGAATGCAAGAAACAACAGACCCTTCAATATTCATAAAGTTCAAGTCGCTTGATTTTGATGACACATATTATTTAGTATGGACAACTACTCCCTGGACCTTGATATCGAATATCTGTTTGACTGTTCATCCAAACATAAATTATGTTCAAATTGAATATGATAGAAAAAGATACATATTAGCTGAAACAAATGCTGAAAATCTATTCGATGAGTATACAGTTCTACAGAAATTTAAAGGTAAGGATTTGGAAAGAAAGAAGTATAAACAACTATTTCCTTTCATTGTACCAGAAGAAGAGGCCTTCTTTGTTACTTTAGCAGATTATGTTACAACTGAAGACGGTACTGGAATTGTTCATTCTGCACCAGCTTTTGGAGAAGATGATTTTCAAACATGCAAAAGGTATGGGTTACCTATGATGAATCCCGTATTAGAAGACGGAACGTTCTCAGAGGAAATTACAGATTTTGCTGGTCTATTTGTTAAGAAAGCAGATCCAAAAATCATAAACAATCTAAAAGAAAGAGGATTGTTATTTAAACAGGAAACTTACAAACACACATATCCGTTCTGTTATCGATGCGATGGACCATTACTCTATTACTCAACTGAAACTTGGTATATAGAAATGTCAAAAATGAGAGAGAAACTAGTTGCCAATAATGAACAAATAAGATGGCAACCCACTCATTTAAAAGAAGGTAGATTTGGAAACTTCATACGTGAAGCAAGAGATTGGGCACTATCACGTAATCGTTTCTGGGGAGCACCGTTACCTATATGGATCTGCCCAAATAATCACAATACAGTTCTAGGAAGTAGGAAAGAGCTTGAAGATCTTCATGGAAAACCTCTAGCAGAGGACTTTAGTTTACATCGTCCTTGGGTTGATGAAATAACATTCAAATGCCCTGAATGTGAAGAAATTTCAGAGAGAGTGCCTTATGTAATCGATTGCTGGTATGAATCAGGTTGCGCTCCTTTTGCACAGTATCACTATCCATTCGAAAATAAAGAACTGTTCGAACAGCACTTTCCATTTGACTTTATCACCGAAGCTATAGATCAAACTAGAGGTTGGTTCTATACATTATTAGCAATAAGTACAGTGCTATTTGACAAACCAGCTTTCCTGAATTGTTTGACTATGGGATTATCTCTAGATGGAAATGGAAGGAAAATGAGTAAAAGTAAGGGAAACGTTATATTTTCTCACGATCTTACAGAAAAATATGGAGCAGATGCTGTTAGATGGTATTTATTCTCAAACCCTACTTGGTCAAGTGTTCGCATAAAACCAGAAAATATAGGCGACTCTTTGAAGAAACTCATACTGACCCTCTGGAATAGTTATAGCTTCTTTGTTTCTAACGCTAATGTAGACCAATTTGACATCAATTCATTTTCAGTTCCCCTAAAGGAAAGACCAGAACTTGATAGATGGATGATCAGTGAGTTAAACTATCTAATAGAATCTGTCAAAGAATCAATGGAGGATTTATCTGTTCATCATGCAGTTCAAGCATTTGAAAAATTTGTATTAGACAAATTCAGCAATTGGTACCTTCGTCAATCACGAAGAAGGTTTTGGAAGTCTGATTTAGACAAAGACAAAAAATCTGCATATATAACCACCTATGAAGTACTAGTGACATTAACTAAATTACTCGCACCATTTATACCATTTCTAACTGAAACTTTGTTTAGTAATTTAGTTAAAAACTTAGACGCAGAAGCTCCACTTAGTGTTCATATGTGTTTATTCCCTACATTCAATAAGAAACAAGTTGATTCTGAATTATCAGAAGAAATGAACAAAGTTTTAGGTTTGGTTACAACAGGAAGAAGTATACGCTCTTCTGCTAATATAAAACTAAGACAACCCCTTTCAGAATTAATTCTAATCTCACCTCTAGGTAAGGAGGAATTAATAGAAAAATATGAGGAAGTCTTAAAAGATGAACTAAACGTGAAGAAAGTAGTTTTACAAGAGAGTTCAGACGATTTAGTCAACTATGTTGTCAAGCCTAATTTCAAAGTATTGGCACCTAAAGTAAAATCTGCATTAAACAGCATCCAATCAAAACTAGAGAAATTAGACCCAACCGAAGCAAATGAGTATGTAAAACAACTCAGTTCAGGTGAAAGTGTATTATTGAATGTAGCTGAAGTTGAGTATGAACTAACACCAGAAGATTTAGAATATAAGATAGAAGTCAAAGAAGGATTTGCTGGTGAAGAGTCTGAAGGTTATCTTATACTATTTAATTCCGCCATTACTGAAGAACTTAAGCAGGAAGGTTACGTGAGAGATATAATCAGAAGAGTTCAGACAATGAGAAAAGAACTAGACTTAGAATATACACAGAATGTTCTATTAACAATAGAAGCTGACAGTTTCGGTTCAAAAGCTCTCGAAAGATTTACTGATTATATAAAAGAAGAAACCTTGAGTTCAGTGCTAACATTAACCACCCCTAAAGAAGGCCACGTTAAGAAATGGGACTTTGATGAATTTGAAGTTACAATTGGACTTGTTCCAATGTAACTTTTATAATTCTTCCTCAAACTCATGTAGAGGAATAGATAAAAGGCCCAACGATAGTTTATTTTGTGGCCATGATATGACCGTCCCAGACTGATTTATGATGTTCTCACGACTAACTGAGCCACACTAATTTTACGATAATGTAAATCTTAATTAGCATTTAAGATTCTCACCATTTGTGATGGAAAAAGAATCTAACCAAACAGAGATTATTTATCATCAACCAGGCCACCTAAAAGGAGTCACAGTGATTCAAAAGATTGGTGAGTACATATTCACAGGTGGTGGTGATGGAAGGATCTGTATTTGGGATGAAGATTTGGAAATCGAAATTTCTTGTATATATGCTCATAATGCATCAATTACTGATATTCAAAAGATAGCAGATACTGATTATTTCATTACCGCATCACAGGATTTGGAACTTAAAGTTTGGTCACTCAAAACTTTAGCCCTCAGATTATCTAAACGTGCTCACTCATCCTCTATTATTGGTGCAAAACCTTGGAGAAAGTACATTTTCAGCGCCGGTAGAGATCAATTTCTCAAAAAATGGGAATGGAATGGAGACGAATTAATTGAAATAGAAAAAATCAATATTCCTGATTTGGAGAGATTTTTTATTGTGGATGACATATTAATCACAAC
>JAGXNV010000187.1 GCA_019894795.1 Candidatus Heimdallarchaeota archaeon | reverse complement strand
AATGTCCCCCAGAGTGGAATTGAATAACTGATCTTTAACCATCTTTTCTAATGTAGTAATAATTGCTTTTTCTAATGCACTCGCAAAAAGAACAGATTCTTCAATGTTAGAAATCTGTAATTGTTTTCCAACACCCATTTTTTCGAATTTTTCGTTTAATTGTTTGATCCATTTAGGCTGGATATTTGAAAGTTTAGACAATCTATCCTTTATAATTCCGCGTTTAAATTCAATAGATGTAGTAGCAATTTTATTCGTTTTTGTATTCTTGGAAAGTTTCTTCTCATCGAGAATTGAGAAGGTAAAATCTACTATTACATTCCAGATACTTGTAGGAAGTTTCCTTCCTGCAAAGGGATCAATAAGCTGTTTAAAGAATAAACGAGCACCTTGAAGAACCAATGGAGATACATCATCAATTAAAGCATTACAGAGTATATTACCTGGATCTGGAACATCTGCAAAGGTGGAAATCTGGTCCTGAATCGCACTGTATAGTGGAATATCTCGAAAATCTACTAAGGTATATAATGGATTTTCTTTGCCAATATTGTAAATAATGTGTTTTGCAAGATTATTTGCAATAAAGGTTTTTGCTGTATGTATCTCACTAATATCCAGTTTCTTAAGATTTGCACTCACTTTTTCTGATAGGTTTTTAGATAGATAAAGGTCAATCAATTCGTGTGGTTTGAATTGTTTGTTACGTAAATAATTTTCAATAGCATTCCTTATTTCTTCAACTGTATATCTTGGAGTTTCGTGCTCAACTATAGCAAAAGGATCTTCGCTTATGATTTGATTTAAAATGTCTTGAGCAACCATTTGCAGTAATAACTGTCTTTTGAATGGAGATATTGACCCTTTATCCCAAGATGTTTCTTCTTCACCAATCCATTGTTTGATATCCTTAAGCTGTAAAACGGTTGGGAAATCTTCTGGTTTCTTTTCTATTATTCTAAGTTTTGCATTGATTAAACTGATTAGGGCTTCATTATTTGTAGAAACTGGAACTTTCTGCTTTGCTATTGTACAAGCTTTAAGAAATGCCTTAGATACATTGTCTAATGAAACCATTTTCCCTGTTGCAAGATTATTGTGAAAATTTGGTGTTAAAGTTATAAATTTGCAAAAAGCAAGAGCTAGTTCTTGAACTAAAGCTTCATTCTCTTTGGATAATTCATTCTTTTCTTCAGATTTAACTACATATTGAACAACTACATTATTTGCTTCTTCAGCTATGGAAAAAGTACCGAACTTCACAAATTCATTTTCACCTGTCATGAATTGAGAATTTGAAACTTCAACTTCTGTAGTCATTAAAGATTGAAGTGAAAGAAGGATTCCTTGCATCATGCTTGAATCTTTGGCTAATCTGCCAACAGTAGCAAAGCTTATCCCGGAATCACTCCCAGCTGAAATCCATAAATCGAAAGGGAATTTTTTTGACATTCATTCTCACGTCTTCACTTAATTCTAAGGCTCTTATTTCATATTATATAATAGTGTTAATATTGTTTGTTCTCTTGACCACAAAACTAATTGAATTATTGACCACTAAACTATAATAATCTGTTCATTACAAAATGTAACAGAAAGTTTAATAATCTCTCAATAGATGGTTGCTTGAATTAGTTAACTAATGGGATAATAAGATGGCAAAGCCCTCAAAAAGTGTTCGTATAAGAAGACTTGTATTAGACGTTTTAAAGCCCCATCAACCAAGAATGGATGTTTTGGCTATAGCAATTGGGGAATTGGAAGTTGTTGATTCTGTGAACATTGTTCGTACGGAAACAGATTCTAGCACAGAAGGAATTACTGTGACAATCGTTGGATCTAACTTGAATTTTGATGAGATTGAAACTGTTCTATTGGAATATGGAACATCCATTCATTCTGTAGACGAAGTGGTTGCAGGAGAGAAAATAATTGACACAGTTTTAACGCCAAATGAAGAACCTCCAATCTTAAAGTCAAGTCAATAGTACAAATAAAAAAGAAGGAAAAACTGTTTCCTTAAATATTTTTTTTCACAGCGTTTTTACCTAATTCAAATGCTCTCAAATTAGAGTCTAGATATTTTGCTGGGACGCGAATTTTAAGTGCATCTCTCAGTTCATCTTCTGTAATTGGAAAACCTTCGACCTGTGATAAGGCTCCAAGTAAGACTGTGTTCTGTGCTAAGGAAAGTCCTGCTTCATTTGCCAATCCTTCTGCGTCGAAATAGACCCTAGCTTCAAATTTATCTAGATCTTCCCTTATTTTTTCTCTAGCCTTATCTGCTGCAGCTTTATCTTTCTTCCAGCTAATTGGAAACAGAACTGTTTCTGATGTGATTACAGTTCCACCTGGTTTTACGTACTTGATGTATCTTAAAGTTTCATTCTGTTCTAAGCCTACAAGCACTTTGCCTGTTCCAACAGGTATAGTAGGGGAGTTAAGCTCTTCACCTATTTTTAGGTTAGTAACTACTGATCCTCCTTTTTGTGCCATTCCATGAACTTCTGATCCTAGTACATGTAATCCTTTAGTCTGAGCTGCAATTGTAAGGATGTCTGATATGGTCAGAATTCCTTGCCCTCCAACACCACAGATAACCATTTGATATGTATCCACCATTTTACTCATCCACCTTTGAAATTGCCTCCACAGGACAAATTTGTGAGCACACACTGCACCCCGTACACATCGTTGGGTCTATAACAGAGTATTTTTTCCCTTTGGAATTTGTATCTAAGCTCCACCGAATCGCTGGACATTGGTACTGCACGATACATGTGCCGCATGCAATGCATACTTCTGGATCGATATGAAAAACTTCGATTTTTTCGCCTATTCTTCTTTTGCGTCTCCAGTCTTCATTAGCACAAATCTTCCTCATTATTATTACTGTTGGACCTTCGTGTTTCAGTGCATCCTCAAATGTCTTTTTACCTTTTTCAAAATCATAAGGATCAAATTCTACAACATACTCAACGCCCATAGATTTAGCTACTTCTGCAATGTCAATTACTTCTGTAGGGTTAGGTTGGAAGCCTGTCATTGCTGTCATTCGATTATCTAGAACTAATATGTTGATGTTTGCCTTGTTATAAACAGCATTTGCTAAAGCTGGCATCCCAGTATGAAAGAATGTACTATCACCAATATATGCAAAAATTGGTTTATCTTTTATTACTCTTGTAAACCCATTCGCCAAACCAATCCCACCACCCATACATAGAATAGTGTCAGTTACCCATGGATCTAGAGAGTAACAACCTATATCTGAAGCAAATATCCCTTTATCTTTTCTTACAACTTTTGATAGTTCCCAAAATGCTGCTCTATGTTGACATCCAGCACAGAAAAGAGGAGGTCTGAAAGGTACAAAGTCTTTGGTATCTTCTACTGATTTTTCAATTTCCTTAACTGAGGAAACTGTCCCACCAATTACTTTAACTAAAGCCTCAGAAACTAATCGTGCATTTAGTTCATGATATCTCTTGGTGATGCCAGAGCTCTTCCCATGAATCTTTGGAATAATTTCATTTTGTATAAGAAGTGCTGAGATGCGATCTTCTAGATAAGGATCAACTTCTTCAATGAAAATGATATTCTTTTTATCTTTTGCAAATTCTAAGATTGTTCGTTCATCTAATGGGGATACCATGCCCAGTTTTAAAATGGGTAGCTCTTTATCTAATATTTTTAGAGCGTCTTTCACATAAGAATAACTTATCCCACTAGTTATAATTCCATAATCAATAATATCAATTGGCCCCTCGATTATTGAAAAACCACTCGAAGGCAACCATTCTTTTATTTTTTCCATTCTTGCTAACAGTTTTGGATGGTTAGCTCTTGCTAATGCTGGTAAACATGCAAAACGGTTTGTTTTCTCAAGTTCTCCTATACGATAATTTGATTCGAATTTATTAAACTGAATATCTGCTCTAGCATGTGATACTCTTGTTGTTGTACGAAGAAGCATGGGCATCTCAAATTGTTCACTTACATCGAATGCTCGCTTAACATATTCTTTTGCTTCTTGAGGGTTAGATGGTTCAATAATAGGAAATTGTGCACTCACCCCTAACCATCTGGAATCTTGCTCATTCTGACTTGAGAAACAATGAGGGTCATCACCAACTACTGTGACAAATCCGCCTTTACATCCCATATACATGAATGAATAGAAAGCGTCTGCAGCTACATTTAATCCAACATGTTTACACGCAGTCATTGCTCTCACTCCACTAATAGATGCTGCAATAGCTGTTTCCATTGCTACTTTTTCATTAGTACTCCATTCAGCATAAAATCCTAGTTTTGGAGCTGCAGCATTCATAGCCTCACTTATTTCGGAGCTCGGTGTACCTGGATATGCAGCAAAAACCTGTACTCCTGCTTCAATAGCACCCCTAGCTATAGCTTCATTTCCTAAACAAAGAACTCTGTTATCTTCATTAGCTACTAGTTCTTCTAATTTTGCCATACAGTATCAAGAGACGATGAATTTCAACCTATAAAAAGTGTTTTGAAATGAATATCAGGTCTATTAATCAACTGTGTTACTTGTTAATTGAGTCTGATACAAATCGAAATATTTCCCTTTCTTTTGGAGTAAATCTTGATGAGTTCCTTCCTCAACAATTTTCCCGTCATCAATTACTACTATTTTAGAAGTGTTTCGGATTGTGCTTAGTCTATGTGCAATAATTATCGATGTCCGACCCTTTAACATATAATTGATACCCTTTTGAATCAATGTTTCAGTAATAGGATCAACTGAACTACTACATTCATCTAAAATTAGGATCTTGGGATTAGCGATAACGGCTCTAGATAGTGAGATAAGTTGTCTTTGTCCTAAAGATAATCTTGACCCTCCTTCTTTGACATCCGTTTCATACCCCCTGGGTAATTTTAGGATATAATCATGAAGGCCTAATACCAGGCAAACATCGTATACTTCATCATCTGTCGCACTTTTCTTTCCGTATTTCAGGTTCTCCATTATTGTTCCGCTGAATAGATAAACATCTTGAGGTACAACAGCTATATTTTTCCTCAATGTTTCAAGATCTATATCCTTGATGTTCATTCCATCAACAAGTAAATTACCATTTGTAACATCATAATATCGTGAAAGGAGTTTTGTAATAGTTGTCTTTCCAGCCCCCGTTCGTCCCACAAGTGCAATACTTGAACCTTGCTCAATGGTTAAATTAATGTTTTTGAGAATTTGAATATTTTCTTGATAACTGAAATCAACTTCTATTAGTTCTAACTTTCCTTTTATCTCTCTGGGAAAAACTGGATTTAGAGCGTTTCTAACAGAAGGTTGTTTATCTAAAATTTCGAATATTCTTTCAGCACTAGCAAATCCTGATTGAATGATTGTATAAAATGTAAAGAGGCTAATTACAGGTGCAAAGAATCGATTTGAATAATCCAAGAATGCATAAAGA
>JAGXNV010000186.1 GCA_019894795.1 Candidatus Heimdallarchaeota archaeon | reverse complement strand
CTATCTGAGCTTAAAACTGAAGTAAAAATTGCGGTTGTCATGTCATTACCAGATAACGTAGAAAAAGCTAGTCATCAATATGCGAAATTCATTACAGGTTTACAACGGTATATCGGTGGAATGCCTTTTTTCTCTGCAAGCTTCACATCAACTTATGATTTCAAAACCAAGGTGCTAGATGCGTTATTTTGGGCTCTTTCCCATTAAACAATCTCTAGGTTTTTTAACATTCAAATTTTTTAGTGGCATATTTCTCAATTGTTTTAAGATTGACCTCTACTCCTAGACCTGGACATTTGTTTGGAACATTAATAGTACCATCACTATTTAGTTCAAATATAGGGTCTACAAGATAATTAGTATAATACCTCTCACTTTCGCTTATATCATTTGGTAAAGAAAACGATGAAAGGCTTGCAACAGCTATATTCTTTGCTCTCCCAATGCCTGTTTCAAGCATTCCTCCACACCAAAGAGGATAATTTATACTTCTTGCTAACTCGTGAATTTTAAGAGTCTCAGTTATTCCCCCTACTCTAGCTGGTTTGACATTGATTATTCTTGAAGCATCAACTTCAATAGCTACTCTAGCATCATCAACACTTTTTATTGATTCGTCTAGACATATAGGGGTCGATATTTCTTTTTGTAATTTTGCGTGATCCAAGATGTCATAATATTGCAAAGGTTGCTCAATCATCATTAAATTATAGCGATCCAATGAAATGAAGATATCCTTATCTTTGTACCTATAGGCACTATTTGCATCGACCATCAGAAGTATTTTAGGATAAACGTCTCTAATAGCTTTGACAATATCAACATCCCATCCAGGCTCAATTTTTATTTTGATTCTTTGGTATTTTCTTTCTAATGCCTTACCTATTTTATCTATAAGAATATCAACACTCTGTTGTATTCCTAGTGATATTCCTGATGGTATCGTTTCTTTGACTCCACCAATTAATTCTTGAACAGATTTGTTATGAATTTGACCATATAGAACCCAAAGGGCATCTTCGATACATGCTTTTGCCATCTGGTTACCTTTTATTTGTTGAACTAATTGCTGAAAGTCAGAAGGATGTTCTAAATCAGTTTCCTTTAACCATGGAGCTATAAAATTAGAAATTATGGCTTGACATGAATCAACAGTTTCGCTAGAATACCACGGACCTTTCTCAGCTACACATTCGCCATACCCCTCAAATCCTTTAGAGGTGACTCTTGTGATTAATATCTCTCTGTTTTTTGTTTCTCCAAAACTGGTTCTGAATGGATTTCTTAGCTCCATTTTAACATGATATAATTCTACAGTGTCAACCTTCATATTTAACCATCTTTTTGTTTATTTTTTCCTGTGTTTTAATCCATAACTTCAAGTTGAATAGAATCATGAAGTTCTAATACATGATAACATTTCCTAGGTGATGTTTTTTTATCTAGAACAAAGTCACCAGCTACATATCCTTGATTAAAATAGTGCGTAAAAACTTTTCGTGATTCAGCTCGCCATTTTTTAGCGAGAGTTTGATTTTTTATCAGTAGTTCGCTGAAATTGTCAGGAATTTCTACAAAAACGGTGGGTTCACTTACATTTAATTTTGTTTTGTTTATTGTGAGTCTTCCATCAACTATATTTGTTATAATCGCATGATTTTGTTCTCTATTGATTATATTTGAATAATCTGTAAAATTCCTTGTAAGACGTGTATGAACATGTTCGGAATTTATGTGCCAGGTACAATAAAACCTATCTGTGTCAATTCCTTCATTCAATTCATCATGCATCTCTCCCCAATACCTCAACTTATAGTTATTACATATTGCTCCAAGCTTGTGAATATTGATATAACAGTTCTTAGATTGTAGTGGATCAAAAGTCCAATTAATGATTTTATAATCTCTGTTTTGTGCCCATTTTTTTTGCTCTATTTTTAATTGCATTCCTATTCCTTTATCTTGATGAACCCTTCTGACTGCATTGTGATGAGAATATATGAAAACATCTTTACTCACATCCAACCCTATCCAACCCCAGACATATCCAACAATATAATCGTCAAGAAATGCAGCGATAACTACTCCACCACTTCTATGCGTTGCAAACATGATTCTACTAGGTACAATCTCTCTATCTGCAAATCTCCAAGCATCAACCTGAATCTCCTCGAGAATAGGATAATAACTGTAATCGAATAATTCTTTATATTTGATGTCTTCACTCATTATTTTTAAGAAAAATCTTTCCGATAAAAACTTATTGTGTTGTCTTATCTTTATCCTAAATCTAAAGAGAGAACTGTTGAATTAGAAAGTATCTCAAATAATATCCTTGAGAATGCAAAGGCAAGATTGGATGGAGTGAACCTCTCCCCTTTTGCATGTCTTCTGATTTTAAACTGAAGTTGCTGCATTATAGATCCTCTATTTTCTTCAATAAGACTTTGGGGATCAGCAATAAATTTGGCGTAAAGTTTGACATCAATTAGTGGTAGAACCATCTGAGGATATTCTTCAAATATACTAAACCACGCATCTTGGAGATATTGTATAAATTTCTGAGAATCAGTAATGTCTTGAACTCCGAATTCTTCAATTGCCAAACCTCTAAGAACTCTTTCAATATTCTTTTCAAGAGTATCAATTTTTGATTCAGTCAACTCTTTACGTAATTTCAGTGTTTCAAATAGTGTCTTTTCTACAGCAGCGAGAAGTTGTTCAAGCCTGGAACGTTCTGTAGATTTCTGCACTTGGGGTTGAAATTGCACTGTATTAAGGGAAAGTTGTTCACTTAGTATCTTTTGTTTTTGTTCAATCTTAGTTTTAAGTGAGTCAATTAGTTTGCTAAAATAGAGTTCAAGAATCATTTTAGAGATTAAATCGTACAGTATTTCTTCACCTTGGTATAAAGGATATTTATTCCTGAAGTCTAGATACAACTGTCCAGTAGATTTAGCTGATTCAATTACTTCATTTTTCTCAAAGTAGTTCTCGATGCTAGAAGCAAAAAGAGCGGCAATGAATCTTAAATCAATACCAAACTCACCTGCTTCGAAACAGAAATTAGCTTCAGAAAATGCGGGTAGAAGATTTCTTTGAACAATAATTGAAGATATAACTTCATAATCAATTCCCATTCCCCCCAAATCAATTAAATGCTGTATAATGATGTTTGATGAGGAATATACAGTTTTTAGGCAAACAATAAACGATGCAAGCAAACCAACGAATTCATCATCTGTAATTTGATTTTTCTTCTGTGTTGCTTCAAGTAAACAAGAAATATCCTCAGCATAGAACTGCGGATTGTAGTCCTTCATAATATCTTCTGTAATGATTATTCCATAAACAGATAATACCATGTCTTTCTTATGAGGTGAGAGAAATCCTATATCCATCTTGAGTTGAGTTTTTAATTCACCAAGAAAAGTAGGTTGAGTGATAATGAAATTCTTGATTTTTGATTCTAATTTCGAATATAGTTCCTTAACTTCTGTAATTATTTCAAGAACATCTCTTGGTTCATAGATGATCTCAATAGAATCTTTTAAAGAATCACTCATCATTTATTTCTCCTGTATACCAAACTTCTTTTGAAAGAACAGATACATTTGAAAGTTGTTTGACCTTGAGTAAGGGTGTCTGATTCCAATCTTTCAGTTTGGATTTTTTAACTGCATCTTCAAAGGAAGAGTTACGACTTATACTCTCTTTAATCTCTCTAATAATCATAGGTAATGAAACTGCAGATATTAGGTCGATATGCGAATATCTTGTGTCAGTTAAATAAGCCATTAGATAAACTTCATCTTCAGATTTCCAGATATAATCTACAATAATTTTCACTGAATCATTAGTTAATATTGAGCGAAAATTAGCTATCACTGGAAGAATAACTTTATTTCCGAATATAGGATTCGCTATTCGATTTAATAAAACAACTAGTTTTTTTGGGATACATATGTCTTCGACTATTTGAAACATTTTCTTGGGTTCAATACTTTTGCTTAATGAAATATCTTCAATGCTGTTAGGATATACAAATGAAACTTGATCCATATTCAGATGTGGGGACAATAGTCTATATTCTCCTCCACATTCGCAATTGATAGCTTCATTCTCTCTAGCATTTAAAATCTGATTACATGAACCTGTACACATATACTCGTCTTGCACTACGCTTGCTTTAACCATAAATAAGGTAGTTAACATCGGAGATAAGCCTGTTTTTTCACTTCCACGCATTAAACTACGTTCATCTGCAACCTGCCAATCATAAAACTTACCCAATTTTTGTAAATTATTATTTATTTCATTTTGATCTTCTTCAGTAAGGTTTTCAGTTTCATCAGCTTTCATCGATACTCTTGCATATACACCTGTGATTGCTTGCCCGATAAAGGCGACCTCGCTGCTAATCTTCGATAAACTGATCTCTGATTGATCGGTTCGTAAAAGATTGATTGTATATGTGTTATTCAGTGAATTCTTTGTCAAATACATGTGGGATATTGAGCTATTAGGCTTATTGATTTCCCAATCAGCGAATTGAACAGAATCAAGAACCACTTCTTCACCTTGATATTTTGTAAAAAGCGATATAATCTCTAACAATTCTTTAGCATATTCTTCTTTAGTAACATTGGAGAAGTTATCTCGAATTTCTTCATCTCCATAAAGTTGCGCAAATTGCAGAGGTAGTTCATACCCACCTCTATCAATGTTACTAATCAGCAAATTTATGTGAGAGTTATGAGATTTATCTGTTGACCCCATCTAGTTGTCTCCTAATATGCTATTGTTATCTAAATAATATATCTTCTTATTGTTTTTCAATTTTTACATTTCTTTCATGAATAATAGATAGTTTAACTTATGCTATTAATTCAGCTTTAATCAATTTATGTCCTTGTCCAAGGCTATTTCTGCCATTTTCTTGAACATTGAGAAAAGATTAGCGTTTTCTTTAGCAGAAACTTCAAAGTATATAGTACCTAATTTATCAGCAAACTCCTCTCCTTCTTCTTTTGAAACTTGCCTTTTTCCATCCAAATCTATCTTATTTCCAACAATGATTACTGGTACTTTTCCAACTCCTTCCTCTAATTTACCTAACCAGAAGTTTAGTTTTTCAAAGCTTTCTCTTTTAGTTATATCAAAAATAAGTGCTGCTGCAATTGAACCTTTAAAGTAAGTAGGTAGAACAGAATAGAATCTTTCTTGAGAGCCAGAATCACCTATAATGAGTTTTATATCCTCCCCATCAATGATAGTATTCCAGATAAGAAAATTCGCTCCTAAAGTAGGTTGGTGTGCAATAGGAAAAGAATTTTGTGCTTGACGAATTCATTTTCGTAACGCAAACCATCTTCATTCAGCACGCGATAGTCATCCAGCACAACGGCATTATCTATCGTACCGCCCAGCGTCAGATTGCGTGCCCGCAAAGCCTCGATATCGCGAAG
>JAGXNV010000185.1 GCA_019894795.1 Candidatus Heimdallarchaeota archaeon | reverse complement strand
CCTTATAGTATAAGCTAATTAAATCGCCTTCCTTCAATTCAGCCTCATTCTTTTGTGTGTCGATAAATTTGAAGAGGTGAGGAAGATCAATCTTCTTACCATCAACCATCTTAGGGAAGAATCTTCCATCCATTTCTGCTCTATGGTATTGAACAAAAAGAAATCCGTAGAAGTTGTTAAATTCAGTACCACTTACAATTGCTTCATCGTTAATTGCAATTCCCTTTGTTAAATTACCATCAATATCAGAAACAGATATCTTCTGAACTGCTGATTTTTCAACATCCATAAGTTGTTTAACTGCTTCATCTAAAAATTGAGGTTTTCCTTTGGTTCTTTCAGATAAAGATCTTGCATATTTGGTTAATTTATCTAGATTTGCTGAAGGAACACAGATTAAGAGCAGAACAACAATATTTTCAACGTCATCTTCTCTAACAATATATCGTCCAATAACTATTCTCTCTTCCAAACTTGTAATAACATCAGCATTTGTTCTAGCAAAACCAGTATAAATTTCTGAAAGAGAACTCACATCTTTTAGTTTATCGCCAAAATTGGAGCGTGATAATTCTTTCATATAACAAACAGGTCCATAGATGATATCGAATACAATCATTGAAACAACTTTGATACCTCGATCTCGTAAAAATGGGGCATTAAAAGGAGAAATCTCCAATCTATGGTATTTGTCGTCTTCGCTAATTTTTATCACCAAAGGCTCAATGACAGTAAATCAAATGTGTTCTGGGTAATAAATCTTTTCAAGGAAATATACTATTAACGGATTCACTTCATTTTTAATAAAGTGATTCATAGTTCGCAACGAAATACAAGAGCTTAGAATTAGATGAGAACATATTAATTCAAGCTGTCTCTTTCACCCTCCAATACAGGAATTACATCATTAATTACATCAAATGGGCATGATAGGAGATAATTCTTTGATGTCTCCCAGAAACTATCAAACAGATTTGAGTGATAACCTAGAGCTTCATAAGATAATGCTTGAATAAGAACTTCCAATTTGTCAACATAAGCAACAAATTTCGCTTCTTTTGAATCTCTATCTTTTAATTCAGTAAAGGTATTTTTCCAAGTATTTTTGACAGTTTCATCAAGAATTAATGATAATAACTCATGGCTTGCAGTGGTTAGAACTTGACTCTTGAACTCTTGATATTGATCATACCCTAGTAAAATTTCCAACTGTCTATCAAAATCTTGATATTGGCATTCAGGTAAATCATGAATAATCGCTATTCGCATGACATTTTCAGTTCTTAACGGATTTTCAGGATGAAGAGCGTTATGAAGATCACTTAATAGAAGAGAAAGCATTGCAGTATTATAAGAATGGTCAGCGACACTTTCAACATCAGATAAAGATATACCTACTCTTATCCAACCTTGTCTTGGTAAACGCTTGAGCTGGATAGCGCTTTGAATAAAACCATAAATCATCTGATATAGTTCGTCCACTTTACTCTTCTCTTTCAATCTTGTCAGTAAAACCAGATGTTAAAGAGTTATTAAAAACATCGATGGGGGTAACCAGAAAGAGCAAAAGAGTAAAAAAAGGGAAGAAATGCCTTACATGAATTTTCGTAAGAAATTCCATTGCCTTTCAGTATCAAATTCTAGAGCTATGAGTTGGTCTTCAGTTATTGTTTTCAATCTTCCTTGCAATGAAGTCCATTCAGTTATCTGTTTGCGATTAGATTTATCTTCGTACTTTTTACTCGCACGACTGAGTACAACTTCATTTGTTTCTCTATCCCATTCAAACAGAGGCCAGATTCCTGTTTGAACTGCAAGTCTAGCAACTTTAACTGAATCTGCAGAATCTGTTCTCCAATTTGGTGGACAAGGAGCATCTATTTGGATGAGTTTAAAACCTTCGAATGATATCGCTTTCTTAACTTTCTCAACTAAATCTTCAATAAAAGCCGAGCTAGCAGTTGCTACATATCTTGCATTGTTAGCTATCATAATGAAAGGAACCATTTTTCTAGGTGTTGTGTTGCCTTTTGGAGTTGTAGCAGTTTTTGCTCCTATCATAGTATCTCCACTTCTTTGTCCACCTGTATTTCCATAAACATTATTTGAGTAAATTATGTGAAGGATATCTTCTTGACGATCGCAGGCGCCTATTTCAGTTGCTATACCTATATCAGCTCCTGAGCCATCACCACCCCATACAACAACTTTCAAGTCGTCTTTGCCTTTCATCTTCATTGCTCTTCTGACTCCAGAAGCTACAGCGTCACTTGCAGCAAAAGCTGTGTTAATCGTAGGAACATTAAATGATGCTCCTTTTCCTCCGCCTTGATAAACACTTGCGCAGCTTGCTGGTACAACTAATATAACCTTATCAGCTATTGCACTAATTGCATGTCTAAAAGCTAATGCTGATCCACAACCAGCACAAGCAAAGTGCCCCTTAAGGAGGGCTTTTTTTGGTACATTCAATAAATCTTTTTGAGTTACGGTCATTTTTATTACTCCTTTAATACTTCCTTCGCTACTGCGACTATTTTTGTATAAGGAACATCTTCTCCTCCGAGTCCCATTATTCTTCCAGCGACTGGAGTATCCACATTATTTCTTTTCAGAACAGCTTCAATTTCGATTCGTAATTGTCCATCATGACCAAAACTAACTGATCGATCAATTACTAGAAACTTATGATTCTTTTTAGCAAAATCAACTATGTCCTCTTCTGGAAAAGGTCTGAAGGTTCTAACTCTCATTTCATTTACAAGCAATCCTTCTTCCTTTAACTTGTCAACTGCCTCTTGAGCTTCATCTGCAATTGTTCCCATTGAAACAATTGTAAGATCTGCAACATCATCTCCATAAATCTCTATTAGTCCATTACCATAAGTTCTACCAAAGTACTCGCCAAACTCTTTGTTGGAATCTACTATCCTTTTCTTAGCTCTCTCCATAGCTTTCATCAAATCAGTTCTGTCTTTGATAAATTTCTCTGGTCCAACCAATCCTCCAAAAATCCAAGGTTCCTTTTCATCAACCTCTACTACAGGATCGCTATATTCACCAACAAAATTGAACGAATCTTCAGCACTAGGAAGATCAACTTGAGCTGTTGTATGACTAATTACAAAACCGTCTAGACAAGGCATATAGGGTAAAGCTATATTCTTATCTTCAGCTATCTTGAAACCCTGCAAAGTGGTATCAAATACTTCTTGATTATTCTTTGTGTAAATTTGTATCCAACCAGCATCTCTAAAAGCCATTGAATCTTGTAAATCTTGATAAATAGACCACCCAGGTGCTAAACATCGGTTTACGACTGGCATAACAATTGGCAGTCTTCCATAACCAGTCCAGAAAACATTCTCAGCCATATAAAGTAAACCTTGAGAGGAAGTTGCTGTGAATGTTCTTACACCACTCCACGCAGCGCCCATGCAAGCAGCAAGAGCTGAATGTTCGCTTTCAACAATAATGAATTCTGCATCTAACTTCCCTTCATCAACATACTGGCTAAGTTTTTCAATAATAGTTGTTTGAGGAGTAATAGGATAAGCTGCTATAACTTTCGGTTTTGCATACAATGCAGCATAAGCTGCCGCATCATTACCGGTCATTGATTTTTTATCATGTTTTACTACCATTTTACTCAACCTCCAAGACCATTGTTATTGCTGCTTTAGGGCATTCCGTAGCACATATACCGCATCCTTTACAGTATTCATAATCGTACCTTATTGCTTGATCTTTCTCTTTATCTGCTCGATAAATTGCATTATCGGGACAAAACTTCCAACAGATGTTGCATTTAATGCATAGTTCTGGGTCAACTACAGGTTTATGTGTTCTCCAATCACCTGTTTTACCAGCTGCACCTTCTATTGGATATAATATTGGTGAACTTGGTCCTTCTGTCATGCTATCTCCACCTTTGTTTCTTCATAAGCTCTCTTTGCTGCACCTACATTTTTTGGAGCTCGTTTTTCTCCCCAGAAACTCACTATTGCTTTCTCGAGATTTTCCATACTCACGATATTTGTTCCTTTAACGAAGGCACCGAGCATTGTCATATTAACTAATGTAAATCCGCTTAATACTAATCCTAGTTCTTGTGAGATTCCCGTTGCATCCACATAAGCAACCTTTCTTCCACTATTCTTCAAACGCTCAGGAATTTCCTTAGAGTTAACAATAATGACACCTTCTTTATCTACTGTATCAATATCTATTCTGTCCAGAAGACTTATATCTAGTATTAGTGCGTGATTAGCTTCATACACAGGGCTGTGTATTCTTATAGGCTTATTATCAAATCTGACATAAGCTTGGACCAATGCTCCTCTTCTTTCTGAACCATATTTTGGTATGGCTTGAGAATCAAGTCCCTCATACATAGCGGCTTCAGCAAGAATCTTTGCTCCCGTTACTCCTCCGCTTCCACCACGACTGATTTGGATCACTTCTATCATTAATTCAAACCTATTTCTATTGTTATTTGTAGATTTGACATCTTATTATAATTGTTTAGGTTTCGCAGTATCTATAAAAAAATGGATTATAGAAATCCACCCACAAGTGTGCTAGTTACGATTTTAAAGCCTTCAAGATTGTGTCTATACCATCGTAGTTTTTAATCTTCATTCCTTTCCCACAAATCAAGTTAACCGTCGCTGATTCAATTTCAGTGAATGGTCCAACTCTAGTGATTACATCAACATTTGCGTCATGTCTTCTTTTTAACCCAGACAATCCTATTACCACATTGGGACCTTTGAATTCAATCACATCTAATCCAGAAAATCCTGCTATCTCTTGAGGAGTTGAAATCACGAGCTTAGTGATAGTTTCCTGTGTTGAGTACTTCCTTAGTAGTAAGGCATTGATCTTTACCTTAATTAGATTTTCAAGTGATGAAGATAAGATTTCCTCAATAGCCTTAAGATAAGTGTCTTTAGGGGTCCAACACATAGAGAATCCAATTTCAGGAAAAACTGAGATTAGTATTTGTTTTTCAATTGGAAGAAGTAAGAAACTATTGAAATCTTTTACTGGTTCGAAGGTTAGAAGAATCGCATAGTGTAAAGGTTTAGAACTTATTTTTGTGGCATATATCACTGCAGGAGAGAGAACTGAGATTTTAACAATTGTTTCAATGGTCTTTTGTATTAGATTTTTCAATTTAGTAGTTGTGTCAAACTTCTTGGTTGGAGTAAATTGGAATGCGTTCTGATAAACATCAAAAAACATCGTCCCTACTGATTGTGTCCAAATCTTTCTTATCTTTGCTACAGTTATTTTTTTGTTTCTAAGGTCCTTAAGAATGAGTTTTTTTAATTCATCTTCAGAAGATTTCTTTGCTTTATCAGTGACATCTGGTAGAACAGAGAGTAAATCTTTTTTGTTCAAATACTTGAGAAATGTTTCTTTGTTCATACTTACCACTAGTAAATTTAATGCTATTCAGGAGTAATGTCTTGTTATTCTATATCCTTAAGCTTATTTAATTTTATTATGACTGCTGTGAGAAA
>JAGXNV010000184.1 GCA_019894795.1 Candidatus Heimdallarchaeota archaeon | reverse complement strand
TCAGCCCAGATAGTAATTGAATCACTAATATCTGAAATGGTGACAACATCTATCTCTTTACATTGTGCTGATGGGCTTTCTAACATACTAGTATCAACTGTAACAGCTTATCTGGCTGATATTGATATAACTGATTACATGCCTTACACTCTTGCAACAATTCCAATAATGTTAGGGGATTATGAGACTGAACTATGGAATGCCGTTGAAACAGCTGGGAATCAATTGTATGATTTATTATATACAGAGGAAACTATTTTTGATCCAGACTTAATGGACTTCACATTCTCTATTCGAGATGTTGGTGTTATTGGTGATACATCTTATGAAGAAGTATTCCTAAATACAACAATACCTGTCCTAGCAGTTGGTGAATCAGTAAATGTCAGTTGGGCTTTAGACAATATTCCAGCTAAAGACGACTTCTTTGGAATCACTGGTATTGAGTTAATTGATAATGGAGATCCTGCTAACGCTGTGAAATTAACAACTATTGAAAAAACTGGTTATGACTTGATGAGATTACTCTTCGGTATTGGAGACCCAGGAGCAACATTCACTTACAGTCGCCCTCTCAGTTTCTACAGTCCTTGGGACAATAACTGGATTTCAGTAGGTGCTAGATATAGCTATCTTGATGAACAAGGTTTCGAATATTACGGTTTCAGTAATGGTATTAACTTACAAGTTGCTGATGATGAAGCTGTATTGAATGTTCATGTTTCATTAAATCAAACTGGATACACAGTTGGTGACCCTGTAACTGTAACTTACACCGTGCAAAACACTGGAAATCTTGCTGCTGAAAATGTCAAAATCTATCTCTTCCATGGAAGAATGGGTAACGACTGGCAGATCAGAGATGCTGAAATGTTCTGGTATGATGATGTTGGAACAGTTTTAGCCGGCGGAAGTTATATTGGAACTGCTGATGTTTTTGCAAATTCCTTCCTTGGAATTCATCCAGTATATGCTGTAGCAGAATTTGACACTGATGTTGGTCAAATACCAGCAGAAATCGATTTCGGTAACGGTTTAACATCTACATTCGAAGGTGCAGCAGAAACTCACCATTTAGTATTATCTAATATGGATTGGGCTATGTTACTCCCTGACACAACTAATAGAGAACCAGCATTCCCACAACCAGTTCTATCGATGGATATGACTGTGATGTTCATCATCCCTGATGATGCTCCTTGGGAATTAGAGATTTCTATTACTGTTACAAACTTTGGTGAAGAAACCACACACTTAACCATCTATCAGATTTATAATGCAGCCTCAATGGACTTGCTACACAAAGAATCCACTAAAGGCAGCTTTGAAAATGGTACTGCATATGGATTAGGTGTTATCGTTTTTATGGGTATAACACTAGCTCCCGGTGAATTAGTTACAATCACTATGCGTTGGTTATTCCTTACCAGTAGCGGATGTTTCATTACAGGTATTCGTATCGTCTATGATAGTAGATTTGAGAATGAACTGGGTGATGACCCAATAGGCTCAGGTGAAGGCGAAGAAGCTATAATGACTGCAATGAATGGTGAAGCTCAAGATACTGAAGATTGGGAAGACTATGGTGAATCTACTCAAACAGGTTCTTCTGCCGGTGCAGATGTTTTTACTGGTGGAGATAACACTCGTAGAACAGGTTCATTAGATGCCATTTACTGGTCATTAGGTGCAATCTTTGTAACTGCATCAGTTTCAACTATCATTAGAAGAAAACTTAAAAACTAATTTTTTCTTTCTTTTTTTTATTTTTTTATCTAACATAATAGCTGGTTTTAAATATCAATTTGTCGCTAGATTCCAAGAGCGGGATTCGATGTCTTCTATAACTACAGAAACTCAAGATAATTTCATATTTCATCGTTTAACGCTTTTTAATTTCAAAATGCATAAACACACAGAACTTGAATTATCAGAACTCCCCATTATTGTAATCTCTGGCGCAAATGGTAGCGGTAAAACACAAATTTTGGAAGCTCTTATTCTATCGATTGGTCACACTCCAAGTAGAGTAAGTTTGAGTTCTTACAAAGATCTCGTTGGACCTTTTGATGACCACTGTATAATTCAGCTACTTCTCAATAATCCCCTAATTAATGAACAACGACTTATCTCAAGCTCTGATCCGGAAATCAGTAATGTAGTTAATAAGGAAAATTTTCTCTTAGAAATAAGAATAAACAAAGAAGGAGACATGAAGCGATACATCATTGATTCTAAAAATAAAAAACAGCAAATAGCTAGAAAACAAGTACAGAGATTAATGAAAAGCATAGGCATATATGATGACACTATGCTTAATTTCACTGAAGAAGGATATCTTAGTTCCTTTGCAGATGGTTCTCCCCGAAAAAAATTAGAAAGTCTTCTTGCTGCAACAGGATTAAAAGAAATCTTTACTAGCTATCTGATTTCAAAAAGAAGAGTTGATGAAAAAAACAAAGAATTTTCTCCTTTAATTCTACAGTTAGAAAAAGAAAAAACAAAACTACAGAAATTGAAGGAAAACTTCGAAAGATTAGAGAAGAAAAGAGAACTTGTCACTCGATTTGAAAATGTTGAAAAAGAATTTGTTTGGTTCAATGCCTTGGAAAGCAAGAGGAAATTGGGAGAGTCTAAAAGAGAACAGAAGAAAAAGAAAGACGAGCTGAGCAACCTAAACATCAAAATACTCTCAACTTCTGAGACTTTTGAGAAAATAAAAAGTGAACTAGAAGTTCTTGAGAAAGATAATTATAATCTGATTAATGAAAGAGACGAATTAAGTGACAAAGTAAGTAGATTTCAGGGACAAAAAGAGGAAAAAGAAAGAAAAATTTTCCAGTTTAAAGAAAGAATCAACATTACTAATGTAAAACTTGAGGAATTTCGCAAAGTAAAAACTAATGATAACCTAAATGAAAAAATAAGTCTTCAAGATCAGCTGAATAGTGTGAAGAAACAGCAGAAATATCTTGAAGTTAGAAGATCTGATATATCTAAAGAGTTAAGGGAAAAAAATATAGAAGAAGAGTCAATAAAAGAACGGATCAATGAACGAAAAGGTATGTATGGAGATCTAAGTGAATATGAAAGAAATTTCGTAAAAGATACCATCAAATACAAAGAAGGTATTAAGTCAACTCAGTATGCTAATGAGATAATTGGACCTGTTTACGAAGTTATAACTATTCTACCAGAGCATACTAAATATTCTGAAGTTATAAAACAAGCCTTAGGTCAATCGTTATTCGGATTTATTGCTACATCTGAGGAAGCATATAAAGCAGCTAAAGAAATATACGATAATCTTTTTCCATCGTATAAACCAAACTTTACAGTAGGGAGGGTTCTAGAAGAAGAAAAAGGTCCAAAACCTGAATATCTTACTTCTACAGAGTTAAGAGAAAAACCAGAAGGTGTGATTGACTATGTTATCAACTTAGTTGATACCTCAACTCAAGTTAAGCTTTACCTTAAAAGATTTGTAAACATTGTTTTAGCAATTCCTGGATTATCCCCAAATCTATTAACAAATTATGCTAAACAGATCAGAGCAAATATTCTAACAACCGATGGTAAAAGCTATTACCTTTCAAGAGAAGCCTTTTCTAGACCACCAAGAAAATACCATGTGAAACTAAATGTTTCTTTAGATACGTACCTCTCAATTGAGAGAATACGCGAAAATTTACAATCACTTTACACCTCAATGGAAGAACTTGTAGCAGAAGAAAGGCAATATATTCAAGAACTGAGTGAACTCGAAATTAAGAAAAGAGAGATAGAAAATTCTCTTAGACCATGGGAAATTTCTGATGATGAACTAGAAAGAGAATTCATAAATTTAGAAAATAACAAGAACGAAATTGAACAGCAACTACAAGAAGAAAACAGTGGTTTAGATTTAATTGAAACTAAAATTAACAGCCTTGCTTCAAAACTTGTTGAAATGGATATAGAACTAAAGAATAAGAGGGGTCTCGAGCAAAGCCAAAGGAATGAATTTTCCGAACTTTCGCATCATCTTACTGAGTTTACATCAACAAAAAATCGATTAATCAGGCATGTTGAGTTATTAAATATTGAAGTAGAGGAAATTAATAAACATCATAAAAAACTGTTGGTACTAGCTCAAGAGAAAGGGATACAACCTGAGGAAATGCGAGAAAATAGAGAAGAAATCTTTTCAGAATATAGCAAGATTAAGGGACAACTAGAACTTCTTGAAATCACTCCGGAAGTGACTGAAGAAACGTTGAACGAGCAAGGCCTCAAGGTAGAAAATTTGCAGATTGAAGTAGAAGAAAATGAGAAACACTTGGAAAATCTGAAGAAAGATTTAGAAAAACGCTTAGCCGAATGGGAAGGAAGTTTGCACCAAATAGTTTCTCATCTCAATAAGATGCTGAATCTACTCTTGCAAAACGTATTTGAGAATATTTCTTTAAGTATAACTAATTATAATGATGAATCAAATGCTGGTCTGATAATTGAAGCTGAGACTAAAGGTGATGACAGAAAATATAGACAACTATCAGGAGGAGAAAAAACTCTTATCGCCCAGGCGATAATCCTAGCCTTACATATGATAAATCATTCCCCTATACATGCAATTGATGAATTTACACAAAAATTGGACAGGAAGAACAAGTCATTAGCTTTTGCTATGTCTTTAGCAACGTACAAAATTGCAAAGGAGAATAGATCCATTACTCCCCAATTTCTGCTTATAACTCCTACCTTAGATGATGTCCAACTTTCTGAGGAGTTTACACATAAGATACTAATTGAATCCAAGGTGATTGTATGACAGACCCAGAATCAACAGATGAAGAAGCCCGTAATACTTCAATTGCAGTAGAAGAATCTAATGATTGGTCTGAAATAATATACCAAACTCTATTTGAACTAGAGAAAAAATATGCTAAATCACTTCGAAAGAAAGAAGTATTGAGCGTTCTAGAATCTGAAAGAGATAGAGAAAGAGTTTCTGATGCTTATATCTATCTAACTAGTCAGAGAGAAAGTTTAACAGATTCTGCTTTATATGAAGGTTTTATTGATATGAGTGAATTACGGGAATCAAGTTATTTAGAACAAATGTTCCTGTTAGAACAACGACTAAACAATTTTGGTCAAACTGTTGCAAAATCCTGCCAATCAGTATTCTTTACAATGGGAAAGCAAACGATAGAATATACAAGGGTGGATTTTGAACCTAAGACAGAGCTAATCGCTAAAGAAGATAAGGATGAGGTTAAGCTCTTCCTCCAGAGAAATCAAAATATAATGTCAACATTTGAAAGTATTTTTCTAAGTTATGGTGATATTTTGAATTATGAAGAAAACTTGTTAGAGAAACTATTGAATAAAAAATTCAAGAAGAAAGAACTAGAAGCACTATTGTCAGTGGTTGAAGCTGAGATATTATCTAAAATGATAAGCGAGAAAAAAATTCACGTAATGCAAAAAGGAGAATATCTTGCTTTTTCAAAAAGTAAAGATGATCAAGAATTAAAAGGCATATCGAGTTC
>JAGXNV010000183.1 GCA_019894795.1 Candidatus Heimdallarchaeota archaeon | reverse complement strand
TGTAAATCTTCATTCACTGATACTAATACTAGGGATGATGTTTATAGTACAAATATCTGCAGAAGTAGGTTTATTTCAGTTTATAGGCGTTCTTGCGATAAAACTATCAAAAGGAAAACCTATTGCACTCATGATTATTCTTTGTACAATTTCAGTTTTGTTTTCAGCAGTTATAAACAATATATTAACTGTCATGATACTTATCCCGCTTACGATAACCATCTCCCGTATTCTAAAAATAGATCCGACTCCATATATTCTAACTGAAGCAATATTGGTTAATATCGGAGGAACGTTTTTCTCAATTTCGTCCATTCCAAACATACTCATCACTACAGCCGCAGATATTACTTTTGCTGAATACTTTCTTAATGTTGGTCTGTTCTCTATAGCAATCGCTGGAATAACAATCTTATTTTTCATTTTTATGTACAGAAAGGATTTCAGTGATCCTGGAAAAAGGTTAGTTGATACTTTAGATGAATTCAATGTTTGGAACTTTGTGCAGAGCAAAAGACTTCTGTATGCGTCAATGGCTAGTATAGGCCTTTTGATGCTAGGTTTCGTACTTATTGGTCCTGTAATACGCCCGGACAAGGTTCCTCCATCTGTTTTTGCTTTTGCTATAGCAATGATACTAACAATTTTCAGTGCAATTCTAGGCTTAAAACCAAAAGAAATCATAAAAAGCTTTGATCTTGAGTTGATTCTCTATTTACTCGGGGTATTTGTTATAGCAGGAGCTATGGAAACTGTTGGAATTATTGATATCATAGGTAATCTGCTTAAGGGAATTGGTTCTAATAATCCTACATTTCAAATTATACTATTGGTGTGGATATCTGCTTTCCTAAGTTCTTTAATAGATAATATTCCAATAACCAAGGTTCTGATACCTATTGTAAATATTATGTCAACTGATGCAGGCGTCTTCTTTGGGCTCTCAATGGGTGCTAATTGGGGAGATAATTTGACTCCACTCGGTGATAATATCCTTGTTCTCAATCTTGCTGAACAGCACAATCGTCCAATAAAAATGAAAACCTTCTGGAAATTAGGTTTCACATCAACTTTACTTCAATTATATTTAGGAACAGCATATTTCACATTCTTTGATGTAAAGACGTATTTTATTGGACTTATAATGATTCTAGTAATTCTTGTAACAGCTGGAATACTTTTTATAATTTCCAGATTTGGTAAAGCACAAGCCAAATCGAATATAAGTAGAGGTATAAATAAATTCAGATCAATGATTATTTCATAATGTGAAAAAGATGGTACAAATGGTACAAAAAACATTAGATAGAATAAGAAGAGCGCTCCCAGAAGTTGAACATATAACTATGTTTTATGATGATGGAACAGTTTTTCATACTACATTCGAACAGTTTGAAGAATCTGTAAACATACCAAAACTAGGCGATGATTTAGCAGACATCCTCTCTAGCTTCAGAAAATTATACGAGATTTGTAATTATAGTTTCAAAAGCTACAATCAGTTAATATTTGATACAGAAGATGTTGATGTTCTTGTTCTAAAACTAGGTGAAAACTCTAATCTTGCTTTATTCTTCCGAAAATCGTTAGCTGAAGGAGAATTGCAGATAAACGCGATTCAGAAATATATCACCAAGATTGAGAAGTTAATTGATATTGGACAAATGGATCTAATTGAAAGAGATATTCGAAGGAAGGAGCGAGAACTAAAACATTTCTATGAGCATATGGATGAAAAATTAGCGAAACAGAAAGAACTTCAAACCCTTTTAGGTGCCTCCAAATCAGATATATCCAATATTGAGAAAGTAGAGTTGGAAATTCAAGTAATAACAGAAAATATCAAACAATTAGAACTTGAAAAAGAAAATTCAAAAGAAGAAATCTCACGAATTAATGATAAAATCGCTCTTGAAGAAGAAAGAATTGAGTTAGTTTCTAAAGAGATCAAAATAAAACAAGATACTGCTAGGGATTTGAAAAGAAGCATTCAAGAAAATGATAAAAAGATCAAAATCTTAGAAAGTGCTCCAGAAAACGAAAAAGATAAACCCAAACTTCAAAAACTAATTGCAGAAATTGAAGAAATCGCAGCAAAATCTGAAGTTGCAAAACAGGGAATTCTAGATAGAAAAGAAGAACTTGAAAATCTTAAAGATAAGTTAGAAGCTGACAAAAATAGGATTACTAGTGTCGAGGACGAAATCCAATCTAAAGATCTACAAATACAAGAAAAATATAAAGAGTTAGAAGATAAGTTAGAAAAGGAAAAGAATCTGCAAGAGATTGTAGACATCAAAGAAGATTTTGACAAATTCGCACTTATTGAAGAGGAAATACTTGCTCTCTATCAACAAATCGAAGATAATAAAATCACCTCCGGGGATAAAGATAAAGAATTAAAGGAATTTGAGAAGAAAATAGAGATCATTGAGAAGGATATTGAGAAATATAACCAAGCTGAGCAAAAATTCAAAGCAGATATCGATGAATTAAATGCCGATATTCAGAAAAAAAGGGGAGAGATAAAGGAGATTAAAGCTCTATTAGCCACAGAATCTGATGAAAAGAGAATAAAGAAATATGAAAAAGATCTTGAGAAATTGGATGCAGATGTTTGTGATTGTAAGGATAATTTAACTGAAGATAAAGCAGAACTTGAGAAAAACCATAGTGAGCTTCTTGAACTTATCAAGAAATCTAAGAAAGAGAAAGGAAGGTTAGAACGAACACGGGAAGAAATTGTCCTAAAGAATAAACAATTAGAGACTCTGTATAAAGAATTAGAAACAGAATTAAGCATACAAAAAACCTTGCTGAGTCAAATCGAATCTGAAGATGATTTTAAGAAAGCTAGCAAAATTACCAAAGAAATTCATGATTTAGATAAAGAAATGAGTAATTTAAAGGAAGATGTGGTTAATCTCAATAATGAATTGAAAGAACTTAAGAATAAGATCCAAGAAGAAGAATAATTAGTTATTCTTTTTCATTTTCTTTTGTCCTAAACTGAAACCTATCTATTTGAGTTTCAAAGAAACGTTTTGAGTTTCTCAATCTCAATTGTAAAACATTTGTCTGTAAGATATTTCTTAAATCCAATTCTTTTGTTAATTGAAAGCATGGGTGCATTTACTTCAGCATTACCTGTATGTAATAAAATTACTTCAGGAAGTTCTTCCTTGATGAATAGTAGCATTTCTGCCTTCAACCATTTACCCAATCCTCTCCCTCTAAAATCAGGTTTCACACCAGTCAATAATTGATGTATCCAGTAATTATCATTAGGATTATGAAAGATTTCTGTCAACCCACTTATTCTACCATCGTTCTCTCTAGAAATAAGCGTGTACCATTTTTTTCCTAGTTTAGTCTGTCTCTCTTCCTTAACCCTTCTATATTCTGGCGTTTCATCAGGGGGTTTCCACTCAAGATCTCCCCATGGAACTAGATTTAGCAACTCTGTATATAGAGATGAATATTCTTCTATAATCTCTTCAGGACAATTCTCAAAAGATTGTAAGTAAACCCCGTTCAGTTCAGCTTTTTTACGTCCTTCATTCTTCCAGTTTTCAATCATCTTCCAATCTATTTCTTCTAAATAAACTCTATTCACATCTGCTGAGTAGGTTTCTCTTGCACCGAAACTCTTCCACACTTCCCACTCTTGTTCCCAGATACAGCAACCTTCTACTATTGTTACATTTGGAAAATTATTTATGATTTCTATAGCTTTTATGAAAAGATCTTTAGCTAAATCACCTTCTCTATATTTGTTTAATACATTTACATCAAGTTCAGCGATGTGTTTATTCTGCTCATATTCATGATGTTCCTTAGAAAACATTTTTACAGTAATTCTAGCAATAATTTCATTTGAATTTTTATCGAGAAGAGCTTTTCTTATGTACAAAACTCCAGGGATTTCATTTTTTAATGAATTAATTTGAATTTGACGTGCTGTTATTGGGTCTTTTGGAAAATACTCGCTACTAAGTTTGTCTCTGAAATCAAGGAAGAGATTGAGTAGCTCATCACTTTCAGACTGAGGTTCTATATCCACAATTTCCAAAGCCATGATGTAGGCTCTTTTTAGATACTCATAAATTATTTGGTATCTATCCTCTAACAAGAGTTAAATTTATACTTCTCATTTATGTTAAGAGTAAATTTTTTGAAACAGTGTATTACTTTGTATACTAATGAGTATAATCAATGTCATAACTTTTGCTAATATTAAGAAAATTATTGGTGAAAAACAATTCACTATGGAAGCTGAATCAGTGGAAGATTTACTTAATAAACTTCTTGAGTTATATGGAAAAGAGTTGAGGGATGAATTATTTGATAAATTAGGGAAAATAAAATCTATTTACCGAATCATTGTGAATGGAAGAAACATCAATCTACTGGATGGGTTTCAAACAAAATTAAAAGATGAAGACACGTTAGTACTTATGCCTGCAATAGCTGGAGGGTAGAGTGATTAGTTTTCATTAGGGTATAGGGGAATGCTCTGGAATTCGACCAGCTTCAATGTTTTCTTTTTCTTTTTTCCTAAATTCAGCAAATTCTTTTGCTGTCATATAATGTAAAGCTTCTTCAGGGCAATATTTCACACATTGAGGCTCATCATCACATAGATCACAAGTCATGGCAATATTAAACTCTGGATGCATATGCATAACCCCAAAAGGACACGCTTTCACACACTCTTCACAACCTGTACATTTCTGTTCATCGATTTGTATAGCTCCTGTTTTCTCTGACTTCGATATTGCATCTTCTGGGCATGATTCTATGCACTTATAGCATAACCTACAGGTTTCGGGGATGGTTGTTCCTTCTATTTCTACTTTTTTTACTCTAATTCTAGAACGTGAGGGGGCATATATTTTCTCATGATAGAATGAGCACCTCAATTCACATATTCGACATCCATTACACTTTTCTTTTTGTACAAAGACACGCCTCTTAACAAGTTGTTCAGTCATTGTCCATTCCTCCTTGAGATTAAATTATATTTTTCTGCATGTTCGAGTAATCCAAGTTCTAGCAATTTCTCTTTTGTTGGATACCCTGTTACCCAATCCCATCCTCGGAGTTTATAATAATCAGGCAACATTTTATCCAGTTCTACAACTTGCCCTTTAGCTGGACCTTCTGGTAGAGGTTCATTAGTAAATCTTTTTGGTAATCTATCTTGATCTTTTCCTATTCCTTCTCTCAAATTGAATAATCTTTCTAAATTATAGATTCGTTCTCCTATCCTCATAATATCTTCAGCGTTCAAATCCATCCCTGTACCATATGCAATAAATCTAGCCATATCCTCTGGTTTCACAGCATATGCTGAAAAACAGGTATATTTACACATCTCAGCCGAGTCTACAATAGCACCTAAATTCTCATGCCAGACGACCATGTGAGGTTTACTTTCCCATGCATAGGGATCAACCGCTTTTTCTGAGCCGAACCACTCAACACCAATTTCGGGCTCGTATCCTAGTAGTTCAAAATTTGGTAAAGCTGCAAGATGGTCAGCTCCCCTTGTTGCAGTAGCCCACCCCAATCCAAATGCTTTGGCAGTTCTTACATCATATGCTGGAGGTTCCATCCCCTTTATAT
>JAGXNV010000182.1 GCA_019894795.1 Candidatus Heimdallarchaeota archaeon | reverse complement strand
GCATGCTAGCTCCTTACCTGTACTTCAATTTGCTTTACGTAGATTTAGTGCTCATGCGGGAGTGCATTTTGCTGCAGCACATAGATCTCCTGAAAAAATCAATATAAGAATCTTTGATCAAACTAGTATAGAATTGCCTTTCTCTGATATTTTTTCGGATGAAAAAATTAAAAAAAGTAAAATAGTACGATCAAAACCAGAAAAAATAGCTGACATTCTCTCTGTAAAACAAGCTAATGATTTATATCGATCTGCATTGAGTTCAGCTCTGGGAAAGGATATTTTGAAAGAGAAAAAGTTCTCTGTTGTTCTAGATTGTGCATTGGGACCTATGAGTGAAGTATTTCCTAATATACTAGCAGAAATAGGTTGTAATGTGTTAACCCTAAATGCTTTCAAACCTGAAGGAATTCCAGAATCTCTCCCAAGTGCGAACTCTCTGTCAATACTCTCCAGAACAGTAGTTGCAGCTAAAGCTGATCTTGGAATTGCTTTTGATCCAAGCGGTTCTAGAGCAATTTTCTTTGATGAAAATGGTAAAATTATCGACCCTCAGATAATCTCTGCTATTCTTATCCAAAATAAAATGATCGGAAGAGATACAGGGAAGGTTGTTTTATCTGAAACCATGTGGCCACTTGAAAACTGGTTGAAATCAATTAAAGTTTCAACTATATATGCACATGATTCTCCAGGAGAGATTTCAAGAACAATACAGTTTCACAGAGCTCTTTTTGGGGCAAATTCTCAAGGGAATTTTATCCATCCTACAATCTCCAATGAATCTGAACCCTTTGCTTCAACCTTATTCCTGCTATCTTCTTTTGCTAGAGACGATAAACACAAATATATCTCAACTTTCATAGAACAATGGGATATTCTCAACAAGGAAGATTCAGAAGAGAAGAAATATAATCTTTTGTCAAAAGCAGATGCATTTTTTGAAGAAATATACGAGAAAGATATGGAAAATAGAATAATTAATACTCTTTATGGATTAAAAATCATATTTGGAGAAAGAAAATGTGCTCATATTTTTACAACAATCATATCAGATATTGTTTCAATAAGAGTTTGTGCAGAAAAAGCTGAAGATAGAGCGGAGATGATGAAAAAAACGCTCCATATTGTAGAATCAGTAGATCGTGATATCTATGAGAATAAATAGAGAAGGGAAAAGATAAAAATTCTATTGCCTAAAAAAGTGGGAAAACAATAATAATGAAGCAGAATTATTGCGCTTATTGAGAAGGGATTTTGAAATTATAGGTTCTTATCTGGATAACCTGTTTTAGAATAATTACTACTCTTCAATAAATTTAAAGAATAGGTCACTTCAGTAATAGCTAATGGCAATTGGATACCTATCATTTGTTTTGCATGGACATTTACCTTGGGTTCTATCACATGGTTATTGGCCTCATGGGGAAGTGTGGCTTTATGAAGCAGCATCGGAAACTTACTGTCCTACATTGTCGCTCTTAACCGATTTTGATGAGAAAAAAGGATTTACTGATTTGCTTACTTTAGGTCTAACACCTGTACTTACAGAACAGCTTGTTGATGCTCGATTTAGAACCGGATTTTTGAAATATCTTAATGAAAGAATTGAAGTAAGTGACAAAGATACTGATGAATTTACAAGTTCAGGTAACAATGAATTTGCAAAATTATCGCGAAGATGGTCTCAATACTATTCCTCAGTTAGAGAACAGTTCACAGAAAGATTTGAGCAAAATTTAGTAAAAGGATATAAATCTTTACAAGATAAGGGTGTAATTGAGATAATTACAAGTGGAATAACTCATGGTTATCTACCGTTATTAGGGAAGGAAGAAACAGTAAATGCGCAGATTAGAGGAGGACAAGCCGTTTATAAGAAGAGATACAGTAAGAATCCTTCTAAAGGTATTTGGATTCCAGAGATGGCTTATAGGCCAAGTTATAAGTGGAAAAACCCAGTAACCGGAGATAAATTTGATAGAAAAGGAATTGAATATTATTTTGGTTTGAATGATGTAAAATACTCGGTTATTAACACTCCATTACTTAATGATGGAGACGATATAGGTAATAATCTTGAAGATTCTGATGTTATCCAAAAAATTTGGAAACGGTCTGAAAAAAGGAAAAAGATAAAGCAAAAAGAACGTTTATCTTCTTATCAACCCTACTTAATAGCTCAAACAAGTAAGACACAACGAAAAACAGCGATGTTTACAAGAGATAATGAAACTGGTGCAATTGTATGGTCTGGTGATATAGGTTTTCCTGGAGATCAGTACTATCTAGAATTTCATAAGAAACATTTTCCTTCAGGTAATAAATATTGGAGAGTTACAGGTTCTCAAGTTGATCTTGGAGAGAAAGCAGTATATAACCCAGAAAAAATAGTTGAAAGACTTGACGAAAATTCTGCACATTTTACTAAAATTGTGAAGAAGACTCTACTAGAATATAACAATGAACATTCAAAACCTGGTATCATAGTGAGCCCTTATGACTTTGAATTGTTTGGGCATTGGTGGTTCGAAGGTGTAGGTTTCTTAGATTGTGTAATCTCTCAATTCCAGGATGATGATGAATATTCTACCATAACTTGTTCAAACTACTTATCAGAATTTCCCCCTTCAGAAAAAATAGCGATCACTCTTCCAGAAGGTTCGTGGGGTAAAGGTAACTTCCATTGGAACTGGATCAATCCTGAAACTCTATGGTGCTGGCAAAAAATCTATGAATGTGAAGATAGCTACCTTCAAGCAATAAAAGAATTCAAGAGAAAAGATGCACAAGATGGTTTACTCAAAAGAATTCTAAACCAGATGGGACGAGAACTATTTCTTCTGTCTTCTTCAGATTGGGAATTTTTAATTTCCACATATTCAGCAAGAGATTATGCTGAAATGAGAATTAACACACATTATGACAGTTTTCAGAAGTTATTCTCCCTTTATACTGCTTATACTGACAGTTCAACAACAAAGGATGTAGCTATTCTTGAGCAACTTGAAAAAACAGATAATATTGCATCAGGAGAAGAAGTGTATGAATGGTTCGACATTCAAGAATAATTTTCACTTCTTAGCTAATGCAATTTCGTAAACTTTTTGCCACTTTTTAGCTACTTTTTTCCAAGAGAAATCCAATTCCATGATATTCTTTGTGAGATTTTTCCAGGAATCAGGTTCTTCATTATACAGTAAGATAGCACGCTTAAGTGCAGTAAAGAATTCTTTTGTATTGCTTTTTTCAAAGACAAATCCGGAACCGGTTTTAGTCTCAGGATCATAATCTTGAACAGTATCTGATAAACCTCCAGTTTTACGAACGATAGGAACTGTTCCATAGATCATTGAATAAATTTGGTTCAAACCACAAGGTTCGTATTTTGAAGGCATTAGAAACATATCAGAAGCTGCCTCAATTTGATGAGCTAACACATTGTCAAACATGATATTGATAGAACAATCATCAGGATACTTCTCTTCCTTCTTTTTGAATTGGGTTTCCAGAGTTGATTCCCCAGTTCCGAGAAGAATGAATTGTGCTCCAAGTTTCATGATATCATCGAATTTCTTGAGAATCAGGTAAAGACCCTTTTGAGTAGCTAAACGAGTTATTACTCCAAGAAGAGGTTTATCACTCACTTCAAGATTAAGTTTTTCCTGAAGATAACTTTTACACTCTTTTTTACCTTTAAGATTCTTCGAGTCATAATTTTTCACAATTAAGGAATCAATTTTTGGATTCCAGATAGAAGAATCCACACCATGGACAATACCATGCAGATCATCTTTACGTGTTTGAATTATTTTCTCAAGACCAAATCCAAATTCCTTTGTTTGAATCTCTTCAGCATATTTTGAACTGACTGTTGTTAAAATTGTAGAATAAACAATACCTGCTTTCATAAAATTAACTTGCTTATGAAAACCAAGTAAATCTTCTTCTAGGTAGATTTCAGGAATTCTAGCATCTTCTATAGATTCAAAAGGATAGATCCCTTGATACCCAATATTGTGTATGGTGTATATCGTTTTAGTATCTTTGAAGAATTTAGAATCTGAGAATTCTGTTCTTAGATAGAATGGTAAATATCCTGTATGCCAATCATTAGCATGTATGATGTCTGGAGAGAATTCGAGGTTTTCAAGAATCTTAAAAACAGCTTTTGTGAAAGTGATAAATCTCATTGGACTGTCCTTGTAATCAATTCCATCTGTATCAACATAAATTCCTTCTCTATACAAATACTGGTTTTTAACAAAATAAACTGGAACTTTTGTGTTGGGTAAATGTGTGATATACAAATCAAGAACTTCTTCTTTCTTTCCAACTTTTGCAAGATTATTAGTTGACACTAATTTGATTTTGTGTATTTCTTGGTCTATACTCTTGTATAAAGGAGTAATTATTATGGTTTCATGTCCTAATTCATTGAGGGCTTTAGGAATGGCAGCTGAAACATCAGCTAAACCCCCGGTTTTTGAAAAAGGTACAACTTCTGCAGAAATAAATGCTACTTTCATTATTAGTTACCTACTTCGTTTAGTATTTGCTCTATTTTTAGAATTATATTTTCTGATTCTTTTAAAATCATTTGTTTGAAGTTCTCTTCTAGCTCATTTGCCATAGTATGAAGAACTAATCGTTGATAGTTGACACCAGTCAAGATTAATTCTTCACTTATAAAACCGTGTTCAATGCTTAAACCTGATGCCCACCAAAGTTGGCATGAATAATGAGCAGCTTGATATTCATCTACCCCATCTCTTCCACTTAATCTCGCTTTTGTTTTACTCAACAGTTCCATGTGGTTGAGTAATAAATGATGTACAGCATTTTCTGGATGATTCCAGAGAGGAAAGCATATTTGCTTGTGCATATCTTCGTCAGAAGTTGACCAAGAGGTAGGATAAAGAATGTCGATCGGAGTTGCAATATTATAATTAATAAGAAACTCTGATACAGTTATAGTATTGATTCTTTTTGTTAAATCAAAAAAGAATTCATAATAATCGGAATGATGTTCACCATATGTTTCCAAGTCCATTGCTAAAACTATAGGGAGCCTATCCATTTTATAAATTCGTGAAATATCCCTCTCAGTTTTCTCACTATCTCTCTTATACTGGTCAAACGAGATATTGTTACTTATCGTTCTATTTCTTTTTAAGATGAAAATTTCTTCACCGCTATCTAACTGATAAACGCCTCCGTATGTTAGATTCATTGAATTTGCAGCGCTAATTATTAGCTTGAACCCTTCAGCAATTATTGGAGGAATATTTTCAGGAGTTAGTGCTAATTCAGGAGGGAAAAAGGCTATAGGTACTGTACCAAAAATACCTTTTACAGATTCAGTTTGTTTCCGAATCTGATATTTCTGGTCCTCTTCGTTAATTAGTGGAAGTAAGGGATGATAGAACGCAGAACCCATAATCTCAATTTGTCCCTTATCCTTTGCTTTTTCAATTAATTTAATGATTTCAGGATATTCCATGGTAAGTTTCTCTAGAAGACAACCAGAAACATTCAACGTGATTTTTACTTCTGGATTTTCCAAGAGTTTTGTGAAGAAGGGTTTGTAACAAATATTGATTATCCTCTCTAAAACTTCTTTTTTCTGCGTTATTGGT
>JAGXNV010000181.1 GCA_019894795.1 Candidatus Heimdallarchaeota archaeon | reverse complement strand
GAATAAACCTATATTCTCCACCATCACATATGAGTTCATTGCTGATTCCTGCAAAATTAAGTGTTGGTTTTTTTTCTTTTTTCCCTGACAGATTCTTTATTTTTCTTTGTGTTCCTTTTTGAGCATCTTCTAAAGAAATCAAATATTGGTGAAGAAGTTTTTCCAAGAAGCGCAATCGAACTGATAGTTGAAAAAACTAAACTCTGGAACACTTTTACATTTAGAAGGACACCTACATCAATTATTCTAGCAGCAAGTCTATCTTTGATTGAAGCAGTAAAAATTGCAGAGATAGAACAAACTAAAGTATTAGTTACGGAAGAAATAGCAGAAAAATGGTGTGTTCTAGGAACCTCTCCATGGTATCAAAAGTATGGTGATGTACATGATGTTCACGCTGAATATCTAATATACGATGGTGAAACTTATACTAAAATTGATAAGCATTATAAGCATCCCCTACCTTAAATGTCTCTCTTCTTGAAAATTTTTAATTCAATGCTTGCTGTTGTCTGATAAGATTCATTCAAATTAATGTTCTTCTTCTGTATTCTAGTTTCAAGCTGACTTAAAGCTTCGTTGTATATTGCGTCTGGTACATCCCATAACCAAGAAAAGTATTTTTTCTTTATACTATCGTATATTGAATAGTGGGTTTGGGATGTAGTTTCAGTTCTTTCAATATCTTCTCTGAGGAAACCTAGACGAGACATTTCACGAGTAATAAAGCCATCAACTGGAGCGCTATCTTGTTTTTCCCATCCAATCTTAGATAGAATTTCAATAAAGTCAGAATATATTAGACTTTGATATACGTCAGTGTAAACATCGCCAATTATTATCAGTTTAGAGGCTTTAAGTGTCTCATTTAAGAATCGTTCAAGATTGTCTAATAGATGAACTAAGTGAATTGCAACAATTAAATGGAAATTTCCTCTGAATGGAAGATTATAAACATCTGCTTGAGCAGTTGCAATGCTTTCTGTCTTTTGTTTCTTTTTCAGTTCTCTTAACATAAGCTCGGAAATATCAATTCCAAATAGATGATTGTCTTTAGAAGAAAGGTATTTCTCAACTCTTCCTGATCCAATTCCTAAAGAGAGAATTTGGTAGGGAGGCGACCCAAATGTTTCAAAAAGTACTTTGTTAATCTTTTCGATTAATAAATTAATAATTTCTTTAGGTACTTCTCGTGTTTGGTCATAAACCATTGCTACTCTATCAAAATTTATGTGAGTCATCTTTTTGTCCATAAATATCTGTCAAAGGATACCGTTCTTTTGCTTTTCTCACCTACAAAGATGTCATCTTCAATCCTTATTCCAAATTTATTTGGTATGTAAATACCTGGTTCATCAGTGTGAACGTTCCCTTCAACAAGCAATCTATTGTTACCTTTAACCATATAAGGTTCTTCATGAACTTCTAAACCTAAACCGTGTCCCAGACGATGGGTAAAGTATTCTCCATATCCTGCTTCATCTATTATTTTTCTAGCAGCAAAATCTACTTCTTCACATGGTATGCCTATTTTTGATGCTTCAAGCGCAGCTTCATTCGCACTTTCTACTATTTCATATACTTTTAGAAATTCGTCTGTCACTTTTCCATAGAAAGTTGTAAGAGTAATATCTGCGAAGTAATGATCGCACATTGAACCTGCATCAATTAATACAACACTATTCTCTCTCATTCTTCTTGTTGAAGGGGAGCCATGAGGAACTGCACTATTCTCATCGAACTGAACTAAAGCCCAACTGGGTTCCCCTGATTGTAAAGTCATTTCCTCTTGAAATAATTTCAATACTTCAAGTTCAGTCATTCCTGGTTTGATAAGATCAAGCGCACTTAACATGCCATCAACAGTATATCTACCAGCCTTCTCTAATCGCTCAATTTCAGCTTCAGACTTTGTTGCTCTTTGTTTTCTTATGATTTTACTACCATCTACAAAATCAACATCTGGAAATTGTTTTTGAAGTTTAATATAAATCTCAAAAGGCATCGTAGGCTCTAAAGCTATCTTTTTCACATCATATGGAATAGCTTTTTTAAGAACAACATATGGATCTTCGTCCTCTTTCCAAGTTATGACATCATCAAATGAAGTGTGGTTCTGCATATTCTCCTTTTCAAAAAAGGGTGCTATCATTCGCGCATCATCATGAGTGCTCAACATTCCGCATTTCAGCCTTTCACTAAGAGACACAAAACCTTTGAACAAGTAACCAAAATCTATAGAGGGGGTTATAAGAAATAAATCAATTTCAGCTTTGTTCATATTTTCTACAATAGCTGTTTGTCTCTTCTCATAGTTTAGAGTTTTCACAAATGCCTTTTATAGTAAACATATTTAGAGTTTTTGCATTTTAAATGGATAGAGTTTAATGAAACAAAACACTTTATCTTGTGGTGGATGTGCAAAAGGTTTATTTTTAGAAAAAGCCATCTTTAGTTATGCATCTCTCATCATTAGATACTAGACCATTTAACAAATTCGTTGAAATGGAACTAGAACGAGATAACTTATACAATTCATTTACAGCTTTAGATGAGCCAAAAGAAATATCAGAAGCATGGGTAACTTTTGCGGAATCTTGCTCTAAAAACCTATCAGCTATTAGTAATTTAGCAGGCATGGCTGTTGAAAGGATTTATGATGTTTATCAAGATATGAGTAAAGGAAACGATAATCCATTAGCACTCCATGAATTACTTTATGGTGATTTTCCAAATCAAATAATGGCTTTAAACAAATTTGAACTACAATTGGGTGTGTTAACCTATGTCTATTCACAAGTAAGGAATAGAGGAGTTTTCAATCATACTCCCTCAACAAGTCAATATACTTACTATATTTTAGCAAAAGAATCTATTGACCGAATAGTTTACAGAATTTTAACTGATGCACTACCTGAAGTTGAGATTTCTGGTTTAACACCTACACCCACTAAGAATGATCTTCTTGACGTTATTATGCCATTAGTACAACTGGAGAATGTGAAAAGACTATTACCTATTTACGATAACCTACCTGATAGTTCAACAGATCCAAGAGTTCTAGCAAAGAAGGGTGAATATGATTATTTACAAGGAGTTACTCTGCTTACTCACATAATAGACATCTCTCGAAAAACCTCACAAGATTTCTGGTGGGCTGATCCTATCTCAGAATTATCTATTTTAAATCATGCAAAAGAACATTTTGAGAAAGTCATAAATCTCTGGAATGAAGCTCCAGAATCAGTTGGGAATAAAGGACTGGCTATAAAAATGGATTTTATACCCATTGTGGATGCTCAAAGTTCAGTGTCTATGGTGCAGCATTTCAAGCTTCTTGCAGAGAGTGCACTTGAAGGTGGAGAACTTGGACATGCTTCACGTTACTATAATAAAGCACTATCAGAATACAAAATTGCATGTAAAATTCTGAAGAAATCAGAGAGTTCTCAAAGCAAGTCTCTTCTTGCAGAAATACAAGCAGAAGAAACAGAATTGAAAATTTTGAGAACAATTACTGATCTAGCGTTGAAGTATACAGAGATAGTAGATAAGTTGTATGATCAAGACAATGAGGGGGCCTTAGCATCTTGTATGGAAATAACAGAATTACTTAAACAAATAGAGGGAGCAGGCTCTTTACCATATATTTACGGTATAAGTGTAACTTATTCTTCTGCAGCATCGATGATTAACGAATTGTTGACCCAAGAACATGCGAATCTGAATGTTATTGATAGATTAATATCACAATTCTATTTTCCTCTAAAAGCTATGGGTACAGCCCTTTCTGAAGTTCCTCTATCACATGTTATAGTTAATCATGACGATCCACTAATTAGTTATAATGAATTTATAGAATTGGATGAGAGATTATATTATTTAGAAAAAGCTATTGAGTTGTTACCACAGTTTATTTCCGAAAAAGATCAACAAAGAAACAAAATTCATGCATTGCGTTATTATGTAAAATCAGTTATTGCGGAGAATAAGATATATCTTTTTAGTGATTACAACATTGTTCTAGATTTAATTCTAAGAGCCAGAGCACACTATTTTGCAAAAAAGGCTGAACAGAGTATCTCAGCGTTTAAGAAAGGAGAGAAAGAATTGAAAAATCTAATTAATGATCGAATGATCGCAACAAAGATTTCTGGTATGGTAACAGAATCAAGCTTAATCTCTTTAGGTCTCCAGAGTGCTTATAAAAATAATAAAAGAACATTGATGAAAGAAATAATAACTCTTATTTATGAATCTGATACTTTGCCGGAGTTTATTGCAGATTCAGTTGAGGCTCAATTTAAGGAAACCACCGATTTCCACGGTTTGTTAGATTTGATTTTACTCGATACTCAAGAACTATTAGCTGCTAATGTCAATGTTTCAATTAAAGGAAATGATATTAATTTTGATTTCGTTAGGAGAAGAGAAGTATTCATCCCCGCAATAAAAACACTGACTGAAGCAGTGGAATGTATTATTCTAGGAGAACTCTTCGCAAAAAACAACAAAATGACTAGAGCTGAAGGGAGTTATAACAGAGCAAACAAGATGTTCTTTGAAGTCAGTGAGTCTATGGGTAAAATCATGAATTATCTTGAGGATCAAAAGGAATTACCTCAATTTCTTTATCAAGCATCTTTATTCTGTCGAGAAAATGCTTCTTCCATACGAGATAGAAGAAAAAGACAAGATCCGCCATATTCTGATATAATTTCAGCCTTAGATTACCTCGTACTTAAACTTTAAGCACTTAAAAGCAAATGAACATATAATAAGGGTAGCAAAATGGAGAACATACTTCGTCTAAAAAAGAATACTGTTCCAATAGTTCTCATTGGTTTGCAATATGCTGGCAAAACCACTTTAGTTAATTGGCTCAAGGATAAACGATTCACTAGACCTAAAACCACTGTAGGTATGGTTGTAGAAAATGTAAAAATCGGTGATATTCTCTTCAATATTATTGACATTTCAGGACAAGAAGCATTTAGAGAGAATTTGTGGAAATCTAATATATTAACTTCTGTTGGAGTGATTTTTGTTTTGGATTCATCGGATAGTACAAGCGTTAAAAACGCTTCAGAGTGGTTCTGGAAAATGGTTGATGAATGGCTGGGAGAGTCGTATTCTGATAAGGCAATTCTTTTCCTTGCAAATAAATCTGATCTTAAGAATTCCATGAGTATTGATAAGATAATAAAAAACATGAAATTAGATAGGATGGCTTCCTATCAGAATCTCTCATTCCAATTTTTCAAGACATCCATAAGAACTGAAGAGAATGTCGAACTTGCATTCAAATGGTTTGTCTCAAAGATTAAACAATTGAGAGAAGTCCAGTTAAAGAAGTTTAATGCTTTAATTATATCTGATATTTATGGTAACCCCATATATGTCTATGACCCTGAGGAGATAGCTCGGGATACAGGAATGTTTGTCGGATATATCAAAGCTTTAAGTGGTTTTGCTAATGAAATTCTAGGAGAGGAACGCTTCAAGGTTTTAAAAGTTGACGAGAACCACTTTTTCATTTCTGAATATAATGAACATGTTGTACTTATCGCAGTTGAAAAAGAAGAAGCTCTAGCGGAGGCACGTAGATTATCAATCTTGTTACATGAGTATCTAAAAGGAAAAAAAAATGTTTTAGAATCTGAATTAAACGAACTTTTGTCAGACTATGTA
>JAGXNV010000180.1 GCA_019894795.1 Candidatus Heimdallarchaeota archaeon | reverse complement strand
GTTGATGATCTTTCTTCAATCTATTGAATTCTAAAGCGTGACGATAATTAGTTAATTCTGGTGAGTTTAAGAGCTCTTGATATTTCTCTTCTGAAATAAAATTTAGTTCAAGTTCAAAAAATACAACAATTTCATTTATTTTAACAGAGAACTCTTCCATTTTTGCTTTTAATTCTTTTACTTTATCATCTATGGATGTAGTTGAATAAAGTAATACTGAGAATAGGTTTAGATAGAACATTCTTTCAAAAATTTCTTCTAATGTTATATACCATTCCTTCAATTGTGCTGGTTTAAGGGACGCATCTACTAGCTTACTCTTTACTTCAGAATTGAATTTCATAGCAAGTTTTTCGATATTCTTCATATCTTTATTGATTTTAGGGTCGTCAGTGCCTTTGTATAAGTTCGACAAATCCCATTCAATTATTTGCTTAGACATGAAACTACACTGATTAGTTGGATTTAAGAATTTTATGAGGATGTAGTGAAAATTGTAAGCCATTAGATTGGCATGAATTATGATACTATTGTTTGAGGTTTTTAAAAGGATGTAAAAGAAAGAAAAAGGATTAGATATGAATTAAGAAGTAGCAGCAGTTATGTTAATATCTTCTAACAAAACAGCTGGTATAAAAGTTGGAGTATCCACTTCCCAGCTTTTTATTTGTTTTAGATCTCTACCCAAAGCTTTGATATTTCCAAAGATATTGAACATAGTATCACTGACTCTTAACTCTCTAACTGGTTTAGAAATCTCACCATTTTCAATGATAAACATACCATCTCTAGGAATGGTTGAGAATATTCCATCTGCATAACTAGTGAATCTTGTATACCAGTTATTAGTAATGTAAATAGTTGGTTTATCCTTTGATATTTCCATCAATTCTTCAAATGAATGATCTCCAGGTTCAAAGAATATATTACTATTCTGTGGGAAAACGAGACCAGCATTACCAGTGCTTACTGTTCCGGCTTTTTTAGCTGTGGAAGTATTATGGATGAATCCTTTCAAGACACCATTTTCAACTAAAACATTCCTTCCTGTAGGATGCCCTTCATCGTCAAAAGATTTAGATCCTAGACCATTTGGAAGGAGAGCATCGTCATAAACTGAAACAAATTCAGGACTTATTTGCTCACCTATTTTATCTTTCAACCAAGAGAAACCAATCTCAACTGAGAATGGATTTGCTGCTGCTGGAGTTGCAGCGACAATATCCCCAGCTACTTTGGGAGCTAGGAGAATGTTGTACTTTCCTGGTGATCCTTTTACTCCACCTACTGCCATTTTAGCAATTTTCCCAGCTTTCCTTCCAGCTTCCTCAAGATTGATTTTTGAAGAGATTCTTCCTACATCGATTTCTGCTCCGGAACTGGTTTCGTCTATAAAGGAACGAATTGTAAATTCGTATTTTGTGGAATGGTCTTTGACACTTGCCCCTCTAGAAGAAGTTAATTGATTCTTTGTGGCATCCCAGAAGAGTACTCCTGCCGAGCGTTTAGCTCCTTCTTCTTGGGCTGCATTTATTGCAGCAGTTACTTTATCTAAAGACTGTTCGTGAAAATCTATTAAATCTGGATCGCTTAATTCTTCAATTGATGGATAACTAAAAGGTCCATCTGAAATACCGTAGTAATTCTGGTTAGGAGGAAGTGAAGAAACTAATTTGTCCAATGAATCAATGGAGGTTAAGATTGTATCTGACGTTAAGTCTTGTAGGTCTACTGCAACTGTCTTTTGATTTTTTACTGCAAAAATTCCCAAGTCCATAGATGCCCAGTTTTTAACTATTGTAATTTGATTATTAGCAAATCTTATCTGTGATTTGTTACTTTTCTCAGTTTGAAGAATGTAGTCCTCAAATCCCAATTCTTGTAGTTTTTTTAATGTTAAATCTATGACATGTTCTGTATCTAATTTTTCTACCATATCAATTCACCTTACCTCCACATTACGAATTCGCATAAAGGATCCACCATGATAAACTGGAGCTCCTTGCATGGGATCACCTTTTCCACACGTAGCAGCATCAAATTCTAACAGACTTTTCTTTGCTACAGCATCTACTGATCCCCAAAGCTTAGGTGTAGTTGTTTCTACCACTGGTCTTCTAACCATGTTTTTAACTTCACCATTTTCTATCAAATATGCTTCTAAACCTACATATTTGGAGTGATAGCGTCTGTCATCAATATTCCATTCAGTAAAGTTATGCATTAATACACCTAACTTTACGTCTTCAATTATTTCATCTAACTCGAAATCTCCAGGGACGAGATATGTGTTAGCCATTCTTGGAATTGGTTCACGGTTATAACCAATTGCTCGAGCTGAAGCTGTACTGTTTGTTTGCATGAATGCAGCTGATTCTCTATTATGAAGCATATCTTGAAAAATGCCTTCTTTTAGAAGATATCTAGGTTTAGCTCTTACTCCTTCATCATCATAAAGATAGAACCCATAAGATCCAACTAACGTAGGATCATCTATAATTGTCACTTTATCTGAACCTATTCTGTCTCCTATCATATCTTGTTTGAGATAACTTTCTCCAGCTTGAGCTCCTTCTCTTCCGAGAATTCTATCAGCTTCAGAAGGATGACCTTGATTCTCATGGCACATAATTCCTATAACATTAGGTCCTACTACATAATCGATTTTACCTTTTGGAGCTTCTTTAGCTTCAGTGACAATCTTGCCTAAAGTTTTGGCTTCTTTTTCTAAATATTCTTCAATCTTCCAGAAATCTAGCGATTCAAATCCGCCTGCTTTACCTTTCTGTATCATTAGTTGCTCTTTAGAGCCAGTAGTGGGATTTACTGCAACTAGTAGTCCAAAGAGTTGCAGAAGATCAATTTCACTCTCTATTCTTGCTCCTTCGTTGGTTAAAATCAATTTCTTTTCTGTTTGATCTAACATCTGAAAGAATCTGAATGGAATTATAGCTCCCGTTTCCACCTCTGCAACAATTTTGTCTAAATTTATCAACCGATTTATTTTCTCTTCTGGAGATAACTCTAAAGGTCTCTTTCCAGTTTGACCTTTCGCTTGATAAGTAGCTTTATGAATCTCTTCAGTGCTAAAATTGATTTTAGTAGTGCGTCTGTTTCCACTAGCCTCAGCCATTTTTGTGGCAAATGTTACAGCGATATTCATTTCGTCTTTTGTCATTTCGTTAAAGCTAGCAAAACCTACGCCTCCATCTTTAAGTACTCTAATACCTATCCCTTTGCTTCTAAAGATGGCGCCTAATTCCGGAACACCACTTTTTAGAATACTTGTATTGCTTTTCAAATCAACTAAACGTGCTTCAATATATTCAGCACCAAGTTTTTCTCCCTTCTCAATTGCTTTTTCAACCAGATCAATTGGTTCTGAAGTCATGTTCAAAAATTATAATAGAAATATAAAATACTTTTGTATCCTTGTCACCTTAACGATAAGAAAAATCACTTTAAATAAACATAGTAAGAACATATTACAGGAGTTATTATGTGAGAATATCTATCTTAAAGCTTCTAAATCGATTTGGTATTCAATGAACTCTCTTACGAGATTAGCTACATCACGTCCATTTTCAAGAGCTATGTCGTGTTTGGAACCTGGTAAAATAACCATCCTTGAATTAGGAAGCAGTTCTCGTAATTTCAAAGAATCTTTTACTGATGTAAATTGATCTTTTTCCCCCACCATAATGAGAATTGGAGTCTCCAAATTACTTAATTCGTCACCTTTCTTCCAAGCATAGACAGTGTTAAGTAAACTTTGTCTAAATACATGATAGGGAGTGCATTTTCTCTGTTCTCTTATTATATTTAGATATTTCAGATGTGTAGAATTTGATTCAAGCATATTCATTCCTAGATGTAGAAGGATATTCTTGACTCTTTCATCCATTCGGAACAGTAATAAAGGAAGAAATCTTGGAAAGGGTTCTCTAAAATCAGGTGCTCCTGAAAGTACAATTGCAGCTTTAGCTCTCTCAGGATTTAGACACAGATAGTTCTGTATAATTGCTGAACCCATGGAATGACCGATTAAAACAAGATTTTCAGGATTAAAGTGATCTATAATTTGAGCTAGTTCTTCAGTAAATAACCCCAAATCATATGTGTCTGGTTCAGCATCTGAAAAGCCGTGACCTTTCAAATCATAGGCAATAATTCTGAAGTTTGATCCTAGTAATTTCAGTAAATAACTATAGATTAAACTACTTGACCCCCATCCATGAACACATATTAGTGTGTAATCATAAATTGGTTCTTCATTTATGTCAATGTAGCTGATATTATACCTTGAACCACTTCTACGTATACCTAATTTCCCTCTTTTCTCTGAGAATGGATCGAATAACAGCAATTCTTCCATTTCTAATTTTGAAGGCTTAAATGTTGATAACATGTGGCTCAAATAAGTACTAGCAATTAAACATTTATAAAACTAATCTAATCAAATGTTGAATATATAAATTCTATGTGTGATAAGCTACACAAAACAATGTATTTTGAAATATTTCGAATGAAGAAAAATAAGAAAAATTGTAGTGCAGAAGCACTACTTATTAATCAATAACAATTATCCAGAATAATTCTGAAAAGAATGTTGGTTTAGTGTCGACTACCATTTGGATCTCATTAATGAATTCCATTGCTTGTTCTAGCTTAATTGGAACAAATTGTGTGTTTACGGTATTAACATTTTGTTTTTGATTTATATTCTTAACAATAAGTGATGGAGCTGAATCTGGCCAAACGCAAATGAATTTACTTAGATCATCTTCTGCTCCTCTATCGTGTAGAATTATGTTTACATCCCAATTTCCACCACTATCTCCACTTTTGATTAAGATATAATTCAATCCTGGGTTCAAAGTTATGTTTTGAAGAGGGCACCAAACATTCCAACTTACTGGATTTACAGTGTCATCATACACCATTTGATCATTAACCCATAATTTAAAGAAATCGTCAGATTGACACGCAATGCTAACATCTGCAATAGTTGCAGTAGGATTGTAGATATAAGCTGCAGCATAAACTATACCATCATCTGACCAGTCTAATGTATCTCCGCTGTCAAATCTATCTCCTATGAAATCTATTACACCAATCTGATTTCCAGCCTCTTGGTAAGTCATAAATTCATTTCCTGTTTCAATACCTATGTCAGTAGAGAAAGTATCTCCTGAACCTTCAAAAGGTCTATAGGTAGTTTCATTTGCATAACCATTTAGCTCAAAATAATCTACTTGCATATTTGTTCCTGGATTAGCATTTACTTCTGGAATAAGTCGTCCTAAAAGGAACCACTTATGGAGAGTATATCCTGGTCCTGGGAAAGTAGCTGAACTTGTTCCTGAATCATCGGAAGAGGTTCTATAACGAAGTGCATCCGGATCAGAGGGGTCTACTGTTTGTGTAGGAACTATCGGCCATCTGGATTGTAACTTTTCTAGTTCATCAGTTTCTCCAGTATCAACAAACAACACTTGAGCGTCCCAGTTACCACCTGTATCTTGTGATTTCATTAAGAAGTAATTGGAACCCGGCGCAATTGTTACTTCAGCACCTTCACTTGTCCATCTATTCCAACTTGGATCTGTTAGAGATAATTGTTCACCTTCTGCAAAGACTTTTGCATGATCATCACTCTGATAATACAGTAGAACATCCATATCGTCTATAGT
>JAGXNV010000179.1 GCA_019894795.1 Candidatus Heimdallarchaeota archaeon | reverse complement strand
GTATTTCTAACTCCCTAACTTCTTTAAGAAGCCCTTCTAAATCTCCTACGCCTATTAATCTACCTACAAAAGAAGTAGGGTTAAATTCCTCGATTGCATCGATATCTTCGCCATCACAAATGAACTTAATAGGAACTTTTGCTGCTGCAGCTGCTGAAAGACTGCCTCCTCCTTTTGCTGAACCATCCATTTTTGTGACAATAACTGAACCTAATCTGGTTGTTTGTGCAAACGCTAGAGTTTGATCGTGAGCTGATTGACCAAGATTACCATCTATCACCAATATTATTTCATCTGGTTTTACTTTATTGCTGATGTCTTTCATCTCTTTTAACAGAGATTTTTCTTCTTTATGACGCCCAGCTGTATCTACAATAATTACGTTATACTTCTCATCAAGGAATTTTTGGACACCATCGGAAGCAATTTTCACCGCATTTTTGTTATCTGGTTCTCCATAAACAGGAACATCAATTGGATCACAAAGCTGTTTCAATTGTTCATAAGCTCCAGGTCTGAAATTATCTGCTGTAACAACAGCAACCTTCTTTCCTCGCTTCTTTATATATTTAGCAAGCTTAGCTGTTGTAGTGGTTTTACCAGAACCTTGAATACCTACAAGTTCTAGTATAGTTGGTTTATCAGGATAAAGAGTTAAAGGATAGGATTTTGATCCTAAGAAATGAGTAAGCTCCTCGTGAATAATTGAAAGAACACTGTTCTTTCTTGATAGTCCCTTAGCAAGTTCTTTATCAAGTGATTTTCTCTCTACTTCATTTACAACATGGGCTGCTAAATCGAATTGAACATCTGCTTCTAACAAGGCTTTTAGCATAGCGTTTTTTAATTCAAGTATAACATCCTTGTCAGGGGGTCCTCCTCTGAGGATTTTAGATATTGCACTATTAAGAGCTGATCCTAGCTTACCTAACATAAATTATCAATGGAAAGAAGAAAAAGAGATTAAAGAAGATTTTGTTTAAAGGGAAAAGAAAAGGAGATAAGTTACAGTTTCAATTGGTTTTCTTGAATCTGTACAGGGTCGTGAGCCAATTTTGCCTTCTTATGAATGTCAATTCTATCAACATAAAACACTGTACCTTTGACTTCAGAGAATGCACCAATTGTAACATTCTTACCTTTAACGTCTAGTTCCACTACTGTGTTACTAATATCAACTTCTTCTGTTGCGAAAACAATACCCTCGATAACAGATCTCTTCGTTCTTTTGAATTTTAAATTTAGAACATGTCTATTTATGAAAACATTAGCTCCAACAAGATTTCCTTCTACACCCATTCTCCCACTTGCTTCAACAGTTCCTTGAGATAAGAAATTACCCTTTATAATTGAAGATCCTGAAAATGATGCACCTTGGTCTGCTTGAGCATTACCTCCGCATTTGAAACTTCCAGAAGCACTAATTTTGCCTTCAACAACAACTTCTCCGCCGACTTTTGCTGAACCTGAGAATTTAACATTTCCCATAGAATGAAGGAATCCACCACAGGAAAATGATCCAGAACCCTTAACATCGCCATGGGCAGTAATGCTACCTTCACTTTTCATAGACCCTGCAGACTTTAAACTTCTGCAAACAATATCATTCAGTATTTTAGCAGATCCAGCAAATTTGATGTCTTTATGAATTTCACCACCACTTATCTTTGCGGACCCTGCTGTTGAAAGAGTTGTATCAGATATGGTTTTAGCTCCTGACACACTTATTTGTGGAACAGAACCATTTTTCTTGGCTTCGAGTTTAGCTTGATTTAATTTTGCTAAATATCTCTCTTTAAGTTCAACATAATTTGCTTTATCTATCTCTCCATCTTCGAATTTATTCTCGAGTAGTTCGAGTAATTCTTCATACATTTTAACTTCATTATCGGACATACTTATCACTAGGATAACATTGATAGGGCTTTATTTAATGGTTTTTTTAATTAATGAGAGTATTCACTTAATCGTCCGGTTAAATGCTTATAATTGGAAAGTGTAAAGCTTAAACCATTTGGTTAAAGGTTAAACCAACTGAACAATAAGTAAAGAAAAATGGTGCGGGGAGGGAGATTCGAACTCCCGAACTACTAAAGAACGGATTGCTTCTCTTTTCTAACCCTTCGTTTTTGGCTTTATACCAAGATCTTAAGTCCGCCGCCGTTGGCCACTTGGCTATCCCCACATTCAACTATGAATATGTATGACTATTATAGAAACTATCATTCGTTTTTTAAAACTTTTCATTTTGATTTGTTTATTCTTCTTCAAGTAATCATCATGTTTCATTTACTTTTTGTGGTGTATATATAAGAAAAACTTCAGTAAATAGTGATTTAGCATGCTGGTTGGGGGAAAAAGATTACTAGTTATTGTTATGTTGTCTTGCATCTTAGTACAAACTTCTTCTTTACCAAAAGCTATTTTACCATCTGGTAACTTATTTTATTCCAATTTTCTATCTGTAGGGAAAGAGCTAGACTGGCAAGTTAGTGTTCTTGATTGGTCAGGTAACGAATCCCTTTATTTTGATGCATATATTAATGACACTCTTCTTTCTCAAGGAGACAACGTGAAACTAACAGTGACACATGAGCCTAATACGTTGCCCATTAATTTGAAGGCTGAAGGAGAGTGGCTGAATATTTCTATAAATGGAAGAGAAAAGCAGTATCATCCTTCTGATGTTCATATTGGAGCTCATACCTGGATGTATGGGGATTTTTTTACCTCTCCAGTTATACAAAAGATTGAAGATGATTCTATAAAATTATTTGAAGAATATTATGCTCACGTAAAATCAACCGAGGAGTATAATAACACTGAATATTACACTGATGTAGGTGAGATGTATTCTATTCTCTTGATCAACACAGAATTTTTACTTTTTAATATTACAGATACTCTTTTCAAGGAAACATTCTATTATTGTGAATATTTCAATGCAATCGATAATCGATATGAAAATGAAGAAGAAAGCCTATTTAAGCTATACAGTGTATTATATGAATCTGTTATAGATATTGAAAGGGGGACAATATTTTCTTATAAATATTATATCGATTCTGTATATAATTTCACTTCTGTACTAAAAGAAAACGAATATGCAGAGGATCACTACTATTTATTGATAGAAAACACTGACAAAACTACAGGTTACACTAACGACATCACTTCGACTGATCCAGCTTTGTCTTATGACACAATTTTTGGTATAAATGTAAACTATATCGTTATTGGAGTGGCAATATATACCTCCTTGTATGCTGCTGTGGGTTGGGTTTTCGGGAGAAAGAAAGAGCAAAGAATCAAACAAGTTGAAAAACGACAAATTGCTGGATTCGTAGAAGAGATTAAGAGAGTCATACAACCACAAGAAAAAGAAAAGAATAAAACAAAGACTCCATCCACTGAGGATACTGTTACTAAATTAGCGAATTGATACTACCAGTAACACTTACACATACTTGATAAAGTCCGAAGAAAATTAGTGGAAGGAGTATCTGTAGGATTGTGAAAACATTTCGTCTGTTCTTCTCCCCAGTTGCTTTTTTGAAGGCAAGAGTATATATTTTGCTTAAAGAAACAAATGCTCCAAAAGCTGTACAGATGAGAAAAATCAGAGATAAAACTTGCAATAATATATTCAACATTCCATATAATGAATGTGTTGAGATAGTTTCTGAACCTAGCACTAGCATAAAACTATGGGGGAAATATTCGTAAAGAGTGCTAACTAGTAATAACATCAAAATTCTCATTACAAAAACCATTGTGAGTATAAGAATAGTTTTGCTGATGACTACCAGAGACGGGTGTTTTTCTTTGTTTAATTCATCATTAATAGTATCTGTCCCTCCAATTATTTTGCGAAAATAATAACTACCCGAACCAATTTGATTTGCAGAGGAAGTACTTGATATTTTTCTATGTCTGCCTAGTGCTAGAAGAAAAAGATGATGTGATAACCCAACAATTACAACAAGAAATCCTCCCATTGAGAAATAATCAAAAAAATCATACACATATCCCCAATTGTGATCAACGAGCTGAGGATAGTAGAAATAAGGGTGGAAAGAGATGTAAATGAATAACCCAATTGCGATAATCAGTGCAATAACTGTTTTTATTGTCATCTCCTTGTGGGTAGGTAACTTCCTTAACGGGTTCGTAGTTACACGATCAATCTTTTTCCCTTTTCTAACCATTAATGTTCCTCCCAGCAGGTTGAACACGATTAGTCCTACAATAACCCCCAGTATAAGCCACCAGTTGATTTTTGTTGGTTCTGAAGACAAATACTCGAATGATTCTGTGAACTCTTTACTATTGATTTGATCATAAAAATGAATGTAAAGAATATTCGTTGTATTGAGATAATCTTTTTGTAATTCAACAATCAATATACTAGATATTGAAAACAATTCTGTTCCAAATCTTATTCTACAATTCTCTGTTATTTCTATATCATTCAGAAAAACGTTAAAACCTATTGGACGAGGAAGATTTATAACAGTAATATGAGCCTCTCTATTTTGTTCCAATATCTCTATATTTGTTATTTCTATATCCTTTGCAGAGCTTGCACTTCCCACAGTGCAACAAAGAAAAACTACAGTGATAAGAAAGAGCACGATAAATTTAGCCTTCTTCATTAGTAATATAACGAAAATATCCCATAAATACACCACAGAAAATTAGCTCTATCTATTTAATATAGAAAAAAGCGAGAAAATAAAAGTAGTTCTGTTATTATGGGTGCAATCTTGTAGGATCTCTTGGTAATAATCGCACTTCTCTAATATTGGACAAGCTAAGTATTTTTTGAACAAATCTTTCTATACCAGTTCCACTGCCACCATGTGTTTTTTCATCATTTCTTTAAACGATTCATCTACTTTGTATTGATCAAATTCTTGATTAAACGTCTCTTTTGTAGAATGATAGCAGTATATTTGGAAGTTTGCTCTATCAGGTAGAAGATTTTCTAATTTCATTTTCTCTCCAATTTTCTCATTTTTCTAAAAATGTACTAATAATATCAATTGCAAAAGTCATACTCTAAAACCTCTTGTTTTTGAATATAAACGTTCATTAAACAGACGATTTTAAGATCAAAAGCAAAGAATATTTGTTGATGATATGATGATGAAAAGATGTTTAATGGATTTAAGCTATTGAAAATATGTTCATTATTTATTGCCATGTGCATGTTAATATCTCTCTCCACTATATCTGAAATCTTAATTCTATTGTAAAAAATTTTACCAGTCTCCCTCTCCAATAAATCATCATCCGGTAAATCAAATTGTGTCCATGCAATGTGTAGATATTCCTCTCCTAGCTCAGCATGAGCATAATATTCTACAAAATTAGGTGTATCTGTTAGTTGTGTTTCAACAAAGCTATGTCCATCATAGTAAGAAAGGTATAAATCAGTCTGCATAGAACTTTCAAAAGTTCTCCTGTTATACAAAAAGAAATAATTTCCATCAGATGTTTTGAAAATTGAATCTTGATGAAATATTATATTACCTTGGAACTCAGCTATTGTTTCTGTCTCAAAATACGAGGAATTTACAAATCGTGTTAAAAAAATGTTGCTGCTATTATCAATAAAACCAGGGGAATACGTAAATATCTCAAATGAGTTTGAATCTGGAAGGATAGATATTGGTCTAACAGCGCTACAATCAAAGTTTATATTATAAAGTTGCCATGTTTCATTGAACCAATTAACAGCTATATAGGG
>JAGXNV010000178.1 GCA_019894795.1 Candidatus Heimdallarchaeota archaeon | reverse complement strand
AAGCAGATGTCATTCTCCGTAGTAGTAATTGTTTCTTTAATCTCTCTGATAACCATTTCGGGGGAAATGGGAAGTTCAGAGGAAGCTCTGATTGTGAGTATTATTGATGCTAATTATCCCCCCTACAGCAGGAATAAGAGAGAGTCGAAACTATACAATATACATTATTGATTTAGTTTATCAGGTAGAAAATCCAACATCAGATACCATTCCAGTTGATTATGTGTGTGGTCCATATCCTTTCCCTTACCTGAGAACAAATTTAGAGAACAAGAGCATTGATATTAGTCTTGGTTTCTTGATAGAATGGGTAGAAGGTTCATCTGTTATTCCTCCAGGAATAAGGAATAATACTTTTCCCTTCGCTATTATAATTGAAGATTACAAAGAGGAGACACTACCTGTCGGAGAATATTCTTTATGGTCTGATTATACAAACTGTAGTATAGTTCCAATACCAGTTATAGTAGAAAAATTATTTCTTTCTGTAACAGCAAACAATATCACTTATTTTTTTGAACATGATAATAGAAAAGATGTTTATACTTTCGAAGCAGTAAGCCTTGATATATATAGTGTGTTTTCCATATGTATAATAGCTGTTTATTTGAAAAGAAAAAAAAGGTGAAATACAAGATTTTCAAGAATATAAAAAAAAAGAGGAGTACATTATCTAGTAGTTTGATTTGAAGTATTTCCAAAACTCATATCCATCAAGAATTCCCCACCCATAGAGATAGGTTTCATACAATACTCCTGAAACATAGTATGGAAAAGCAGGATAACTAGAACTCACATTTTCAAAACTAACGAAGTTTACATTTGAAGAAGAAGACATAGCAAAGATATTTGATACAAGAATATTGCTACCAAGTGCGATAAAGACAGAAAAACCAATGGAACAAATAGTGTTAAATTCGAATATAATAGCATTATTAGAAGGGATAAGCAATAACTGGGGAGAAATAAATTCGATGAAGACAGGGCAAACATTGGATGCGAAAAGAAGAGAAGAGATAACAAAAACATCGAAATATAACATATTCACAAAATGGATAAATGCATATGCAGGAGAAGGAATAGAATAAAAACGAAAAAACATAAATAAGGATATAAGAGTATTGATAATTTTGTCTAGATTAGGGCTAATACTATCAAAACATTTAATAAAAAAAACACGAGTAGTGATTCAATTAAATAACTAAAATAAATTTTGGTGACGAAAATTGGAAGAAATGATACAAAACAAACCGCTTGTTATAGATAATGGTACGGGCTTTACCAAAAACGGTTTTGCTGGAGAAGATCAACCTAGAAGCGTTTTTCCAACGATCATTGGTTATCCTAAATATCAGATAATCATGACCGATGTAGAACATTACGTTCGCGAATATTATATAGGCGAAGAAGCTATCAACCTACGAGGTGTTTTGAAACTTGTTTATCCTGTAGAGCATGGACAAGTTCAAGACTGGGATGCAATGGAGCGCATTTGGCATTATACATTTTATAATGACTTAAGAGTTAATCCAAATGAACATCCAGTTCTGCTTACTGAACCTCCTTTGAATAAAAATCAAAACAAAGAGAAAATGGCAGAATTAATGTTTGACACATTCAATGTACCTGCAATGTACATCTCAATGCAGGCTATACTATCTCTATATGCATCAGGACGTACAACAGGTATTGTTGTAGACTCTGGTGATGGTGTTACACACATTGTTCCTGTCTATGAAGGTTTCGCGATTAGTCACGCTATTCATCGATCTGATATCGGTGGTCGTGATGTAACTGATTATCTAAGAAGATTACTCCGTCAACGCGGTTATTCACTCTCTAGCAGTGCTGAGAGAGAGATTGTCCGTGATATCAAAGAACGTCTCTGCTATGTAGCTTTAGATCCTGAAAAAGAATTAAAGCTAGCTGAGAAAGTTTCTGGAATGGAAAAGACATATACATTACCAGATGGTGAAACATTAACCATTGGTGCAGAAAGATTCATGGCCCCTGAATTGAACTTCAATCCTGGAGCTATTGGTTCTGAAGAGAATCCAATAGATGAATTGATATACAGATCCATTCAAAACTGTGACGTCGATCTCAGAAGAGATCTATATGCCAACATCGTATTATCAGGCGGATCAACAATGTTCCCAGGTCTAAAAGAAAGGCTCCACAAAGAGCTTACTGAATTAGTACCTGAAACAATGGAAGTAAAAATCATTGCACCCCCCGAAAGAAGATATTCTGTTTGGATTGGTGGAAGTATTTTAAGTTCTCTTAAGACATTCGCAAAATTGTGGGTAACCAAGAAAGAATACAAAGAAATTGGTCCTACCGCAGTTTACCGCTGTATCTAATACAAAAATCTATTTTTCCTTCTTTTTCTTTTATCATTCTTAACTGTCGATTGACATTAATTTCTCCCCTTTCCCTTTTATCAAAACATTTATTTTGCTTCTTCAGCAGCAATGTTTAGAGATTATTAAGAGGATTTATGATGGCACAACCACAAATGACTCCAGAACAACAAGAAGATCTTCAAAGGTACCAGCAATTAGCTCAACAACTAGATGTGATGGGCAGGCAAATCCAGCAATTGGAACTTGAAAAGAGAGATTTGGAAATAGCTAAGAAAGAAACTAAAGATATGGATGATTCCGCAGTGATTTATCGATCTGCTGGTAGGTTATTATTTCAAACTAGCCTTGAAGAAGTAAACAAGTATGTTGCAGAAGAACATGAAAAAGTAGAGGTAAGACTTTCTTCCTTAACGAATAGGCAAAATAAGTTAGTCGCTTCTTTTAAAGAGTTACAAGCAAAGCTTTCTGGGAGCCAATAATCCCAAAACACATTTTAAAGATAGAATAAAGAGTTGAAATATATATGTCGTCAGGTATAATTGATATAGGGCTTGAAACTTTATCTGATGATGAGCTTGAAGAAATAATAACAGGCTTAGAAACAAAGATTGACCTGTACCTACAGAAAAATAATCAATGGAAACTCTTAACTGATTTTGGGATAATTGTAAGTTTATCCCAGACAGCAGATAATATTCTCACTTTAATCCTCGATTTTGATATGTCAGGAGGTTTATCATCTTTGCAATTAGATGAACTTCAAGAAGATGTTTATGAATATGCACAAGAGGTATTAAAGGAGGAATTAATCTGTCGGAAGAATTCTTAAAAATCATAAATATGTTGAAAAATAAGAAATTTTCACATATAGGAATCTTTGCTCATCAGAATGCAGATCCTGATGCAATTGCCAGCGTAATTGGTTTAAAATATATTCTAAAGACATTTTTTCCAAATGCGAGATATACCTTATTGGCTTACTCTATAAGTACCATAGCAAAGAAAATATTGTCAATTAGGAAGGAAGAATTTCTAACTGAATCAGTACCTGAAGATGTTGACCTAATATTTATCTGCGATGCAAATAACATCCAACAACTAGGTGGGTTTTCTTTGGAAAATCATATTCTGAAAAAAATACCAATTATTGTAATAGATCATCATGAAAAGAGGGAAAACTCAGAGGAAATTACTCACTCTATAATTAAAATTGAAACTTCAAATGCAGAAATCGTAAGCAAAATCTATCAAGAATTAGAAATATCCTTGGAACCTGAAATTGCATCAATTCTATTAGTCGGTATTCTTTTTGATACACGTAGATTCATTTATAGAACATCATCTACATTTGATACAGTTCAATTTCTAATAAACAAAGGAGGAGAATATGATAAAGCAGTATCATGTCTTCAGATAGAACCAAGTGAGTCTGAAAAAATTGCTAGATTAAAAGGAGTAACGAGAACTAAAATCCATCGCGAGGGTTCAGATATTTATGCAATCACTCACATAAGTTCTTATGAATCTTCTCTAGCAAGAGCGTTAATTGGACTTGGAGCGAGTTGTGCAATAGTTTTAGCTGAACCTTCTACAACAGAATATCGAATCAGTATGAGATGTACGAAATCATTTGCAGAGAAAAACAACATTTCGCTTGGAATTATTGCTGACACTATTTCAGCAAAACTAAAAGGGTCTGGAGGAGGTCATCAAACTGCTGCAGGACTTAACCTTAATAATCCACGTGAGTTTCCTAAGGATAAAGACAAAATCATTCAGCTTCTTCTAATAATGATTTTGGAAGAAGTCAAGAAGAATTGATTCTTCTTAGGTGAACCAGATTGAAAGAGCAAATTATAACACTTGAAAACTTCTCATATCGATATCATTTTCGGAAGGAAAGAGCTCTTTCAAATATCAATCTTTCAGTTTCGAAAGGTGAGTTCGTAATTTTAACAGGTTCGAGCGGTTCTGGAAAAAGCTCTCTTTGTTATTCGATAGTTGGGCTCATACCACATTTCTATGCAGGTGAAATTGAAGGAGAAGTCTATGTAGATAGTTCTTCATTACGAGAAACTTCAATATCCAATTTGTCTAAAAAGATAGGATATATACCACAACGTGTAGAAAATACTCTTGTTACACCTTTTGTATTAACTGAATTATCCTTTCCTCTAGAATATAGAAATAAAAAGAAAGAAGAAATGGAAAAAATAATTCAATCAATAACTGTGAGATCATCTTTAGAAAGAGTTCTAGAGAGCAATCCACAAGAAATGTCAGAAGGTCAGAAACAGAAAGTTGCGATTGCTTGTGGACTAACAACAAACCCTAAAATCATTGTAGCTGATGAACCGTTAGCTAATCTCGATCAAAGAAACAAAGAGATTATTCTTTCAATGTTAATAGATATGTATCAAGAAGGTAAAACCATTATTATTGCTACTCATGATGTTTCTAGTTATCTGGATATAGCAACAACAATAGTTGAAATGGATAATGGTGAAATTATCAACCAAGTATCAATAGGAGAATGGAGAAAGATACAGAAAACTAGTTCACCAAGAGAGAAAAAGAAGCTAGTAATAGACAAAAATAAAAAAAATATAGTCTTATCAGTTGAGAATCTAAATTTTGGGTTCACGGATGGATTCAAATTAGAGGACCTTTCGTTTTCTATTTATGAGAGAGAGATTGTCGGAATTATTGGAGACAATGGCTCAGGAAAGACAACTCTAGCAAAACTTCTATGCGGTTTGCTAAAGCCTAAAACAGGAAAAATACTTATTAGAGATAAGGAATTAGAGGATTTAAGTTGGGAAGATAGAACAAATTCTATTTCTATAGTATTGCAAAATCCGGAAATACAATTCTTCGAAGAAACGGTCAGTCAAGAAATTGATCTTATTCAAGAAAGCTTAGAAAATCATTCAAAGGATCTGGGAACAGCATCGTTACTTGAGGAAAGTGGGTTGATGCAATATCATGATAAAAATCCCCAATCTCTGTCTCATGGAGAAAAAAGAAAACTTGCGTTTCTAGCTGCATCAAAACATGAACCAGATATCATAATAGTCGATGAAATAACAAATGGTTTAGATAATTCAAACAAAAACTGGTTAGCAGAAAAGATATCAAAAATACGTAATCAAGGGAGAACAATAGTAGTCATATCACACGATTGGAAATGGTTAGAAGATTTTTCTGACCGAATATTTTATTTGGAAAAGGGATCGATCAGATTACTAAATACTACTAGTGATCTAGCTTCTTTTTCATGCGAAGAAAAAGAGATGAGAAATCAAGATGAGATCATTAAGGTAGAAAATGCATTTCCCAATTACAGAAGCAAATGGCACAACGTGATGATATTGAAGCTGGAAAAATGAAAATAGAATGGGGAAGTCAGATACGTAATTATGTGATGCATCCATACAAATTGGTAAAAGATGTGAGAAC
>JAGXNV010000017.1 GCA_019894795.1 Candidatus Heimdallarchaeota archaeon | reverse complement strand
GCTACATTTATGCTGCCGACAATCAATTTGACCAAGTAGAGAAGATAGCTAAAAAAGCATTGGAAATAGCAACACAACAGGATAATGAAATAAACAGAATAAAGTTCAGTTTGACAGTGAGTTTTCTACAGCTTATCTCAGGAGACGAAGAAAAATTCAGCGAGCTTGATGGTTTGTTCAAATATCTAAAAGAGAAAGAACAATTTTACACAGAAGACATAGTAAAACTCAATGAATTCATAGAAGAACTCGTAGAAGAAAAGAACAATGTTCGAAAATTAGTTATCAGGACCAAAGCGGAAAGATATCTAGTGAACTATCTCCAAAGAGCAAATCCGTGGTTTTAAGTACTTTGGTTAACAGAAGTTAAGAGAAACTAACTTTTAAGCAATCCAATCAAATTTGGCAAAATAAGAATAAAAAGAGTTAGTACGAAGAATTTTTCAAATACACAAGGGAAGGATTGAAGAATAGTTTATTTTATTAAACCCTAGCAGGTGGAATAATGGATACTCATCCTCTATGTATAGATTGTATAGAAAAGGCGGCTGGAAGAACTTTATCCAATATCAGTAGTAATGATGAAGATATCTCGCAAGCCATGATAAAAGTGAATAATTACATGGATAAGGTAAATATCAGCCTCACTCCTCTGGAGATAAGTTTCGGAATAAATGAAATAATAAGGGAAGAGACAGGTATTTATGATTCCTTCAAACTAATCAAGGAAGAATCTAATAATAATGCTTTGAAACTAATTAGTAGAGCTGAAGCACTTATTGAACAGAGTATGGAGCCATTATTTGATGCAGTAAGAATAGCCATAGCTGGAAATATCATCGATTATGGTATTAAAATAGAGTATAACCTTTCCAAAACTCTAGATGAAGTGATGGGAAAGAAACCTTTCATCAACGATTATCAGCTGTTGAAGAGAAAACTATCAGAAGCAAAAACGATTAATTTTATAGCTGATAATGCTGGAGAAATAGTCTTTGATAGGTTGTTAATAGAGCAAATCAACAGAATGTTCAAGATAGATAAAATCAATCTTCTTGTCAAGAAATACCCTTTCATGAACGATGTCATTTTGGAAGATCTTGAAGGACTAGGATTTGCAGATATATCTAATGTGGAAATAATTGCTATAGAAAATTTAACTACTAAGGATTATTTCAGGGAAATGGAACCTTATATCGAACAAGCTGATGTGATAATAGCTAAAGGGCAAGGAAATTTTGAACTATTATATGACAGGAAAAAAGGTGTATTTTTCTTGTTCATAGTGAAATGTGCAGTGGTCAAAGATATCCTACAATCTGAAGAAGAAGATGTAATAATAGCTTATCAATAGCGTTCTGAGACACAAATTAACACAACTATTTTTACTATTATTGATATGACTGAATTTAGTCAGGGTTTTCTTTCTGTACATAAGACTATCATCGCTAAAATTTTAAACTCTTTTTAGAAGTTCTCTTGATTGAAATGGATGTCCTGAATATCATAACACAGACAACAGTTCCAATAATTTTCATATCAGCAATAGGGTTGATAACCCTAACTTACCAGAATAGATATGGCAGAGTAAAAGATTCTCTGTACACTTTCCAAAAACAGAAAATAGTTTACAATATTGCAGGAGAAAAAGAAAAAGCGCTGCAAGCTGATAAAATGTTAACCTTTTACCAGAAAGAATCAAAATTGATAAAAAATTCTATGATTACTGCCTTCATTTCTATACTTTTTGTGACAGTTACATCTTTCAGTATAATGGTGAAGGATATTGCACAAATAAATATAGATATTTTCTTAATTAGTTCCTTTGCTTTAGCTATTCTATCATTGGTGATCTCTATCATTCTCATAATCATATCCTTTGCCAGAAGTGTAAAAACGTTAAATTACGAAATAGAGAATGATGATGAAGGAATTAGATTTGGATTGTAAAAGAATGTTTGTTGCTTAATCCTTTAAGAATAAACAGTTTTTCACCTAGTTTTCGCTACATTTTTATTGTTAGTTGTAGCTATTAACCATAATGAAGAAAGAATCGTTCTCTGAAGTCAAATTGTTTGTTGATGGTTGTTCTAGAGGAAATCCCGGTCAAGCTGGGGCAGGATATGTTATTAAGTCTTTATCTGGAGAGATTTTATCTGAAGGATCTAAATTTCTGGGTAATCGCTTGACTAATAATCAAGCAGAATATAAAGCAGCCATATTAGGTTTAGATGAATGCTTAAAAATATGTAAAGGAAAAATATATGTTTTAAGTGATTCAGAACTCATAATAAAACAAATGACTGGAGTGTATAGGATAAATGATGAGAAACTAAAAGAATTGTTTTCGGAGGCTAAAAAAAGGGAAAATCTCTTTAAAAGCGTTAGTTATTCTCATATAAAACGAATACAAAATAAGAGAGCAGATAGATTAGCAAATAAAGCAGTAGATGAGTATAAGAATAAATAGAAAGGTAAAACAACCTGTTTTATTCAATTTCAGCTATTTCCTTTTTGATTTTCTTCAGTTTACTCCCACATCTTGAGCACGTTTTAGTTTTATCTATGAACTCTTCCTCACATAGCTCACAGTAGTAAAATAAAACCTTAACCTTGCCTAGCTTTGCAGGTTCTTCAGCAACTACAATCTCTTCTAGTTTTTCTGTTTGTGCTGGTTTCATAAAGCCATACTTCCTCCTTATTTTTTCTATCAAACCAGCAGAAATGCCTAAAACAACAATAGAACCTAAGATAATGCCTATGATCAGAAAAGCACTGATAGGTTCTCTAAAATCAAAATTCTGCACTTCCTCCTCAAAATCCAAGAAACCTTCTTCATCGGTTAGAAATACAGTTACGGGTTTTGTAGCAGTTATATTAAAAATAAAGTATATTGTGAAGAATAGAAATGTGTCAGTAGAAATGGGTATGTCCCAATAAACAAAATCGCCTAAATTGCGACTATCACTAGTATAGGCAGGTTCTCCATCTACAGCAAATATTTCTAATTCAACAAATGAATCCTCTCGATTATAATCACCAGAAACATAGCCTGTATTATCAATAACAAGATGATAATTTCCTTCCTCTAGATATATATGGATGGAAGTTTCGGTTATCTCTTCTCTTAGTGACGAAGTATCATACTCAAAAGCACTAATTACAGTAGAATTTAAAATAACAATAGCTGTAAAAAGTAGTATGAATTTTCTGCCTTGTTTTAGCATAAAATGCAATAAAGATTTAATATATTTAAATATCTCTTTAAATTAAAGTAATGCGAGATAATTATCATGCCAGAAAAAGTTTTAGCTAATCTTGAACCTCAGATTGTCTGGAATATTTTTGAAGAAATAACCAAAATTCCTCGTCCTTCAAAGAAAGAAGAAAAGATTCGTGTCTGGGCAAAAAGCTGGGCTAAAGATAACAAGATTACCTGTAAGGAGGATACAGTGGGGAATTTACTTTTATCTAAAAAAGCTTCTACAGGGAATGAAAAGTTACCTACACTAGTTCTCCAAGGACATTTGGATATGGTTTGTCAGCAAAATCCTGATACCAAGGTTGATTGTGAAAAAGATCCTCTAATTGTTCGAACTGACGGTAAAACAGTTTACGCAGAAGGTACATCTTTGGGAGCAGATAATGGTATAGGGGTAGCGCTAGGGTTTGCCGCACTAATCGATGAAGAACTAGTACACGGTCCTCTGGAAGTGCTTTTGACAGTTGATGAAGAAACAGGTATGACAGGTGCTCTTAGAATGAAAAAAGGGTTCTTTACAGGGGATTACCTGCTCAATCTTGATAGTGAGATCTTGGGAGAAATAACTATTAGTAGCGCTGGTGGTGGAGATACAATTCTATCTCTCCCTGTAGAAAATATCTCCGTTAAAGGTTGGAAAGGGATAAGGTTAGAGATTAGTGGGTTGCAAGGAGGGCATTCAGGAATTGAGATTGATAAAGGAAGGTTAAATGCGATAAAAGTGGGCGTAGACGCACTCACAAGAGTACAAGATTATTTAAGTAAACAAGAAGACAGGAATGCTAAACTATTGATTACTAATATTTTTGGTGGAACAGTACTCAATGCCATCCCCAGTGAGTTTTCATGTGATTTTCTTGTTCCCAAAGGAAACAAGGCTATGGTTATGAAAGTTCTGAATCATTGGAAGAGATATGCGAGTTCAGCGATGAAAGATATTGAACCTAAAATAGCCATTAAGTTATCTGAAATAGAAGCTAAAGAAGGATTTTCGGCAGAACAATCAGCTAATATCTGCTCATTACTCTCTGAACTACATCATGGGATGATATCTATGAGTTTAGAAATAGACGGATTAGTTCAAACTTCAAACAATCTAGCAGTGGTTAAGACATTAACTGATAGAGTAGAAATATCGTTAAGCACGAGAAGTTCAGTAGATGAAGAATTGAATGAAGCGAGAGAAAAAGCTAAGAGTTTAGGTGATTCTCTAGGTGCTGAAGTGAATCTTACAGAAACTTATCCCGGATGGACAACTGATTTAGATTCTCCTTTCCTTAAGTTGGTCAAAGCAAGTTATGAAGAAGTACTAATAAAAGAAGTGAAGCTGAACGCAATTCATGCAGGATTGGAGTGTGGAATGTTTCTCAAATTAAATTCAAAACTTTCTGTTTCATCCATTGGTCCAACAATAAAAAACGTTCATACAACAGAGGAATATGTAGAAGTGGAAAGTGTGTTGATTATTTGGGAAATTGTTAAAAAGATAATTGGTTCAATGGGGAATTTGGATGACCCGGGTAACATAACTTCTTTCATCAGAGCTCCTTGATTCAAAGCTTTTATATACAGAAGCTCCTGTTCCTATAAATTGAATCTATGTGCTTCTGATGGGTCAAATTTGTTTATAAATAGTAAATCATTATGTTGACCTATTAGAATTCTGGATAATTAAATAATAAAAACAAATAATGCTGTTTAAACAAATGACCAAGATTAGAACTCTTATGGACAACACTTAAGAATAAATGTGCATTCAATTATAATTGATACAAGAATTTTTGAAAATTATTTTTGTATCAAAGGATGTGGAAGTGATAAAAATAAATAAAAATATATTTATAAGATATACATTTGTCATATTACTTCTTTGAAGTTTCTTACTATTAGAGCCGAATCTACTTGCAAATCTTGCAGAAGAGAATGCACAAAAACTAGATTCTACCCAAGGAGTTAATAGAATTGTTGAAAAAAATATCCTAAATGAACAGGATTTAGATTTCTTTGAAACGATTGGAATAATGAGTAAAACTATAGCATACGCATTATCAAATGCTGGTTATACAACCCATATATACTACGATAAGGCAACTTTTGTGACAACTGAGAAACATTTAATAATAATCGGACATGGATCTGAAGCTTGTGATAAATATTTTATAGAAGATTTGGATACAGAAACTATTATTAATTTAGCTAATCAATTTGAATTTACTGCGTTATTATCTTGTAAATCTAGTGAGATTATACAATCTAGTCTAAATGTATTATCTTTTGAAGATGAAGTAAATACTGTTGATGCTCTCAAACATCTATCCGAGTTCCTGAATGTTGAGATAGAAACACACCAAAGTATGGGTATATTTGCCTTATTTGATCCATTTCCAGGTTTGGATCCTGGACCAGGTGGAGGTGGTGGAGATCCTTTAGGAGAAGGATGGGTTTCTCAAACAGCAAGCGTTACCTATGATAGTATTTGGTACTACTTCAATCTAAGAACTGCTTCAGGAGCAGCAGAATTTGAACAATTTATAAATTCTTATCCATCCAAAAACGTAGCTATAAGATACAAGGGCTATTTTAATTATAAAGATCCTGAAAGTTCATCAGCATACGGATGGATGGAAGATGAAGATGGAGTACTTATAACAGTTATACTGAATTTTGATGTTAAAATTGTTTGGAAAGAAGTAATTGTTCCAGGAGGTTCTGAAATCCATTGTTTCTTAGTTGGATTGGATTATAAGTACAATAGTGTAGAAGACCCAAGATACAGCTATACAGAAGCAGATTTAAATGATACGAGTTGTGATGAACATTTGATGAACCTCTATGGAACAATAATGTTAATATGTGCAACATTTACTGTAACATTCGCAACACTTGGAATAACAATATTCATGAAAGGTATTGGACTATCTGCATTTACAACATCTCAAATAGGCGGTTATGCTTTTCTAACAGTTGCAGCGATCAATCTTGCTACAGCTGTGTGTCTGGTAATAGCGGCTGTAGCTCTTATTACTTTGATTGTATTTACAATCTTGTACTTTCTAGAATATACTTCCTGTTAATTAAAACGTAGTGAAAACAATGACAGAACAAAATAACACAACTAAAAGAAATAGCACAAAAGAGGTATCAACAAATAAATTGAAATACATAATGAAAAACAGTACATACCTTCGTTATCTAATTATATTGCTCTCTGTGTTTGTTATTCTAGCAATTACCAATTTAGTAATAATGTTATTGCCAATAGATCCGGACATACTAAATCAAAAATTCCCTTCTTCATTTATTTTCATAATTTTAGCATTGGTAGTACTTATGGTCAGTTTTTTGATTTACATGCTACCGCTACTTGTTCTAATTTTCAAAATAAAGAAAACAGATGCTCAAATAGAGATAAAGGAAGAACAAATGAATACAATGATGATTCCTGGAATAGTTGTTTTTGCATTAGGTGTCATTGTAAATATCATGGCAATTATTAGATACTTTGTTTAATGCTTTCCTCTTTTTTTCTTTTCTTCATTAAATCATCGTTGAACTTTTGTATAACCTTTACTTCTATTCCAAAAGGAGACTTTATATTGATTAATTGCTTTCTTTGTACAGATATGAGAATTCGAAGTCGTCGTTCGATAAATGGTGTAATAACTGGATTTATTGTTGTTTTAATTACATAATTAGTTTTAGGAATTGTTACGGGGAAGATTATTTTCTACATATTAATGGGTGTAGTCATCCTCTTTGTAATTATAAGTGTTGTAGGATTATTCACTTTTCTGAAGAAAACAGCACAAGAAAGCTCAAGCACTCGAAGAAGCACCTACGATATTCACAAGAGCAACAATGATGAAGATTTAGCAACAAAATGGGAGAAAGATAAAGATTCCACTTCTTCTAAGAGTGTTCAAGAAACAAATTTTTGTGAATTTTATGGGATGAAATTAGAGACTGGAACAAGGATTTGTACTAATTGTGGAAAAGCATCTAAGTAAAATAATTCTTTCTCTTTCCTTCCTTTTAGAGAATATGTTGTTGTACTCTTTTTCTAAGAAAATATGGTGTTTCACTAAGTGAAACAATTGTTTTTGTAAAGGTATAAGAGTTGTTTCACCCATGTAATCTTGGTGATTAAATGAAAAAAACTCATTTGATGATAACAATCGGAATCTTATCGGTTCTTACTGGATCAATTGCTATAGGATTTGCTTTTTCAGCTAATGAATTAGATTTCTTACCTTTTGAAAGTGGGACCCCTGATGACACAATAGTAATAGACTCTAACTTCAGTGAAACTGATATTGAAGCGTTTCTTCTAACTATTCCTGAAATTCAGGACTTTTTAGATCAATTTGTGGATGTTGAACTGTATCTCTATTTTGACTATGGATGATTGTGGGATTGATTCTAGGTATAGCCTTACTTGCTTTAGGGGGATTAGCTTTCTTTCTCTATACTAAGATGAAACCAGTTGAAGAAGTGATAGAAGAGAAGAGATCTCAAGAACAGATTAAGACTCTTAATATGGATAAATTTGAGGGTTTTCTTAATGAGAATGAGCTACTAGTAGTTAAAGAAGTTAAAGATAATCCAGGAATAAGCCAAGCTCAAATTGTACAGAAGACAGGCATATCTAAATCTACTCTATCCAGAATAGTAGCTAAAATGGAGAGAAAAGGATTATTAAAGAAGAAAAGTGTAGGAATGTCACATCAGCTATATATCGATAAAGAATCTTCATTTCTAAAGTATGCTAAGAAATAATAAACCTTCTTTATCCTTAGAATTGAACTTTTTCCATTAATAATTGCAATATAGAATTATCTTAAAATACCTCATTTGAAGCTAGAGATTTTGAATGATTGACAATTATCTCATATAACTCATCAAAGTCCTTCGCAACTAATGTTGTTTCTAATTCTGCTGCATTAGAGTATCCCCACAAAACGCCAATTCCAGGAATACCGAGATTTTTTGCAACAAGTATGTCATTATTCATATCTCCTATGAAAATACCTCTTGCAATAGTTTGAGAATCGAAACGATTAATTATCAATTCAGACTTATTTTTTCCAGCAAGCACAAAGTCAAAAGGATGAGGTTCACCATCAAACAAAGAAGTTAGAAGTTTTTCACCATAATTTTCATTTGTTAAATGCGGATTTTGAGTAACAACTGTATTTATCAGTTCCTTATGATTTATTAACTGCTTAAAAAATTCTTTTGCTCCGGGTACTAGTTGGGTGTGGGTTAAGAATAGTTCTTTTTCTATTTGAATGACTTTTTTCTTATGAAGTGAAAGCTTCATTGAAATAACAGGCCATTTAAAAAATACCCTAAAACCTCTTTTGCTCTTAATAAGATCCTTATACAATCGTTTCATCTGTTCAGTAGAAAGATCTTTACCTAAGGCAGATTTAAAGGCAGCTTTTGATACTTCTACTGTATCCATTAAAGTTCCACCCAAATCCCAAAAAATAGGTATTTTTTCTGAAATTCCACTTTTTCCTTTCATAATATCCACAACATTGTTAAGTTTTTGATAGTTAATAGTTTTAAAGACGTTTTCTTTAAAGTAGATGAATACAACTGTTAGGAAGTAATATTTAAAATTCCACTTTGCTTTTCAGCTAATAGTTTTTTCATACCATCCTTTATTATGCATTTAGTCTCTTTTTGTGGATTATTTCTAGCCCATGCTTATTCTTACTTCTAAGTTTTAATTTTAGCAACTTGGATGAATATTTCATCTACAGATTCATCTAGTTCTGATTCTATCTGTTTTAATTTGCTTTTTTCTACAAAATCTTGCTTTTCTAGAACTTCAATGCTTTTCTCAACTTTGATAGCAAATTCGATTAATTTATTCTTCAAATCATAAGAAAAATTCTCTGTAAACAAAGCTACTGTATATTCTTCTCTAGATTCAAGCAAAATGATATAATCTGAATGTTCAAGCATTCTAAAAACGCCTTTCTTTTTGGAGATAACTGAACTAAATTTCTGTATCGCATCAATTAGTCCTGCAACTAAAAGTTCATCCTCATAAATCTCCGTATCCGTGAAATTGAATGAATAACAAGGTAAACCAGAAGGGAGTATGACCAGAAGATAGAGCATTTTTTGTTCAGCATCAAGTTCAGAAATATGTGTTTCCTCTTTTACACCCTTTGATGAATAATCCATCATTGCGTATTCAAGAGTTGTAGCTAATTTGTCAGTTTCCTCCATAAGATCATTCTTTTTAGATATGGAAGATAATTCCTGTACTATTTCCAATTTACTTTCTGCTGTTATTAACTGCTGCTCTAGTCCATGTTCTTTACAGATTTTGATAACTCTTTCTAATATGTTTGAAGCTAATTCTATCTTATACGTCAGAATATATACTGTTACCAGAAGTAGCTGGTAATTAACCATCTGGAAAACTGACTTATATTCTCTGAATAAAATAATGCATTCTTGGCTGTTTAACTCTATTTCTTCAAAGATTTCTTGTTTTTTTCGTGAATCTTCTTCAGCTTTATACTTACTTATCAAAAGTTCAATCAGGTACATTAAACCCTGAAGAACAATTGGGACATAATTTGCTTCTTTTGAAATTTTTATGCCTTCAGTTAGATTATTCTCAGATTCGTAAATGTTTATTTTCCTTAACTCAATGAAACCCTTATGAATTAACCATGTTGCCTTTCGTAAGGATTCCTTTTCTTCTTTAACTTCTAGTAAATCATAATAGTTTTGTAGATGCTTTTCTGCAGATGGAAAATCACCCAAAAGTGCATACAATTCTGAAGCGGACAAGTAAATATCATCATTTTCTAAATTATATTCTGCCATATGATTGAAAGCGTTATTTAGATACTCTTCTGCTTCCTTCATCTTTCCAAGAGATTTGTAACATGAAAATACCAAATTGTAAGCTACAAGGATATTTCTCTGATCTTTGAATTTTTTCATAATTTCAATAAACTCAAAGCAATGTCTTAGAGAAAGTTCAAACCTCCCTTCTTTTACCATCAGTGAAGCAATATTTCCATTACAAACAGCAACTCCTCTCTCAATTTTATTTTTTGAAAAGTAATCTAAAGCTACTTCATAGTTCTCTTTAGTGGAAGTTCTTCCAAAAAGATTCAAAGTGTTTCCAGTTAGATTATACAAAGATCCTAGTAAATAGCTGTCATAGATGTTTGATTGTTCCAATAGATTTATGCCTTGCACGCTTTCTTCCAAGGACTGATGATGGTTTCTCCTGTTCCTGTTATATAATGCTTTAACATATAAGAGCGTGGCTTTAGACTGAACGAATGAAGCTGAAAACTGTTCTATTTTTAAAGACTTCTCAATAGTTTCTTCTGCAAAATTAAGCGATGTAGCAGCTTCTTCAAATTCGTGAAAATGAATGTGAAAATAGCTCTTCCAAATGAAAAAGTCGATATAGCTAAGAATGAATGTTTTGACTAGCTGTTTTTTGGTAAAACCATCAATTAATGTTAGAACTTCTGTTCTTCTTCCTTGCCTAGTTAATAATGGAATAAAAGTTGCTGCGACTTCAACAGAAGGTTTTCTATTATACAACTCTTCCAGTCTTTGCAAGTCAAAATAAATCATCAGAACATAAGAGATAATTGAATAAAAAACTCTTGGAAGGTTGGTAGAAATAATTAGAGACCAGTTCTTAGTAATCTCAATGTAATAATCATAAAGTGTTGTATAATTATTATAGTTTAAAATTCCCCCCAAAATATTCCAATCTTTTTCTTTTATATATAGACTGTACTTAGCTAACTCTAACAATTTCACCAAGTCTAATAAGAATTCTTAACTAAAAAATATGCTGGATGAACAAAAGGTTGACTGCTTTAATTATTCTTGTGAAAGACCCTCTCTAACTGATTTGTTCTCATTGATGATATCAATTAAGGTAGTTTGGGTATCAATACAACCTCATCAGTATCAGAGAAGGAAATGATTTTATTCTCAGAGGGTCCGCACAACAAGAATCAAGTCGATTAGTACTCTGGAATCAAAATACCAAAATATATTAGTGTACTGTAAAAGAAATGAGAAAGCTGTAACATACAAAGAAGGCTCACATTTAGTTATTTGTCAGCTGTAGAGACATCATTGCCGAACTTCTCTGGTTTAAAAAAGGAAAAATTGGGGGTTTTTCAAAAAACAAACACCAGATTTAGTTTGCTTGCATGATGAACTCCTTGCTTTCGTCATTACATAGAAGCTGAATGACATGCTTACCTGAGTATATGACAGATTGCACCCCTCCAGTTGTCATAGACCATTGTCCAGCCATATAGAACCCTTCCAACCCGGGCAACCTTTTTTCTATATTGCTAGTAAATGTATCTGAAGAGGGTAGGAAACCCATATAGGATCCTTTCTCATTGAGTGTATATCTCCAAAATGTATAGGGAGTTGCAACATCGACAACCTCAATTTTATCTTTGATACCAGGATATCTTTTTTCTAGCCACTCTATTGTTCTTTCTGCTAAATCCTTCTTGGCTCGATCATATTTCTGTTTATCTTTCCTCAGAGTAAACCAATATTCCCAATTAGTTTCTAAATCAACTTGAATGACCGTTTTTCCATCAGGAGCAAAATATGGACTATAGTTGAAAAACCGAATGATAACGTGCTCTTTTTCTATATCCCCCACCTGTATTGGATCAGTTGTCTTGAAAAAAGTCATCCAGACCTCATCTTTAAACTCCATATCAACCCCAAAGCTCAAACAGACAAATGGAACAACTGTTTTCCATTCTTTATACCTTCTATCAATTTTATCGTTAGTATAAGCACCTTCCAGCATTTCATAGATGACTGTCCGACCATCATTTGCAGAGATAACGAAATCAGAATTATGCTCCTCTCCATCTTCAGTTCTTATTCCTACAGCCTTGTTCTCTTCAACAAGAATACTGGAAACCTTAGAATTGTAAAGAATTTTCCCTCCTAATGCCAAGAATCTTTCTTCTAGTTTTTTCGCAAAATCTAATGAACCTCTCTTCAAAACACCCATCTGTTTCTGGGAGACGAAACTTAAGATCATCCACAGGAAAGCAATAGGAACACTTGGTAAGAACATATAGAGTAAGAGTTCCTTGAACATTGGGTCGTGAATATTCTTAACATAGTCTTTAACAGGTTGCATAGACTTACCCACAAAATATTTGAGGGCTTTTCGATTTTGCCAAAATTCTTTGATCCAATCAATAGTATTCATCAATTCCATGGGTTCTTTAAAACCAAATTCACTAATATCTGTCTTACTCAAACCTCGAATAGCTTTGATAAAATGCCTGATTTTTTTCTTGTCTTCAGGAAATAGTGAGAGTAAATCAGATTGGAATAGACCTAAGTCAGAGGAAATATCAACAACTCTTTCACTCTTCTCATCAATGTATCGTGCATAGATTTCAATATCTACATATTCTGCTTTGTGAGCTCCAACTTCTTTAAAAACATTGTAAAGAGAAAGACCGGGTTTGTAACCAGTAAGAAAATGAATTCCACCATCTATCAAATAATCCTTTCTTTTCCAACAAGCTGCTAATCCCCCAGGAACCGGATTTTTCTCATAAATAGTTGTTTCATATCCGTTCATTTGAGCGTAAATACCCGTAGATAACCCCCCTAATCCGCCACCGATGACAATAATTTTTTTCTTACTCATTACCCTTCACCTTTATTACTGTCAAACTGAATTTTATATCTTTGTCTCCAGTGTGCTTTTGTTTCCAGATCAGAATACACTAGAAAAACTTGTTCAGAAATACATCGAAGGGGTCTTAGAGTGAAAATTATGTTTTAAATCATTAAACCCTTGTCAACTATACTTAGAAAGTTTTAAATGAGCATCATAACCTGTAAATAAAATAAAGTATGAGTAGCTTATTTCTAAGCAAACTCAAGAGTTTATTACTAAGACGAATTGTATTCTTACCAGATGCTTTATTTCAAGGAATCAAGGGTTGGATATAATGTTACCATAGCTGCTCCATATCCAAGTGTATTTGCAACACATGGTGAAATACTCCAAACATCAACAGTGTGAACCTTTCTGATATCTTTAGCAGTTGCTTCAAGTTTTTGTGCAAGTTTTTCATTTTTTGTATGGCAAAGAATAATGTTGTAATCAAGTTTAGGGTCAGTTTTTTCTTCTATAGCTGCTTTTAATTTCTTAATAGCTCCACCATATCCTGAACCTGCTCCAAAACCTGCAAATCCTTTATCTAACAAACCTTCAACAAGAGGTTTAAGTCTCATAAGATTTGAAATAAAAGACATTTTAAAGGATTTCTTGATTTTCCCTGACTTAAATAGAATATCAAAGCTAGAGGAAATACCAATTGTATAAACCATTGTTTTGAGTTTATCGAGTAATTTCATGACTTCTTCACTTGATTTACCTTCCTCAAAGAGTTTAACAGCGTATAGAACAAATGGAGCTTGGCTAGTAGCAGCGTAACCTGTTGCATAGAAGTGGACATTAAGCTTGTCTTTCACTTTCTTATAAGCAATTTTCACAGGAGCGATTTGATTGGATAACTCAGGTGTGAGGAATAAATAGATAGCTTCTTTGTAGCCCTCTTTTATTATCTGTTCAAATAAATCAAGTGCATCTTGAGGAGAAGCAAGAGTTGTTAAGGGAAAAGAATCAAAATTCCTCATCTTAGATACGAAGACTTCTCTATCAACTTCAGAAATTTCCTTACGATAATCACCTTCAAATTGAATTAAAGGTTCAATCAATGCAATATTATTAGCTTGCGCAAATTCAACAGGAATCTGCGATGTTGAGTCCGTAATCAGTTTAACTTTCATAAATATCTTACAAAATAGATATCATGTTATATTTAAGGATTGTCTGGTATTATAGAAAATTGTAAGGGGTAATTCCACAATCTTGGATTCTCTATTTCACACAAGTGATGACTTAAGCCTTATTGAGAAATTTCCAAAAGGCTCGGAAGTAAAGAGTTTATAGCAATTTCTATTCTTTAGCAGTTAAGAAAAGTTTTTCTGCAAGAGTAGAGTAAAGAGAATTTTCAGTCATATGTTATTGTTTAAATAGCAGAGATTCTTTCTGTGCTTTGTAGAAAATACGATAAGCTGGAACTAGGTTTTTTATAGATAACTGGGTGAACGGAACAATCCACTACTGTTTATTTTAATAGAACAACTAATTTTGCTGTCGAATAGCTACAAAAAAGAAACAAAGGTAAAAACAATGTCATACAGAGATAATCGTAGTAGAAGTAGTGGCGGAAGGCCACAGAATAGAAGTGGAAATAGAGGAAGCAGTTCCGGATTTGGTCAAAGAAGACCAGTAGAACTAACAAAAGTAACTTGTTCCAAATGTGGAGAAGAAACAGAAGTGCCATTTGTCCCCGACGGATCAAGACCAGTTTATTGTAGAGATTGCTTTCAAAAGAGTAAACCAGCTAGATATTAAGAATAGAAAGAACTATCTTCCTATTCCTTATACTTCTTTTTTTAACTTTTAATATAAAGTCTGAACTACTTGTTTCTTGTTTAGTTTGTGGAAATCTATTTCATTGAATTACTTTGGAGCGAAAAGTAAACCCTAGCAATGAATTTTTACTCTTGTTCAGCAAAAGGTAAACCTAGATACGGAAAAGCGTCGTAGATGAAATTGGAGATGTCACTATAATAGCTTGAATCAGTATAGTTCTTTAATAGATGTGTCCTATATTGATTTTCAAGATTTGCTATTAGTCTTTTCATCGATAAATTGAGAAAGAATGTTGACTTTTCAGTAACAACAGCAACGGAAATCAGCTTACTTGTTTTAACAATCACTTGTTTATCTCCAGTAACTATTTTTTCAAGTGGCTGTCTAGAACCAGTGGTCTCAGACATAAAAGTACTAAAAGCGTTTAAAGCACCAGTTATGAGTTCAACAGGTATTTTTTCCAATTCTTCATTTTTAATCTCAGAATAGACTGCAGCGTAGATAAACAAGCCTATGCGATTAAAAACCATAACAGAATCTATTGCATAAGGTAAACGGAAGATATAGTTAATATTCATGATGTAATAAAGGACAAAAATGATTATCCCAAGGATTTTGAATATGTCACCAATCATCAGATAGTCATAAAAAAGACCATTTGGACCAAAAAAGCCTTCGAACCCTCCAAAAACACTCTTTAAGGTACTAACAAGATCACCAAAGAATGCCCAGATAAAGCCAAAGGAGATAGAAGATAGAGCAATCCCTAACAATAAACCAGGTTTTTCCTTAGTCTTTTTGTAGATTTTGAAGTGAACATAAGCTCCAAAAATAAACGTAAATGCTCCTAAAGCATCATAAAAGAAATCCCAAAGAATAATAATTATGTTATTCAAGATAAAGTCTTCAATATTACGGAGGTAAAATAAACCAAAAATGAAATGGTTAACGAGGAAAACTAAAGCAAGTGAAAAAATCAAATAATTAATTCTATCGCTATTCAGCTGTTGGAAGAAAATTAAAGCAGTTAAATACATAAAACACCAAAGAAGCAAAGAGAAGAAAAGAAAGATAGTCTTGTCAAAGCTAACCTCGAGAGAAACACGTAGAGTTTCAGCTAAAGCAGCTAACATACCAAAGAAGAGCGAAATAGTTAAAGTAAAAGCCATTCTTTGGTTTTTTAGAGATCTATGTAGAAAAATACCTCCAAAAAGAAACATCAGTAAGGTGATCAGAAAGGAAATGGAGAACTCTACGACATCCATAGTAAATAGTAGGTTTTATAGCTTTTTTTTATACTTTGTGTTAATTCCTTGGAAATAAACTAGAACTAAACACAAATCGGTAATAAACTTAAATCACAAGAAACATTTGGTCAGAGAGGATAAATAGACGTAAGGAAAAACGAAAATAGAAAAGGACACACTTAATTGAACTTTTAATGAATTCTTAATCTTGAAAGTATCATGTTTAGTGTGTTGCAAGCAGGACATTGAATGAATCCTTTTTCAGAACTCTGTATCAGTAAAGTAACTTGTTCTATATCTGCAGAAGAAGTAGAGATAAGAACAGCTGAAGTACTGGAACTGAAACATGATGGAAACCCATTTACCATACCTGAACTAAATAAATCAGTTCTTGGATTAGCAGCATAAAGTATCATCCCACTTGTGGCAATTGTGATAGTAATTAAGAAAAAAATTCTAGCTCTTAAAGCTAGAAACAAGAGCTGTTTCTTCTTCTACGGGTGATTTTTCTGAATTGAACTCAAGTCTAACCCTGCTTTCTTCCTAACCACTTTGGTTTTTTTATCTTCCCTTTATACATTAATGTCCCTACAACTCCAGCACAGACAGCAACTCCACCAAGAGTAGAACTAAGAACGATGATTAAAGTTAAATTTGATCCTGTGTCAGCGATTTTTATGATGCTAACTTCTTCATATGCAAGATTTCCAGCACTATCATTGGCATAAAAAGTAATAGTAATATTTTCTTCGGTTAAGGCTGACCATGCTGTTTGATTGATTGTACCGCTGAAAGAGTCAATATAATAGGGTATACCTCCGTTAAGAGTAAACCATACAGTATCTAGATTGGCATCTGTAACAGTAATGTCAAAACTTGGTGCGTCGCTACCAAATTCATCACCAGCATCAGGTGAATTGATTGTAATAGTTGGAGCTTGAACGTCTTTTATGATAATAACCTCAGCAGAACCAATAGAACCAATCTTATCTCTAGCATAAAACGTTAGAGTAATACTACCAGAAGGCGCTACATCCCAAGCAGATTGGTCAATTGTTCTAATCTCTTCAAATGTATAATTGTGTAATCCGTTATCCAGAGTGTACCACGTTTCATCCAAATTTGGTTCAATGATGGTTACATCAAAATTTGGTGCGTTGAAACCAAATACATCGTTAAGATTGGGTGAATTTATTGTGATTATTGGAGCTGTATCGTCCCAAATTGGTAAGTAATCTATCCCCGTACCAAAATCGTGAGGATCATCACCAATACCATCATTGTTACCATCGCTTCCAGTATAATTGTCCCAATAATTGCCTATTAACAAACTATTCCAAACATTATTTGAAGACGGATAACCATAATCAACAGCATGTTCTCCATTTAGTATGAAGTAATTTGAATAAACTAAACTTCCGTTGCTACCTACTACGATATACACACCGTATAGAGAATTGCTACTTATTTCATTATTTGAAATGATGTTATTATCTGTATCATCTAAATAAACCCCATAAGAATTGTTACTTATTTCATTATTTGAAATAGTGTTGTAGCCAATATTACTTACCGAGATACCATAAATACTATTTTTTACAGTGTTTCCATCAACAGTATTATTGTGGCTACCACTCGATATAAAAATTCCATAATCTATGTTGGTATCAATAGTATTTTCTGAAATTTCATTCCAAAAACCAATAATATTTATTCCACATAAATTGTCATTAATATTGTTTCCTGATAAAGTGTTATAGTTACTATTTTCTCCAAATATACCCACATCATTTGAATTTACAATGTTTGATGAAACTGTGCTACTATTACAATCACTAAGTAATATTCCTGCATAACCATTGTTCGAACAATCGTTCTCGGCTAGATTTCCGTTAGTAACATTAAACAAATAGATTCCTGCATCAGTAAGAGCTGTTCCTGCATCACTTACAATGCAATTCTCAATTGAAAAATACACTCTAGAATTAATGATCGAAATACAACTTCCAGTTCCCTGAGCATCTATCTCTAAATCTTCTATAACATATGGATCAGCAACAGACCCTGCACCACTACACCAATATTGACTCGCTGCCCAAGTCCAATTATGAGCTCCGATACCCGTAGCAGCACCATCAATTGCGATAGGCCCCATTAAATCCCATATTGGTAAATAATCTTGATTTCCTGCTGTACCAGGAATAGTAAATGGAGTATCACCGATACCATCGCCATCTGCGTCTTCACCATCATAATTAGCCCAATAATTGCCAATAAGTGAAGTGTTCCAGTTGGAATAGGCATTATTATCCCGTGCGATAGGCGTATTATCTCTAAAGTAATTCTCATAAAATAGGTTGTTAATCGCTGATGGACCTTTGACGCTTATTCCTGCAAGAGTATTGTCAGAAATGTCGTTTCCCCAGATGGTGTTATTAAAACTAACCTTATCTATCATAATCCCTTCTTCAGTATTGTTTGTTATGTCATTTTCAGAGATGAGAATGTTGTTATTAGCTGTTTCTAAACTAATACCAATTCCGTTATTATTGCTTATATTGTTATTCGAGAGAGAAGCAAAAGTACAATCGTTTAGTAATACTCCAGCCATATTATCAGTAATATTATTTCCTGAAACGAGGATAGCACTGCAGGTATCTAAATTCATTCCTTCTCCGACATTGGATATTATATTGCTATCAATAATTTGTCCATTAGTTACATTAGACAAAAGGAGACCTTTGTTCCCACTAATAGTGCAATTTGTTATAATAAAGTATTTTGCAGAATTTAAAATACTAAAACAAAAATCAGTTCCCGCAAAAAGAATATCTTCGACAATATAAGGATCGCTTTCTATTCCATTACCAGTACAAATACCCTGGTCTTTCGCCCATGTCCAATTCTGTGGCTCTCCAGGAAGGTCATTAATTTCTACATCTTGATATTCTACAAAAAATATTAGATTATCAGCATTCTCTGTAGGAAAACTACTAATTTGTACTAAAGTATTTACAGTACATATTAATATTACAAATATTAACGCATCAACTCTTTTCTTCAACATAATCACAACTTTTTAGTCTACTGTCGTAGTTTATTTCAAGGATTATAAACAATTCTCCTTTAAAATTTTAAAGTTGAGTTAATTTCGCTCTTTAGTTATTGTTTTAAGCTCAATCTAAATTCTTCATTAGGTTATTTAATTGGAAGCTCCAAAAACTGAGGATAATGGAAGTAACAAACCTAGAAATAGAAAGGCTTTATCAGTACTATTTCTATCTGTTTTCATAGATCTGATAGGTTTTGGAATTATCATCCCTGTTCTTCCTTACTGGAATGAAGTTTTAGGGGGAACTATTTTCACTTATGGAGCTATTCTAAGTATTTACTCTTTAATGCAATTTGTTTTTGCTCCTATTTGGGGGAGAATAAGTGACAAAAGAGGGAGAAGACCTATTATACTCATAGGTATAGCTGGAAGTATTATCAGTTTCTTCTTGCTTGCTTTTACTTACACACTAGCGATGCTGATTATAGCTAGAGCTCTTCAAGGAATTTTTACTTCTGCTACCTTACCAACAGCTCAAGCGTTCGTTAGTGATACAACAACCGGAGAAGAACGAGCTAAAGGCTTTGGTCTAATTGGAGCAGCTTTTGGTTTAGGTATCGCTGTAGGTCCAGCTATTGGTGGGGGGCTATACTCACTTACCGGTCTGTATTCATCCCTAGCTTATTTTGCTTCAGGAGTTTCAGCTTTGAACCTAATCTTTGCTCTAATATTTCTACCTGAGACTCTTAAATCCAAAATAGAAGAAAACCATGGTCTAGAAAAGAAGGCTATGTCGAGAAGAGATTCCTTGAGGTATCTCCTGGCAAATAAGGAAGTGTTAGCAATAATTCTAACGTTCTCAATGCTAACATTAGCGTTCTCGTCCTACACATCAACACTCTTGCCGTATGGTATAGCGAAGTTTGGATTAACAGAAGAGAATGCAAGTATAGTTCTACTGATAGTTGGAATAATATCAGTGATAACGCAAGGTGTACTATTGCGATTTCTGACGAGGAAGTATTCAAATAGCACATTGATGGTAGTAGGGTTTACAATAATAGCTATAGGGTTGGTAGCTTTCTCGCAAGTAGCTACCTTGTTGTGGATGATACTTGTATCAGCACTCATCGCCCTTGGAAGTTCAATGGGTAATCCAACAAATCAAGCATTACTATCACAAAAAACTCCAGATGATCAACAAGGGGGAATATTGGGGATAAACCAAGGGTTAGCATCGCTAATGAGAGTATTTGCACCATTGATAGGAACAGCTCTACTAGATGTGCAACTAGGCTTGCCTTTCTTCTTTGGAGGAGGATTATTGGTGTTAGCAATACTATTCTTTGTAGTAACTGTGAAGAATAGAAAAACAAAACCAGTTGACAAAAAGAGTGTCGAAGTAATAGCTCCGTTTATTGCTGAAAAATTGGATTAGTACTCTTCCAGTCTCGTGTCTTCTCTTAATTCAATTTTATGGAAAAAATCATCTGTATCTCGATGTTTAGCTAACAAAGTTCTCTCTTTTAGCGATTGAGATTTTTCCAAGTGTAAAGGTAACAACATTGAATATTAGAATAATCCCACCCTCTATAGCTAGAATCCAGTAGTCCATCTTTTCTGCGAAAGTTTGGAGGAAAAGCATCCCTTCAAAAGAACCACCCGATTTAAATCTGATGAAAGCATTATCTAGAAAGATATATAGACAGATATAGAACAGGAAAAACACTATAAAAGAAGCTAAAGCTATGGTAAGAACATTATCCAAAACTAATGCTTTCTTCTCAGGTGAATATTTTTTAATTTTGACAAACTGCCCAGTGTACCATAAAGATGCAGTCCATATTGATATAGCAGAAAGTATCCAAACAGACACTAATAATAGAGCTTCTATTGCTGTTGGCTGAAATTTGCTACTTATTATATTTGGAAATAACTCACTTGTGTCCCAGTAATTTACTAATCCTGTAAGGTGATATAAAGAAAAAACAACTAAACTTATTAGGAAAATCTGTGCTATCTGATATGTTGTATAGAACAATTTTTCTATGATTATTTTCTTCCTGAAGTCTTTATCTTTCCAATATTCAACAATCTCTTCTGAATCAGAAACTATCGAAGCTATATGAATAGGAATACTAGCCACTACAAGCATTTTAAGCGTGATTAATATATAGAAATAGAAGTTTAGGTAAGACCAAGAAGCAAAAAGAATGATACAAAAAAGTATTACTATTATCTTCATAAGAAGTTGAGTTTTACGGACTTTGGAATTTTTCTTTACAAAAAGCCGTGTTCTTTGAAAAGGAACAGGAAATCTTATCTCAAATTCTGCTGGATCCATTTTGCAAACCTTTTCTTTTTCTTAAATTAGATTTTTACTTCTTTATCTTTTTTTTGGATTATCTAGTTCCAAAGTAAAAAAAAAGTCGGTTGATAATACTCAACCAACAATGGTATCTAAGTCGTCATAGTCTTGCCAAACATGTACACAAAGAACTATAATGGATGCGGTTGCACCTAGTATTTTTGCTGCTGTAACTGCACCACCAGAAACAGCGTCTCCAGCTAGTTCAAGTCCTAAGGCTACCAGTGCTAAGAAACCTGCAATACCGAACACAATTTGTTCCCATAGAGGTGCTTGGTAAAAGCATTCAATTAGTATTCCCAAAGCGTCTATAACCCAAGAACATATCGAAACTATTGCAGATGCTACAGTTATCTGACCTCTACCTAGATAAACTAGTGTGAGTAGAATTCCTGACCATCCTGCAACAGCAAGTCTTACACCTGTTGCCTGAACAAAGGAAAAACTTTCAGGTATAAAGAAGTTACATAGAATTAGGACGAATAGTAGAAAAGCTGATAGCAACCAGTATGTTAATTCTACTGAACTCAAATGCCCTATTACGTAGCTTGGTGGTGGTGTGGTTCCTCCGCCTCCGTCATCAACAACAAACGCCAAGGGGTCATATTGTGTTGGATTAGTATATACTTCTAGCAGTCTTGAAGTAACTTTAGGTAAAATGGTAGAGTCTTTTGTAACTAAATAGGAGACTAACAAACTCCCTATTACACTATCTATCTCATCGTCAAAAGTGAGTACATCGTTTGAGCTTAATTCTGTTTGTTGAAGCAAAGAACCAGAATAGCAAGCAAGTACAACATCTTTATTTGGTGTTCGTAGAATAGGGGCTTCAAGTTGATCCCAACTAGCAAGTTTACCATTGATTGATACACCCTCATCTGTTCCATGGGATACCCAAATAACCGCTCCTAATGTTCTCCAATAGGTAAGGTCATATTCGGTTGAACCATATTCAACAATAGCAATGTTTTTTGTATTCTGTTTTAGATTGCTAATTGCCGTATTTACAGTAGCTGTGTCATCTAATTTTACTACCAACTGTGTTGGTATGGGTGCTGAAAATGCCTGGATAAGAGGCATGCTTGTTGCCAAAAAAATTAGGCTAATGACTCCTATCAAAATCTTAGATTTTTGATTAAGTTTTTTCATTGATACAACTCCTTCCGAAGTACTATGCACATATAATTAAGTTGTTTATAAAGATTTTCAAAAAAAATGCATCAAACTTAAGAATGAATTTACTCTTAACAAATATTAATACAATTAATTTGCAAAAAACAATTGTATCAAAGGTTGTGGAAGTGATGAAAATTAGTAAAAATAAATTAATAAAATATTTATTTATTCTGTCTCTTTTTTGGAGTTTTTCGCTATTAGAACCAATTTTATTAAGAAGTTATATAGCGCAGAATACTACAAAGCAGGATTCTACACTAGGAATAAATACCTCTGAACAAGAAAATATCCTAACTAATCGGGACTTAGATTTCTATGATACAATTGGACAAATGAGTAGAACTATAGCTTATGCATTATCCGATGCAGGTTATTCAGCTCAGGTATACTATGACGAAGCTACTTTTGTAAGAACAGAGAAACATTTGATAATTATAGGTCACGGATCTGAAATCAGTGATAGATATTATATCGAAGATTTGCATTCAGAAACAATAGCTAGATTAGCTAGTCAATTTGAATTTACTGCTTTATTAGCATGTAAATCTAGTGAAATTATGAAATCTAGTCAAACGATGCTGTCGTTTGAAGATGATATAAACACAGTTGATGCTTTAATGCGACTATCGGAATTTCTCAAAATTGAAGTAGAAGTACCAAAAAATATGAAGGTCTTTAACCTATATGATCCTATTCCAGGTTTAGACCCTGGTCCAGGAGGTGGAGGCGGTGACCCTCTAGGAGAAGGTTGGACTTCACAAACAGCAAGTGTTACCTATGCTAATATTTGGTATTATTTCAATCTAAGAACTGCTACAGGTGCAACAGAATTTGATGATTTTGTACAAAGCCATCCATCTACTAAAGTATTGATAAGTTGTCGAGGTTATTTTAACTATGAGGATCCTGAAGATTCGTCAGCTTATGGATGGATTGAATATGTAGATGGTGCTCTCATATCAGTTCGATTATCCTTTAACGTCAAAATTGTTTGGCAAGAAGTTGCAGTTTCAGGAGGTTCTGAAATCCATTGTTTCTTAGTTGGTTTAGATTATATCTACAATGGTCAAACAGACCCTAGACAATCTTATACGCAAGCAGACTTAAATGATACAGAATGTAATAATGCTTTAATGGAATTTTATAATCAATGTATTTGGGTTTGCACAACAGTTGGAATGGGTTTTACTATACTTGCATTAACAGCTTTCATAGCAGGTGCTTCTGTTGCAGCATGGTCAGAGGTTGTTATTGGAACAACAACCATAATGCTATCTGCGTTTCTTTTAAAATTAAGTCTAGTTTTGGTAGTTCTTGTAGCTGTTGCATTGATTCTAGCGGTAATTTTTGGTGTTTTTTGGTACTTACAAACAAGATCATGCTAACTATAAAGGATAAAGTTGTGAACAATATGAATGAGAGTAATAACAAACCAAGAAGTAAAATGATGAGTATAATGAGAGAGAGTCCTTTCTTTCGTTTTCTTTTCATACAGTTAGTTGTCGTTTTATTTATAATGCTTTTGAGTATAGTTTTAATGCTGCTACCTGTTGATCCTAGTTTATTCAATCAAATATACACTGAATCTATTATTTTTCTTCTTATAGGTGCTTTTACAGCTTTGATTGGGTTGTTTATTTACATGATACCATTGTTTATCAGGATCTTGCAGATAAGAAAAACAGACACTCGTATCGAATTCAAGGAAGAACAAATCAATAATCTAATGATTCCTGGTCTAATTGTTTTCATTCTAGGGTTCATAATAAATATAGTTGGAGTCACCCGATATTTTCTCTGAACCTACTACTTTTTTTCCTTCCTAAAATTTACTATATGTTACATTTAATAAAACAATTGTTC
>JAGXNV010000177.1 GCA_019894795.1 Candidatus Heimdallarchaeota archaeon | reverse complement strand
TTATCAGAAGTACTGGCAGGAAAAACAAAGAGAATAAAACGAATTTAACAAAAGCAGATTTTTGGAAAAGAAGAGAGAGCGACTAGACAGGTAATAGAATAAAGATAAAACATCTTGGTTTACTTTCTCTTTTTATCTTGTTGTTTTAAAGGGCTGCCTAAATCCTCTAATCTTTCCTTGAAATCAAATTTATCATAAGCAACTATTCTTTCCTTTTCTTGACTTTCCACACGAGATGCAATTGTGTCTAGTTTATCAAAACTAGTTCGCTTTCTTTGTATTCTCTCTTTCTCCTTCCTCATTTCTTCCTCTCTTGCACCAAAATCAAATCTATATTTAATATATCCTTTAAGATTCATATTGGCACTTTCTAGCTTTCTATTTAGGACAACAAAAATTGCTATTATTTCTAATGTAATAATAATTAAGACGTTCAGCAATCTATAGAAACTGTCATCCATAGAAATAAATTGACGTAATATTATAGTAAAAACATACGATACAACAATTATTATTCCCGGGAAAAACAGAAATAGATAACTTAGATCACTTACAATAGAAGTAATCGCATAACCTTTTCCAAAGACGAAAAGGACAACATATTTGATTATTAGATAGGTTGCAATTATCGCAATTATGAGCCAAGAAACGATGATGAGGGATGCATTACTAGAAACAAAGGAATAAACAACAAAAGTAACAAGAAAAACTGTTACCACTAAGTCTTGTAAAACTTTTTCTCTTTTAATTGACAAAATTCTTCTAACTGAAGTTTTGTGTTCTTCTTCTGAACTTGTAATCTCTGAAGACTTACTTGTTACAGTAATTTTGCGGTTGAATAAGTTGACTTGACAGTGGATACAATGTTCCAAAAACATGTCAGTTCTTTCACTGCAAACAGGGCAATTAATCAAATTAAAAGTCTCTTCTAGTTCTTGTTGCTCCTTTAGATCCTCTGCTGTTTCCACGGTTTTAGTTTTTTGTTGAAGAAGAGAAATATAAGTTCTAGATTGGATATGTTCCTTTGTAGTAGGAATTTCGGTTCTTGATTTTCTGTCTCTAATGAGGAACGCTACTTTAGTCGCATAGGGTAAGAGAGGCTTAGTTAAAACATACTTTTTGATTCTGGAGATATCAATTATGAGTTTTATTCCCACAATAATCATCAATCCTGATTCAACGAATCCATTGAATGTGACCAAGAAAGCATAAAATGCTTCATCCCTAACAGAACTTGATATCGCGCTAATAACCGATATTACAATTGAAAAAAACGCATAAATTGAATAAAATGCGCTACCTATTTTAAGAGAGAAGATTTTATCGATTTTCTTAAAAAGTTTGTTTAACATATAAAAACCAAAAATCCTACCTAAGATAACTATGAATCCAGTTAATCCAGCTAAGAATGGCCAACCAAGAACTGCCATATCCAAGAGTACTGCCGCTGAAAAAGCTGTCATCCACAAAGCAGTTTGTTTCCCTGTCTTTGTAATATGATCAACAAAATAGATATCAGTAATGGCATGTATTCCATAGGCTATAGGCACTAAACTAATTGCAGAAAGGGTAAAAAGGATATATCCAATCAGATGAAAATATTCTGTATTATTAAGATATAAATTGTAAGTAATATTAAGAAAACTGACAATAATAAATAAAACACATCCAGAAAAAATAATAATTGAATGAATTTTTATAGGTTGATCAGCTTTTTCTTGCTTTTTCACTGACAGACATCCAGATTTTCTTGCATTGTTATTGATAATAAATATATCAATTACTTTTGCACACTTATAAATCGTTAGATTGTAAGTCTAAGCTCTCTTCCAGTACTTTTAAGGAACATGTACAGACTTTTTTAATCCAGAAAACATAATCACTTTGAATCCAATAACTGAAATTCTGCTCAGTTGGTAAGGCGATCCATTTTTTTTAAATTCACGAGTAAAATGCAACACATAGTTTATCCTAATCATACAATTGTTTTGATGCATCGGCATTGTTATTTAGTAGTAATCCCCCCAGGGACATATTTCACAAATAAGAACATAATTAGAACAGCAATACAATAAATGATGAAGAAACTTAGATAACGTATGAGATAACAATATCTTTTTTTCTCTTGAATTGTTAGAGTTTCTTTATCACCTCTTTTTGGGAAAAAGAATCCAGTACTATTTTTATAATTGGCAAACTCTTCTGGATATTTTTTCTGTAATTTTCTTTCTTCAAAATCAGACCAAATAATAAGAATAAAACAGAATAAAACCCAAGAGAGAATATCACCTACACGGATTTTTAAATAAATATTAGAAAAAAAACCATGTAGCCAGAAAACAAAAGGAAGTGAAATAAGAATTATCCCTAGGTGTTGTGGATGACGAATGTATTTGTAAGGGCCTGTTTGAGCTATCTTAAATTCATTTTTTTGGGCTCGTACTATATGAATGAATCCCCAAACAAATAAAGCCAACCCACCAATAAAAGCTACAATCTCAAAAACAGTTAATAAAATTCCAAGCGGAAGACACATTTCCCCAAGATCAAAACCATAAATTAAGTTTGCCCAACCAGCATTTCCTAAAGAAAAGAAAAGAACCCAAGAAGTATATGCTAAAGGTATCATGTATAACATTGGAGTAATAATCCCTGCTATTATTGGAACATAAACCCAAATCGAGCTCAACACCAGTATTATTTTAGTCGCCACTTCTTTTATCTTCATCTTGAATCCTTTGTAGTTTAATCATAGAAAGCAATTAAAATATATAAAAGTGCGTCTTTTATCTGTTTGTTACTCGGGTTCTTTTCCTAAAATCTATAATAGTATACAAAGAAAAAAAGGTTTAAAAACACAAGAGAAGTAAAAAAAGCGAAAGAAGCTTGCCGCTGTAGCTCAGTCCGGTGGAGCAATCGGCTGTTAACCGATCGGTCACAAGTTCGAATCTTGTCAGCGGCGCCATTCTTTTCTATTTTTACAGTTTTACCGACTTTATATATCAAACTGAATATTATATTTTGAAGCTTCGTGTCTCTTCAAACATTAACACCTGATCAACCATTGGTTATACGCACTTATCAAATGGGAATCAGGTTTAATGGTTCTAAGGAGGAGAGACGAGTACTTGAAAAAGAAGCCAACCAACGAGTCAAAGGATTACAAGTTCGTCAAGATGATATTCTTCAAGATAAAAACGCAATCAACGCTGCCATGGGAATATCAAGACTGTTTCCTGACCAATGGCGTGGTTTGACTGTTCGTGCTATACAACAAACAACAAAGAACTATTCCAACATCGCTGATAGCGCATACTATTGGCTTACTATTGCATCAAAGGGTGCTGTAAATAGAGAAAAGAAAATACTGGAACTCTTTCAATTACTTCAACAGTGGAATGAACAAGCTATTGAATGGCTAATTTTTGGTCGTAGTCCAAGAGTTGAAAATACTCTTGCTCATAGATGGACAGCTAAACGTATTTACGCAATAAACTTTTTAACTAGTACTAGATGGCAGTTAAACAAATTTTGCCATTCTTCTTTGAAATTCAATTCTACACTTCCCTCCATTTCTCAACACGAAATAGAAAAAAGCATTCAAATTTATCATAGACTAAAACATCAAGAATATTCTTCAAAACATATTTCAAAAACTGCTAAAACTTTTCTAAATGCTCTGGATCTTATTAATACTAACAGAACAATCGTTGCACCTTATCTCACTTCTTGGATTAACATTCCTCAAACCTCACGTTGGAAAAGTTTGAAGAAACTGAGTGTAGCCATAGTGGAAGTACTGGGCATGAAAAAACGAAGGCTTTTTTCTGCTTTACGAAGCATTATTGTTTTCGCACTCTCTCCTTACATAGGAAAGAATGTCTCTAAAGTTATTCAGAAAACAAACCCAGAACAGTTAAGTTCTTTTCCATACATGAAGAGAAAGAAAGGTAGAATCCCTATTATCTTACTAATGAATAAAGACCACCTAATTTTAAGACCCGGTAATTCTTTGCAAATGACTGAACTTGCGCAAAAAGAGGGCAAATTTGATTTGGGATTTATATTAAAGGGATTTTCGTGCATTAATGGGACTTTGATTTTTTCATCTAAAGTTCGAACATATCTTCAACGAGGAGCTAAAATCAAAGTTCTAATTGTTAGAAGTAGTTCAGCTCCAAGCTATAAACTACGTGTTTCAGTGGTTCTAGAAGGAACTTCAAGTGTTTTTATGTCTACTCGATTAATTAATAGTTATATAAAAACGATAAAAGTAAAGAAAGCAAAAGCTCTTGGTTTAGATATTAATCGATTAGGAGAGCACATGCTAGCTTTTTCATCAAAAGTGAATCTTCCAGATGATTTTAATTTATTGATAGATAGATATGAAAAATTAAGTTCTGTAGTAATTCCTCAACTAAGTTATAGTTTAAGTGTGAAGAGTAAAATCAAAAATCCTTATGATTTTGTGAAAACCAAAGGAGAACTAGTTCGAGTTTATCACAAGAGAAAAAAAATCCTAAAAGCAATCAAAGATCTTGTTCCCCATTTCATTGCAGCTGTGATAATTAAAAGTGGGTGTAAGGTTTTATACATAGAGAATCTAAGATCTGATCCAAGAGGAACTAGAGGAGCTTTGGCAAAAGCTATCTACAACATGCCTGATGAAATAAACCTATTTGAGAAGGCAGTAGGTCTAGCATCTTCACTTTTGGGATATGAAGTTAAACTTATGAAAGTTGATCCCCGAAATACAAGCAGGTTCCATAATGGTTGTGGAGGGACAATTCAACGCTCAACAAAATCATATGACATTGCACAGTGTAAGAAATGTGGAAAAACAGTGAATACTCATATTAACGCTGCAAGAAACATTAAAGATAAAGGAGAGAAAAACTCAAATTCAACAACCTCCCCCTTTCCGCATACGAGGGGTATGGATAGTATATCCACCAAGAGTACCTAAATCTAAGATTTAGGACCTTCATAGTATTGCGATAGTAGGATTCGAACACAGCGGCGCCATTCTCCTTCAACTTCCTTCTTTAATCAATTAATATAATCCTTTGTCGTTTGTTGTGAAAGTTTTTATTTCTTCCCACAATTTTACATTTGACAATGCAAAAAGAAAAGAAAGTTAATGTCCTTTGTATTTGGCAGCCAAATGAAGACCTAAAACAGTATCTTACTCAAGGTTTGGAAGACTATCCACAAGTTAATTTGATATTTCCTCCTGATACTGAGGAAGAGACTTTTTTGAAATTGGCTCCTGATGCAGACATAATTATGGGTTGGAGGCCAACCAAAGAGTTACTTCAAACGGCAAAGAAGGTTAAACTATTTATCAATCCTGGTGCAGGTGTGCAACATCTAATATCTCTGTTTCAAGAAGTTACTATAGATCAATCTATCACTTTGGTTAATGGTCATGGCAATGCTTACAACACTGCTCAACATGCTGTTGCTCTCTTATTAGCTCTAACAAATAGGGTAGTTTTACATCACAATTGGATGAAAGAAGGACATTGGAGGAAAGGTGATGCTGATGCAGCCTCCGTACCTTTACAAGGAAGGAAAATAGGTTTTCTTGGTTATGGTCACGTTAATAGGATTGCCCACAAACTTCTTTCAGGATTTGATGCAGAATTTTTCATTATTAGAAGAGATTGGGAAAAACAGCAAACTTTTCTACCGACACCCGCCACCCCTTATTCTTATGCTGATCTTCATAACTTCTTAAAAGAAATAGATACACTTATTGTAGCAGTTCCACTCACTGAGAAAACTAAGGGATTGTTAGGTAAAAAAGAATTGGAACTGTTAGGTG
>JAGXNV010000176.1 GCA_019894795.1 Candidatus Heimdallarchaeota archaeon | reverse complement strand
GCTTTCAAATTACCATTTAGTGCTTGACTATGTGCACAACTACAACTAAACCACTCTACATCTTCTGTATGTGTGACTTGCCAATCTAAAGCCCAATTTCCTGAATTAACTCCATCATTCCAATCACAATTATCAGTAACATACTTGTCACCATAATAATTACCATCGGGATCATATGACTCAATATCAGCGAAATCGAAGAGTATTGAATTATTAGCTATACAATGATTTCTGATTTGTTCATTTCTAAGATGAAGGTTTCCTTCTAACCCTGTACCATCAGTGTGGCCTGTCATGTAAACAAACATCACGTTAGGATATTCTATCTTTAACTGAGACATTGGTGTGAGATAGTGATCAATCATACTTTGTTCGGTTTGAGAACTTGCTTGTCCACACCAGCTCCACATGATGACATTGCACTCACTATTAGCTGGAGTATCTAGATAATCCCTGGTCGCATCATCCCATCCGGGGTACCCCACATCAGGTACAGATGACATAGCTCCATCCTGCAGAAAGGTACTATTATAATTGTAAAGATCTACTGTTCCTCCATTACTTTCTTTGAAAGCTGGAAGAGCATTCATTCCATCTATTATTTGTGAACCATGACTTGTGTGCTGATATGCAATATGCAACGTGTTCTTAGCTTCAATAATTGCTGAATCAGGTACTTCATCTAATCGAACCAAATTTGCTACTGTATGATCTGCAACAACTGGTTCAGTTAGATTATATCCCTGAACAGAAGAAAACGATACTAGGAGAATAGTATTCGTTAATAAGACTAAAACAAAAAGATTTCTACTTATAGATTTGAATTTCATTAAGACCAAGACCATACTAGCTTACAATATTATTAATATATTCCTAGACAATAGAAAGTTTCTTATTTTTAGCAATTATCGTGATAAATTCCATGATGAAAAATGTCAAGCTAATAAACTGATAATTTAAGACATCTAGAAACATTTTAGTAACGAGCTTATTACGCATTTATTAGTCTTAGCTGAGGCCCATGAAAAAGAAACTATCAACATTCAAAAAAGAGCTAATCGCTATGTTTTTTCTAGTGCTCATAGGTGTCGGACTTCCCATTTTGTTAACCTTTGAAAAAACAACTTATATAGAAATAAATTCTGATCAAGATCTCATGAAGCACAGCGATTCAGGTCAAGGTACTTCAGATGACCCTTATGTTATTGAAAATCGTTATATTGTCGACCAAGGTAAAATTGCTATTTCGATTAAAGATACTACCAGTTACTTAATTATTCGCAACTGTTATTTTGCAAATAATTTCTTCTACGGTCTTCATCTAGAGAACGTAGCTGAAGGAACAGTACAGACTGACAATATCACTTGTTTCAGTCACAGTAGAGCTGGAATCGGTATCTTCTCTTCAAATAGAGTGAATGTTACAAATAGTATACTTTTTCAAAATAATGCAGGGATTATAATTTCTAATTCAAATTATACTAATTTAGTTGATAATTATATTTCTGTTGCTTTTCCTGCACTTGATCAAAATACGCCCAAATATGATGGGATTGTTGTAGATAACTCAACGAATGTTGCTATCATCTCAAATACTATTGAGAAAAATGCTAGAGCTATACTCTTAGAGAATAGTAATGATTGTTTAATTTCATCAAACATTTTAAACAAAGTCACTCATATCAGTTTCAGTTTAGATTCAAGCTCCAATTGTATCTTGTTCAACAATTCAGTTACTCGATATTCCTTTTATAGTTTTAAGCTAGCTGATTCTCATTACAACATAATTGAGAATAATACAATAACCGATACAGAAAAAGCCGTTTACCTTTCAGAAAGCAATAACAATATTGTAAGATTTAACTCATTGTACTTGAATGGTGTAGGTATTGAAGATTTTAGTAGTTCTAGCAATAACATTTGTTTTAACTTATTTCGAAATAATACAGGATATGGTATTGATTTAAGTGGTAGCAATTATTTTAGCATTCACCACAATTCATTCTTCTTCAATAACTTCGGAAGTTCTTCTCAATCATTTGACAATGGGCAGAACAATCTTTGGTATGATGCTGTTTTATTAGAAGGGAATTATTGGAATGATTATAACGAAACAGGTTATTATCAGATTAGTGGAAATGCCAACTCTACAGATTTATACCCTCTTGCAGATTATTCATCTTATACATAAAAAACTCAACTAAGTAACTAATTTTTCTGTTTACTCAAAATCTGATATGCCAAAAAATTGTGGTTTTTCCAATTTTATGAAAGCATTACTGAATAAATCATGAACCGCTGAGAGGAAGTATGATAATTTCATGTGACTTTTCATTATTGAGAAGATTTCTAGAAGTGTTATTTGTTTGTTATCCAAGCAAGCTAAGATGATTTTATGATACTCGTTATAATCCCCTAAAGTAAGTTTACTTTCAATACTAACCCATCTATCACTAAAGTCTTTGATAGATTTTTGTGTCGAGATAGGTACTGTTACTGGAGAATTAAGTAGTATTTCTAACTCTTTGAATTCTCTGATGTACGAATCCTTTTTCAATTTCTCTTCAAGATATGTTAGAAGTAAGGTGAAAATTTCATCTTTGATGTGTATAGTTTGCTCAAGTGAGTTAGCTATTTCTTTGAACCATCTTTTTGCTTGTACTAGATCAGTCCGATTGGAAACATTAGCGTAAATGTGAACAAAACAGAATTGAGAATCAATCATTATATCTCGTTCTTCAATGGTTTTTTTTGACTCTAATGAATACTGGAGTTGTCTTAATTTATCCTTAACAATTAATTCATTAATAACAGAAGCTTTGAAGTTTTCAGGAGGGGTTATTTTTATTTTACTTAAACCGGATTTTCTAGGAACAGGGACGGGTATGCTAGCAAAATTATCCGGAGAAGATGTTGTAGCTTCTTCACTACTTATAGGAACTTGTGATCTAACAGCATATTGAGCATCAACAAATAAGATCAGGGCAGTTAATTTATCATCCTTACATGTGTGAATATCAACAAATTCGCTTAAACCTGTAGAATCTACTCTAATCTCCATCCCAGCTGGAAACAAGACAATTCTTTTCTTTGAGCAAGTATTGCACACATAAATTATTTGGTTATGCTCTAGTTTTGAAGACAATTTAGTCAACCCCGAATTATAAGTTTATTTAAGAGTTTCAAGATTTTAATTCTTTCTTTACTCTCATGTCTCCAAGGTAAAAAAAATCTTAAACCTTTGTCTAATTGCTCAAACTGAGATAAACCAAATGAAGAACATCAGAATTCTTGTAGGTAACAGGGAAGACATTCCAGTAAAATATCTAGAACAGCTGTTTGCTCTTCAACAACAAGAGCAGGAGGCGAAATGGGGTATTCTACCTTCTGAGATTGAATTGTTCAGAAAGAAATGGAACACCAGAGAAGTTCATTGGGTTAAACAGATAAGAGCAGTAGCAATTAACTCAGAGGATCTTGTTGTAGGCCATGGTACTATCGGCTGGTATCTCAAATATGATAATCTTGATAGAGGATGGTTTATTGCCTATGTTGCTAAAGAACACAGAAGAAAAGGTATTGGAAAATCATTACTTGAAGCTCTTATCACAAAACCCCCTGAACAAATTAAATTCATTTATGCAGGATGTGTTTTAGGATCTGACGGAGAACCCTTTCTTAGAAAAATAAAGAAAGATAATGACTATCAAGAGAAACGTACTATTGCAGATTTAACAGAATTTGATATCAATGAAGTAAAAGAAGAAGCCAATAGACTTCTAAAAAAAGCAAATAATAATGGTTATAGAGTAGTCAAAGTTAAGAATATGAAATTTGAAGATTTTGTTGACTTTGAAGAATTCATTACTGTTGCTCAGCAGATATGGAATGATATGCCACGAGAAGAACTTACCTTCGAAGATTATACTTTAACACCTGAAAGATATAAAGAAATTTATAATGTTGAAATGCTCCACGGGGACAATTACTGTTCTTTTCTCTGTATTCACGAGGAAACAAATAAACCTGTAGGATATACTATCTTTAGTACAAATCCACTTCACAAACAAGTAGTATCGCAGGATGATACTGGGGTGATTCCTGAGCATAGAGGAAAAGGATTAGGTTTAATGTTAAAATATCAATCTTTGAGACATCTTCTTGAAGAAACTGATTCTAAATACTGGATAACAGGTAACGCAGGGAGTAATAAACAAATGATCAAAATCAACGAAACATTGAATCATAAATTGTGGATGACAGAACTGGAATTTGAATTGTCGAGAGAAGATTGCGAGAAATATTTAATATCATAACACTTTAACTAGATAATTTTCCTTTATAACAAGATTAATGATTCTCCCACAATAGTGACAGTTTCTTTTGTTCTAGATATTGTATGTTTCACCATGGAAAACGATATTACTCTTGAATACGTAGAAAAATTTTTAATTATTCATATTCATGTCCGCAAGAATATGAGAGAGATATGCACATGAATAAGAAAAATACCCTTCTAATTACTATGATTCTATTATCAACATTTTCTGCTTTAACAATAAGTGGGGAGCAAGAAACGAAACTTGTTCCCGTTATTCTGAAGATGGTACCAAATTTTGCTTATGAATTAGGTCCTTCAATGTTTATAGAATTCAACAGATCAATAATGGCTGATGAACAAGTATATACTGCAGATGATGATATATGGTTCGGTTTTGACATAGATATTGCTGATGACACATTGTTTTCTGATAGCGGGGAAGAATCTTACGTTAATCAATGGTATTTCAATGAACCTGATGAATTTAGTGAGTATAATGTAACTCGGTTACAAGGAAATTTCAATTTATACTTAGACAATACAGATCTTGGCATTTCAAATGTAGGTCAATTTTCTGGAATAAACACAACTCAAGGCATAGTGGTAACTCTAGAAGAAGGTTGGCATTTGCTTACAATTATCGCTGGAGAAGTTGTTTCTGATATCTATCACACATCCTTTAGTTGGCAATGGGCTAAAGATAGTTTATATTTCTATGTTTCAGAAGACCCTATAGACAATCCACCTGAAAGAAGACAAGCATCAAATGTTTGTGATGTTAAATCCTATCCAACGCCTGCTGATCAACTAGTAAATCAATTTGAATGGACATGGACAGATATCCGTGTAGCTACAGAACTACATGATAGTGATGTTAGCACTCTTTCTCAAACATTGCTTAGATCGGTAGATGATGCATATGTAGAAGTTGATTACAATTATTCAACTTATCCACTTGCTTTAGCCGAAGATGACGGATATGCAGTGTTTCAAAGTCTTCATCATCTTGGTCCAGGCATTTCATTTTGGTGGGTAAATGATGGAGATTTCTCATTAGAAAATGAGGATACCTTTCAACTTAGAGTAGGGAACAATTACGTGTATTTTGCAGCAATTGGGATGAAACCACACTTTAGATGGGATTTCGAATCTGTAACAATTCCTACAGTCATGGTATCCAGCAAGGTTTTTACAATAATAAACGATGTTTCTGGTGCTTCATATGGAACCTTTTCAGTTATTCTAGGTTTTATTTCCTTAGCTGCAATTGTAACAGTATTTAGAAAAAGGAAATAATCTTTCCTCCTCCATTCTTATTTAATAATGAGACTATAAATCATGGTTACTAGATGATTTTTTCCATAAATTTTCCTTGTTTAGTAAGTAAGTTCAATCAAGAATCTAATCTGGATTGATCTTAAAAGTACTGATTCATTTCACTGTCTCTATTCTTTTATTTGATATAGTTGCATCTAGTTCCCATCGTTTGAAAAGCTATAATCTAATTTGAATGGGTTCTAGAG
>JAGXNV010000175.1 GCA_019894795.1 Candidatus Heimdallarchaeota archaeon | reverse complement strand
TATTTCGCAGTACAATTGATAGATGGTGTTCTCAAAGTTGGAGAAATCACTTACAATGTCGAAATAATCACTGGTGAAACCAAAATTAGTGTTATTGTTCCAATCCATAATGTTCAAGCAAATGTTTTAGAAGAAACACTTAAGGGATTTATTCTTCAGTCTTATTCAAATTTTGATCTTTGGGTAGCTGATGATAGCTCAAATGAAGATCTAAGACTGGCCTGTGAGAAAGTTTGCGAAAAACATGATGTGAAATATTACTTTGAGGAGAATAAACGTTTCAAATCTGGTATGCTAAATATCGTGATTCCCAAAACCAAAGGAAGCTTAGTTGCTTTTTTCGATGTTGACCATATTCCAACTTCAGATATTCTTGAGAAATTTGTTGCTATTATGGAACAATATCCAGAATATTCATTTATTCAAGCAAAATTCGGTTTCAGAAATGTAACAAATCGCCTTCATATTTGGGAAGCAATGGGGTTGATGCAAGCATTTTGTTCTGAAAACGCTCGAAGGAAAATTGATACAGTTCTTTATAATGGTACAACAGCAATTTTCCGAAGAGAAAATTGTTTTCCTATACCTGAAGAAAAGATGACCGAGGATTATGATTTATCCTTGAATTTAATTTTCAAAAACAAGAGAGGATATTTCTTAGATGAGATAGGATCCATGTCTTTAGTTCCAGACACAATGGCCCATCAGATTTCACAATCATACAGGTGGTTTACTGGTCAATCTGGAGCAATGTTTGATTATGCAGGGAAGTTGGTTAAGCTTGTTCTTCAGAGAAAAATAAAATTACGACAAGCAATTGATATTGTCTTTTCTTCATTTCTAGTTGTTGGAGCTACTTCGTTTTACACACTAGGTGTTCTTTACAGTATCATATACTTTGCAAGAATTTCATTAGTTAGAGCATGGTCTTTAGGTCATATATGGTTAATAATCATCACTGCATTTACAGCCATAATTTATCTAGCTACAATTACAGCAACTACAATCTACTCTATGAATTCAGCTACCTTTCCCTTGAAGTATTGGCATATACCCTTTTTCCTATCTTTTGGAAGTATGATTTCACCTTTTTACATTATCCCTGCATTTAGAGGTTTAATAGGTCAGAATAAACTAATTCCGGGTAAAACTAAGTGGAATAAAAAAATACCCATTTTCCGTAATGCATCAATATTCGCTGTTGTTGGTTTGTTCTTCTTGTATCTAACAGTTGATTCTATCTTCCAACAAGTATGTTACTATTATACTCTAGGTTTCTGTTATTATGCAGATCCTTATCGAAACTTCTTCTTTTTGTTGTTTGCTTTAGTAGGTTTTACTTTAACATTTTGTCTGCCTTTCATGGTAATAACAAAAAAATATTTCAAAACTAAAATATATGAAGACAAGCATATCTACCATTAACCATTCATTGAAATGATTGATGAATGCTCCACAATTGCAAAGAAGATTCTATCTAGGTCATCTAAAAATTCTATGAGATTTAGCTGTTCTTTTTACTTCTGAGAGTAGTTAGAAACTTATAATTCAAGTCTGAATATTTAAATATCCTTCTGCAATAATCATGTTTATGCGTAAACAACTATTCTTTAGTCGAGCCAATCATATTGTTGGTTATTTATTATATAGTTTCATTGTAGCATATTTTATTTGGTCTTTGATTAACATAATACTTAACATTGGTACACATGAACCATTGACTGTAGGGGGTATGATTCTAAATATTTTGGCTCTTTTAGTAGAAGTTGTTAGTTTCTTTATAGCTCTTTATTTTGCGATTCAATTGATAGATGGAGTTTTACGCGTTGGTGAAGTTTCCTATGATTTAGAAGCATTGACAGGAAAAACCAAAATTAGTGTCATTGTTCCAATCCATAATGTTCAACCATTCGTATTAGAAGAAACCTTGATTGGTTTCACAGAACAGACATATTCCAACTATGATGTTTGGGTAGCTGATGATAGTTCTGATGAAAAGTTAAGAGAACAATGCAAACAAATAAGTGAGAAACATAATGCAATTTACTATTATGAAGAAAATGATCGGTTCAAAGCTCACATGCTAAATCTTGTTATACCTAAAATTGATGGAGATATAGTCGCATTTTTCGATGTTGATCATATACCAAACCCGGGTATTTTAGCTAAATTCGCTGCTATAATGGAGCAATATCCAGAATTTACATTTATTCAAGCAAAGTTTGGTTTTAGAAATGTTACAAATTTCTTGCATGTCTGGGAAGCTATGAGTTTAACTCAACAATTTTGCTCAGAAAATGCTCGAAGGAAAATCGGAACTGTTCTTTACAGTGGATCTACTGCTTGTTTTAGAAGAGAATCTGCTTATCCCATCCCAGAAGGTAAGATGACCGAGGATTTCGATCATTCTGTAAATTTGATTATGGATGGTAAAAAGGGTTATTTTCTTGATGAAATTGGTTCTATGTCTCTAGTACCTGAGACAATGGCTCATCAGATAAGTCAACTTTTTAGATGGTTTACAGGGCAATCTGGTATAATGTATGATTATGCTGGTAAGTTAATTAAACGTACAATTCAACGAAAACTAAAATTCCGACAATCTCTTGATATAGTTTTTTCTTCGTTGTTAGTTGTAGCTGCCACATCATTTTATTTCTTAGGTGTTTTTTATGCGCTAATATATTTGTTGAAGATACCTTTGGTTCGAGCATATGTTCTTGGACAGTGGTGGTTAGTAATCATATTATCTCTTACATTTGTAATCTATTTCGCAACAATTTCTGCAACTACACTCTATACAATGAAATCAGCTACATTTCCCTTAAAAATCTGGTATGTCCCATTTTTCCTACTTTTTGGCAGCTTTACTGCTCCTTTCTTCATTATCCCTGCATTCAAGGGTTTGATGGGAAAACACAAAATGATCCCTGGGAAAACACAATGGAATAAAAAAATACCAATTTATGGTATAGGTGTGGTATTCAATATTATTGGGATATTCTTTCTCTATCTCACTGTTGATTCGATTCTGCAGCAATTATGCGCTACAATATTAACTAATTGCACTCTCTATGCAGTTCCTTACGAAAATTTCTTTTTCAGCCTCTTTGCTGTAATTGGATTTACTTTGGGTTTTATTCTTCCATTTCTTGCAATCTCTATGAGGGTCTTCAAGCCTAAAATATACGATGAAAAACATATTTATCATTAGAGATAAATCAAGAAATTACTTCTTTTAACTTTTTTTCACTATTTGACAAATAATATAAGCAACTGCATACCCTATAATTGCAAAATAAGACAAGTGATTATTTTGGGTTTCATATTTGAAACTCTCTATATTCTGATAATAAGTGGATGTTTCATCTATCTATTAAATATAGTGAGTAATAGTCGGAATGGTTGGCACTATTTGAAACTCGATGATGAAAAATTACCCTTGGTTAGTATTATTGTTCCAACATTAGAAGAAGAGGAAAATATAGCGAAATGCCTAGCTAGTTTAACTACTCTAAAATATCCCAAATACGAAATTATCCTTGTTGATGGAGGGTCAAAAGATAAGACTACAGAGATAGCTGAGGAATTTGGTGTCGATATAATTGTTGATGAAAACTTACCTTTAGGGTGGATAGGAAAATCCTATGGATGTCATGTTGGATATCTAGCAGCGAAAGGAGATATTTTTCTATTCACCGACGCAGATACAGAACATACTTCTGATTCTTTGAGAATTACTGTAGAACATCTTCTTTCAACTGAAGCAAAATTATTTTCTATGTTTCCCTACCAGAAAGCAGAGAAATGGTTTGAATACTTAGTTGGATTTATGTACTTTCTAAGCTATCTGGGTGGAGGTCCTAGAAATAATATCAATAATCCTTTTGACAAATCTGCCTTTATGGCGAGTGGTCAATATATGATGTTTACAAAAGCAGGCTATGAAAAACTTGGTGGGCATATGGCAATTAACTCTTCTCTAGTTGAGGATGTAGCATTAGCTAAATTATGTAAAGATAAAGAACAGAAATTGTTTTTTGTTGATCACACAAAACTGGTTTCTACTCGAATGTATCCTGGAAAATTTATAGATTTTTTTAGAGCATTCAAGAGGGCAATCTGGGGAGGTATTAACACTCTCCCACACTGGAGAGTTATGATGATTATTATGTGGTTAATATACTGTCTTTTTGCACCCTATTTTCTCGTACTTTCAATAATACAGCCTAGCTCATGGATGGTTTGGGATTTTTCTGTAGGTATTATGGTGAATAGTGTTCTCTATCTAACTTGGGGAATTGCTTATTATCTATACTGGAGAGAAAGAGGGAGAAACAATATCCTTGCAGTAATTTTTTACCCGATAGCAATGGCCATTGTGATTACTATAATTCTTTTATCTTTGTTGAATGGAGCACTAGGAAACTCTGTTTCCTGGAGAAATAGGTATTATTCGACTAAACAAGGAAAAAACCTATCTTCAAGTGAAACTGGCGTAAAAACTCTGAGAGATACTAAGAAAAAGGAAACAATTTTAACTAAATTCAACCAGCCGTAGAAATTTTTTCATAACCAAAAAAATCCAAATCTTCTCCAATTAAATCGGCAACTACATAGTCAAAATCATGTGTAAGATGCATGGTATCAGATTTAATGATTTTAACTCTCTTGTTCTTGTATAATGTTTTGGTGTATTTTAGATCTTCTTCATCAACCATCATCTCTTTCTCAAGATGAATGAATAAAGTTGGGATGGTTAAATTATCTTTATGAATACTAGTTACTTCTCTACCAATCTTTCTAAGGCAATAGTTATACTCTTTTTTGATTTCTCTTGCACCATTTTCGAGTAGCCTAGTTATCCCTTCAAAGGATGCTTGTTTTGCTTTGTGGAGATTGAACCTAGTTAAAACAAAATTCAAAGGAAATAAGACAACCATCAGCGCAAAAAATGAGTAGATGATGGGAACAGGTAAATAAAATAAGAAATTGAGAAACCAGTGAGAAAGAACCATTCTAGAAGCACCATTAAGACTAACTCCTTGACAATTAGTTAATGGCTTTCTACTCATCAACTCTATGATGATAGAACCTCCCAAACTGTGACCAACAAGAATGTATGGTTTATCTTTTGGTATTTTGGATTCTAGTTCTTCTAGATGATCCTCCACTGTATACCTTCTAGCATTGCTAGTCCAAACCACATTCTCTCTACCAAATTTCTTTACATACGCTGGATACTCTCGCGTATAATTACCAAAACCCGCAGCAACAACAACAAAAGGTTTAGAATCGGACATGTAAATTTTAACATAAGTGCTTACTATTAAACTTTTTAGATAAATCAGATGATGAAATGAGTGGAGTTTGGAAGAATTACTTTTATTTTTTCAGTACAAAAATATACCTAGATAAGAGAAGGAAAAGAAGAGATGTTAGGTTATTTTCTTCTTGATCTCTTCTTAGGTTGAGTCATATCTCTGATACTTAATCCAAAACCTAGTAAACCAATAACTCCTGCCATGATTCCAAAAATTGGTACACTTGTCGAAGTAAAAGCCCAACTTATATCATCCAGGTAATTAAAGAAAGCAATGATACTTATTATAGCACATCCAATCATTATTAAATCTGCTATAAGATTCAATACTTCATTATCTAAAATTGAAAATAAAATATAGAGCGCAACAGCGTAAAGACATATAATCGTCATAAGACCTGGAAGTGATAGGCTTTCAGGTTGAGCGAGAATATTAAAGTCCATCATAAAAATTGCTTACTACCAAATGAGCGACAAGTCTTAAAATATCTGACCAATAATAAAAAACGTTTTGCTTTAATCATCCGAGAGGTCTTGAAAACTTTTGCCAAGAATCCAAAAGCAGAAATATTAGATATTGGAATTACCTATG
>JAGXNV010000174.1 GCA_019894795.1 Candidatus Heimdallarchaeota archaeon | reverse complement strand
GTCCAACAGGTGTGATTAAATCAGCATCGAAAATAGATCATCTGCGAACTGGTGGAACTTTATTAAACCAAAAATTTACTCCTACTCTTCTAGCTGATAAAGATGGATTAGAAAAAATTCGACATCTTGTAAGGGCATATTTTAGAATGGATGGTCATCACATACAATTCAATGTAGTTTCAGCTGAAACACTCAAAAAAGCACAAAAAAACCCAGAGCAATATAGAAGTCTGATTGTGAGAGTAGCTGGTTATAGTGATTATTTTATTAATCTAGGAGAAAATCTACAAAATGAAATAATTAGAAGAACTGAACACACCAATTATTAACTTAACCATCTACCATTTCTTCAGCTTCTGAAATTGCAGCGAATAATTGTATCCAATCTTTTTTCATTACATGTAATAATTCTTCTCCTTTTTCTGAAAGGTTGTAATATGTTCTCGTTCTTCCATCAACATTCTTATTTTGAAACGTGACCAAACTCTTTCGTTTCAATCTCGTCAAAACATTATATATCGTTCCGTCTGTTAGAGGTGGTTCAGTTGTCGGCAATAGCAACCTAACCATCTGTAATATGTCCCATCCATATTTTTCTTTTTGTAACAAGATGAGTACAAGGAATTCTAAGACTCCTTTTGACAATTGTGCTCTCCATTTTTTTAAGAGAATATTTTCATCAAGCTCATCTATTGCCATTTAATCCTCTCCTTTCTTAACTTTTGATGATGGTTGAGGCACCTTCTCACCCCATTCAGTGAATGAAAAGAAGATGACACATACAAGTATTACTACATCATACCAGTTAGGTAACCATGGAATTATGGCTGAGTACTGTAATTGAAGATAAGGAGTTGTTTGTGTCAGATTACTTGGATTAAGGAATAAATGATATTTCAGAACACCTGGATCTTCTATATCTAAGGATATAAATTGAACAGATACATTATTTCTGTCGTTTGAATAGCTTGGTGTTGTGTAGTTATCAAAATTACCTTCAATTCTGAATGTTCTGAATGCTGATCCTTCAGGGGTCCAAGTTAGATACCAATTACCTGAGAGGCGACTTGTTTCTTCTACAACAGTACCATTAGGGTATTGAAGATAGCTAGTCTCTTCTATGTATGTGTAAATTGATATGGATATTTTACCTTCTCTAAGGAATCTAAAGGATTGGTCAAATTCGAAATTGTTTTCTATGTTTAAATCATAATCCGCTAGATATGAGATTCTTTGAGGTTGTGTTCCTAATACTGCTATTAATGTGAGTACAACTAAGAAAATAGAAAACAGAGCAGTTTTCGTTTTTGGAACCTTCAAATGTGGAAGAATCTTACGTTTGTTTTTCTTCATGTTTTTTATACAAATTATTGAACCTATTACTAATAGACAGAAAACAACTATTACAAAAAACAACATGGGATCATCCCAGAAACCTATTGTATGTTTTTGGATTCCAAAAATAATCCATGTTCTATAGAAGAAGTCGGACTCCCCAGAGTCAAATATTCTACTTATATGTGATCCTAATTGTATAAGAATTGCTAAAAACCCTAAAAGCCATGCTTTGCCTGTGAATTTTGTGGAAAAGAAAACTACCAACCCAATAGCGATTACTAACAATCCCATACCGGGACCCCCTGATATAAAACCTGTCAAAATGAAGACCACAACAAACATGCTAACTCTATCAATGAGATAGCCTTCTTGTTTTAAATTATTCATTTTGTGTTGCTGTTTTCTGTATTTACTAGTGTAGGATATGGCTGTTAATAGAAGAACACCCTGTAGAGCAATCCATCTACACATTCCTTCAAGAATAAGTAATTGCATATTTTGATTCCACATGTCTCCAATAATCACATAATGGCTAATATAACTGTGAAGAATGAGCGAGAAACAAAATACAACTAAAAACCAATAAAGTAAAAGAATAACGCTTTTAATTGACTCTCTAATGTCGTGTTGTGAAAATTTATCTTTATAATATTGGTAAAGCAACCAAATGAAGACATTTAGACCAAATAATGTTCCAATAATTCCATATCCGCTATTTAGCCCATTAATCCCCAATGTGAATGTATTTCGAGTGAGAACTGTGGTAGGTAATGCTCTAGGTAATAAATAAACGGTATAGAGATTGTAGATTACCAATGTTGGAATAATGAGAACTGAACAGATCATTAAGGTTATAAGAGAAATTTGTCCGACCGAACCAACTTTTGATTGGGTAAATGAATTATTATCACAGAAGTCTACAGGTGAACCAAATTGATTTACTAATTCCTCAAGATTCTTTGGTTTAAACTCTGTTGTATATTCATCGAGACTGAAAAAAACATCATCCAAAGTTGATTTTATCTGTTCATTAGGTGATCCTCTTTTAATTAATTCAAAAGAGAGTTTTCTCAAATATTTCTTTATAATTTTCTCCAGATTTATTTTTTTCTCCTTCATTTTCCTCACTTTTTTGATTTCATTATCATTACTCTATTAATACCCTTTATTGAATGGTATATATAAATTTTTTGCGATTCTTTTAGAAAACTGATATAATATTTAAATAACAAATAAATCATGTTCATTTATTCCAGTATTCATGAATTCTTCGAATTAATCTATTAAAAGCACGATGTGAAAGAAATATGGGTGAAAAGTTGTTCAGCTCGAAAGAAACTTTAAAGATGTTTGTGTTAGAATCTCTCAACGATTTAGCATGTTTATTCAAAAACTTGGATCATCCAACTCGATTGGAAATCTTAGCTAGATTAATTCCTGAAGAGATGGAATTTGGGGATTTGCAAAAAGCTATGGATATTCCTAAGACCTCTCTAGCTAACCATTTGATTCAATTAACTGAAAGTGGATTAATCGAAAAATTGGATAGAGGAGTATACAGAATATCCTTCGATGGAGAAGACATCATGAGTTCATCTGCAAAATCTTTTCTTGATATGAAGATTCGAGAACAGGAACGACTTGAAACTCTTAGACTGCATTATGAATCAATCATAAGCAGATATACTTACACACACGGTGAGCAAAAAATGGAAGACAATGACAAATATCGAATTGTTAAATTGCCTCCTATGAGAGTTGTCTCATTTCATGAAATGGGTACTTTTTTAGGAGATCCTGAAACAAAAGCTTTTTCGAAATTGGAAGCATGGGCTAAACCTAAAGGAATACTTAATGCCATAGACAAACACCAAGTCTACGGTTTTAATAATCCTAATCCAAAACAAATCAAAGAGACAGGAAATTTCCTTGTAGATGAAGAAAACCCATATGGATATGAGTTCTGGATTACAATAGATGACGATTTTGAAGTAGAGAAAGGAGTAACCGTCAAGGATGAACTTGGAGGTTTATTCGTCGTTACAAAATGCATTGGAGTACAGAACTTAGGTGAAGCATGGAAAGATCTCTATAACTGGATAAAAGAAAGTAAGAAGTACAAATTCGGGAAACATCAATGTTTGGAACATAATCTTGATCCAACAATAACAGATGATTCAAAATTCGAATTTGATGTATATTTCCCAGTTACAGAGTAATTTCTTTCAAACATTCTTTTTTTTTCTTCTTTATTAAATAGTGCAATATATTTTTAATTTATACTCTAAAAAAGAATTTATGAGAGGAATTCGAAGAAAAGAAAAAGCAATAACTGACATAGCAATAATGAAGAAGATATTGTTAGAAGTAAAATACATTACAATTGCTTTATGCAAAGAGAATCAACCTTATCTCGTTAGTCTGAGTCATGGATATGATCCTGAAAAAAACCGCATCTACTTCCATTGTGCGAGTGAAGGTAAAAAGATGGAATATCTTAAAGAAAATAATGTTGTGTGGGGACAAGCAGTAGTCGATAAAGGATACATCCAAGGTGCTTGTGACCATCTTTACGCAACAGCTCAATTTAAAGGAAAAGTGTCATTTGTGACAGATTTTGAGGAGAAAAAAGCTGCTCTAATAAGTATGGTTCACAAGTTAGATGATAATCCCGAAGCAATAATTGAGAAACAACTTACAAAAGAATCTGTAAGTAGAATAACTATAGGTAGAATAGATGTTGAATATATGAGTGGAAAAGAAGCTAAAAAAGCTGTAATCTCACTTTAGATCTATTTTCCTACAGCTCTTTTCTTCAGATAATCTGCAATAAATTCAAGTGCTGGCGATAATTGGTAAACTGATCTGATTACATCTTCATTTTCAGTATATTTTTCTCCATTGGATTTACATGCATAGAATCGCAATACTACTCTCCCTTCACTTATGTCATAGTTGAATAATTCCAGTCCTTTTCTGCGAGGTATGGAATTGACTTTTTCTTGGAGTATTCCTATTAAGTTTTGGTGAATATCATCTACTTCTCCTGGATATAAACCAACCATCTCTATCTCTATTATTCCATAACTACCTTTGAAATAACCACAAAACAGTTTTACCAATCCCGCAGAACAAACTGCATCTAGTTTATAGTCAGAACTGAAATCACAGTTCTTAAAATAATCGATGCAAAAATCCTCAATAATCTCTACTCCTTCATGGACAAGACAAGATTCAAGATTAGTCTTTTTTACTGCAGCAGTCACTGGGGAAAATAATAGCTTGCTGTTATTATATCTTATTGTAGGGATATAGGGCTGTATTCAGAAAAAGAAAATAAAAAGAAGCTAATGAAAAATTAAAGTGGAGGGGTGAGTTTTCTCTCAGGAGGATATCTAACATCATAATCATATGTGATTTTGATCTCATCATCTTTCTTAAGGTTGAATTCCCACTCGTAAACACCTTGATTCTTTTCTTTGGGTTCGATATTAAGATTATCAATCTCAACCTCTATATTTTCGTCCAATGCGTGTGGTAATCTGTCAATTAGCTTAAGTTTACATTCGATTTCTACTTGGTTCTGTATCTTGATTTCATATCCAAATTCCATCAGTCTCTTACCTTTAATCAAACCTTTCTTCTGAACGTCTCTATGAATGAGCTTCTTGTCAACCTTAAGATCATAGCTTTCAACAATACCTAGAGTAAACTTCTCTTTAGGATGAATTGTATCTAAATAACTTTGACTTATATATTCCCCAGCAATGAAAACCTTCGCATTTCCTGGTAATAGGAAATACTGATCGTTCTCCAGTTCATGTGTCATAATTAGATTGGGTTGAGTTGAGCTCCAATAGTAAGATTTCTCCAGATTGAGCTCAAAATGATCTAGATGCAGAGTCTTTGGTATGCTACCTGAAGGTATATTGTGTTTTCCGCTCAATTCAAATCGTTGATGACCTGTTTGAGAGATTGAAATTTCACTTTCTTGATAGGTCATCGGTGGAGCTTCAGCTGCAGGAGCTGGCGCAGATAACGGCATTGCTTCTTCCTTTTCCTCATACATTGCATCCATGTCCATCTTCTTAGCTGATTTCATACGGCCTGCTCCTCCTACCATAGCCATTCTCTTTCTTGGTGGTTGGTAGAGAGGAGCGAGTCTCAAATAAAATGGTGCAACTGAATCAATAGAAACAGGTTTTCTTGTACCAGTTGTAACAATAATATTGACGTTTTTCCAATCAAAACCACTGTGGTTGTAGACTTTAGCTAATCTTTGAATTGTAGCTGTTTCTTTCAACAGGTCTACTATGTATTGTGGTTCCCATCTAGCTTGACTAATAGAATACCCAACTTCAAGTTCAATAGAACCTGCATCTTGGATATCTAGAGTTATATCAACTTCATAAAACTGTGAATCAGAATGAGAAAGCTGGTTTTTCTTCGCCCTAATTACTTTGAGTTCTTCTTGCAGATCCTCGATTTCATTTTCAAGTTTCACTTGTTTTGTTTTTTCTGCTCGAGCTCCTGTCTGATAATATTCAAAGTATTTATTAAAATCATCAGCAGTGAGGCCTTTCCTTAATCCCCACTCTCCAAAAC
>JAGXNV010000173.1 GCA_019894795.1 Candidatus Heimdallarchaeota archaeon | reverse complement strand
AGATAGTTGTAGGTATTATGTGTAAGAACACATGCTAGGTATACCTCAAGTGTCACTCCACGATTTCTCTGATTTTACTTTAATTTGGGAATTCGATGAATAATAAGATGATTTTTAGCTAAACTTCCTAGCTCACCAGCTTGGGTTACAGAAAGATGATAATTGGAAGGATCTCCTTCATAAGTGCCTTCAATAATAGCTAAATCTGCCTCTGATACATGGGATTTAAGTAAATTAAAGTAACCTGTATCTCCAGTATAAACTATCTTCTCTTCTTCTTTACGGATAATAAAGCCTACTGCAGGAATTTGTGGTAATTCACCACCACCCAATAAAGAGCCCCGGTGTTGAACAGGAAAAGATGTAATAGTAATCCCTTGAAAGGAAATGTCTGAGTCAATCTCTATAACCTCATAATCAAATGGTGTAGAATCTTTATAATTTTCAGCAAAAGTATCAACCAAACCGCGAAGTTCTGTAACGTTAGGGGGAGAAATTATGGTTAATTTGTTCTTTCTGTTCAGCATTCTAAAAAAAGCTAAAAGAGAAAAGATACTTCCAACATGATCAAAGTGTCCATGAGATATAAGAACAGTATCAATATTATCATAATAACTTCTAGGTAAAACAATTAGATCTCGTAGAATTCCATCCCCCACATCCATAAGAATATTGGAGTTTGTATCTAAGTTATGTACCAATATCTGCGTAGCAACACCTGCAAGAGAGCAGAGAACTTTGACACGAAAGTGTTCGCCTAGCCAATCCCATGTTACGTCAGTATCTTCAGTCATAGAGTACATAGAAATTGAAAGCAAATATCTCTTTCGTTTTTTCCGATATCTTTTTACTTGACATTCAAACAACATATGTAATGAGTGCGTTGAGTAAAGCTACCAGTCAAGCGCTGCAAAAGTGTGCGGAGAGGCTGGAGAAGAAACAAAGATTTCATCTTTCAGCAAAAGTAGTACAGTATGCGTACAGGATTAAGAAAACAGAATATGAGTTATTGCTGAAAAGCGCTTCTTTAGAAATCAAGGCAAAAAAACATTCTCGCTCAATTCCTCTTCTCAAAGAATATCTAGTACTAAATCCAAATTCTTTGAAAGCAATGCTTCTTCTAGGAATTGCTTACAGACAAGTAGGGAAGTATGAAGAAGCGATAGCCATTCATCTAAAAAGCTTGGAACAAGAGGGGGATCAAGTGAAAGCTCATTACTCTTTGGGAATAGATTATGAAAGAATAGGTAAGAATGAGACAGCTAAAAGATATTACACAAAAGCAATAGAAATAGATAAGGCTTTTACAAAGGGGTATTTCAGATTAGCAAATTTATACATGAAAGAGGAAAAGTATGATGTAGCAGTGAGGTTGTACATAGATGGGTTATCGTTAAGAGAGGGGACAGTAAATGAGTGGATAAATCTAGCGTATTGTTATATGAAAATTGCAAAATACCAAGCAGCGATAAAAGTACTAAAAGAAGCAAGAAAAATTAATCCAAGATCTGCGGAAGTATTGTTCGCATTTGGAACGTGCTACCTAAAACAACAGCAGTATGAGAAGGTAGAAGAGATAACAGAGAAACTAGATCAAGAAAAAGATAGGGAAGTATACCTGGCGCTGAAAATAAAAATGGCTCTAGACAAACACCAATATGAAGAATTAGAAGAAATGGTAGAAAAAATGAGGAGAAAGGAGAGAGGAGCAGAATACTGGTACTATAAAGCAATATATCAAACAAATAAAGGGGAAGAAAAGAAAGCGATAAAGAATCTAAAGAAAGCAATAAAAGAAAATGAAGAAGTAAAAAAAGAAGCGAAGAAAGAGGAACACTTTGCGAGAATAAGAGAAAAGGAAGAGTTTAAAGAAATAGTAAGAGAGAAGGAAAAAGAAGAGAAACATTAAATATATTATCAAACTAAGATAAACACTGTACAACAGAAGGGAAGAAGATATGAAATGGAGAGAGTTTGCAAAAATAAGCATATGGCAACAACTAATTATACCTATTATGACATTCTCATGGGCTTTTCCTTTTTCCATTAGCGGGACGATAGTTCTTGATTTATCAGAAAAAATTGATGCGATAGGAATAGGAACAATGATAACGGGATTTGTGAGCTTCATAGTCTATTTATGCTTTTTAATAACTTATGCTATCATAGAAGTAAAAAAAGAAATAGTGTTTGGTACGATAATAGTAATTGTAGTGTGTAATATAGTGGGACTAAGTATGATTATAGGATATACGGGATGGATAGGAATAGAAAAAATAGCATATACAATAATGGAAATAGTAGCACTAGTGGCAGGGATAAGTGTAGGAATAATAGCAATAAAGGCATTCAAAAAAGAAAAAGAAAGGGAAAAAGAAGGAGAAGCTAAGAAAAATTAACATCTAAAGGATAGAAAAGTTTTTTATTAAAAGAAGGAAGAAAAACACATGCGGAGATAGCAAAACCTGGCAATGCTGTGGTCTGCAAAACCACCGATCGGAGTTCAAATCTCCGTCTCCGCTCCATCTACTTGCATTCTACGTTAATTTCTTACAGGCAATCTGTTTTTGATAGCAGAGCCGTTATGCGTCGCATACTATGAAGCTTTCTAAACATCTTGACATGCTTAGTTCTGCTTATTGGGTGTCCCCAAACTCCTCGTATGCGGAGAGGAGCGATTTTGTGATTTTAACTTCTTTAGCCCTTCTTCAACAATATTTCTTGCAGCATTAGTGTGTGTATTTACTTTTTCTCCGCATTTTTTACACGGTGCTCTGTCATAATGATTTTTTGGGTCCCTATCTATTAATCCACCACATTTGTTATGATATCTACTTGTTCCTCTTTGATCGACTGTCACTAATTCCACATCATAACCAAGTATATTTGATGCTAACATAGTTGCTTTTTCAAATAACATTCTGCTCTTTGGCATACTTCTAATTGCTTTTGCTAGTGCGCCTTTCTTGCCTCTGGGATCAGTTTCTAAATCTTCCATAAAGAAGATTTTACATTGGCTTTTGATCATAACAGCGGCAAGAAAGTGTGGAATGAGGTTTCTAATCTCTTTGACTATATTCCTTTTTCGTTTGTAGTTTCGACTGATTTCTCCTTTTGTTTTATAATAACTGATTATTTTTTTTTGCTTTGCTTTGCATGTTAAACTGAAATGTAGCTCTGGAATCTTCTTTTTGTCTAATTTCTGAAATCTCTCAAAAAGAGTCTTGAATTTTTTAGGTAATCTGACCTCATTTGATAGAGCTAACATGTGTTCTCCTATCCGATTAACATCTAAACCAACAAAATCAGACTTTGGAGCATTAATGACTTTTAGAAATTCTTTTGTTAATTCATAGTTTAAGAAGACTTCTTCTGGCCCTTCTAGGATGGCATAAACTCGTATCTTATATCCTGGAGCTAGTTCGCTTCTTATACTTAGACATTTGATTTTTGCTCCTCTGATTAAATACTCTCTTACTTTCTCCGGAAAAACCAGCTTTCCAGTTATCCTTGGATGATCTTTCAAGAGGAAGCCTAGGTCAAACTCCCCATCAGCTTTTGCCAAAAAAGTCATATGATCTGCATTTCCTGGTCTCATGACCACTAGTCTATCTTTCATTATCAACAGTATCGGTATTCTTCCTTTCTTCCTTCTTCTAAATGGTGGGCTAATCAATTTTTCTGGTTGGGCTCTTCTTATTAAATCATGAACAGTCTTTCCTATATTCGGAAAGAGTGCGAAGACTATTATCGTTCTTAAGGCTGAGAATAGGCTTCTGTTTTTGTTTCCCAACGCTTCCGCTATTTGATCTCGCAATTTTTCCATGCTCTTCCATCGTGAAAGATGAGTGGTATTTATCCAAGAAGTGAGAAAAGGCGCTATGACATCAGTGTTTTTTTGGAGCAATCGAAGAATAAGCACAAAGTTCTCAGTCTTCTTCATTAGCTCGGGAGATGTTAAATCCCTGCATTTCTTTTTGAAACAGATACTTATCGATTTTTCTACTTCCTTTTGCGATAAAAGAGGCAATTGCTTGTTAAATTTCAGATCAGGAGGACAGATTTTGTCTATCTGCCTTCTTAACCCGTGGATGAAATTAATGACATATAATCGAGAAACCTCCCACTTCTTAACGATATAATTCTCTAAAATGGGACTGCGACCATAAACAAACCACTCAATAGCTCGTTCAGGCATGTTCAACAATATGTTAAAGAAGTCAGCTGCTTTCCGCTCCCGATCAACTGCACCTTTAGCAGCAGTGAAAAGAAGACTGTAAGCACTTTTGGTTATATTTCTAGAATTATTAGTGACTTTAGATATCTCTGACGTAGCAAATTTCGGGTTCTTGTGATAATCTACCCTAGCGAGATTCAAAGCTGCTTGAACAGCTTTCTTCTCTCTGATGATATCCTCCTGTTGAACTTGTAATCCTTTGATTCTTTGGTTAGCTTCTCGTTCTAATGTTCTTCGTTCCTCTCTAGTTCCTGGGAACTTTACTCCCATCTGATAGGTGCGCACAACAAGATTTTGCTGTTTCACCACTTGCAAAGAAACCGAAGACATTCACAATATCATCTTTAATTTCGTATATAAACCACGTATAAAAGAGAAACAATGGTATATTAAAATTGGAGAAAAGGAGCTAACAAGAAAAATTACAATATTGAGAATTATGTAGATTTTGTTTTGCTAGCTCCGATATAAAAAAGATATTACAATATAAAAACACCCAAATTTTTCCTAAAAAATCCTCTCTCTAATCTGCTCATCATTACTAGGGGAAAAGATTTTCGATAGAAAGTTGAGTCCAATCTATTAAATTAAGGATAAGTCCAAAAATAATTGCAAAAATAAGTATAGCTATACCAATCAGCAAAATCTCCTCAAGTATTGGGGACCCTCTTTTTCTCTTTTTCAAACTTTTGAATATATTCCATAGCAACATAGGATTCATTAATTGTTATCCAAGAATCTATTTAAACACAACAAAAAGAAAAAAAGTATTTAAGCAAAACAAGATTGTCTATTGGATGACTGTTGATTTAACGAAAGAATCAGGATTTCTTATACGGATAACAAAGAGAACATCTAGTGCCTCATTATCTGATATTAAAACAATTATTGAGAATTATGAAAAAACTGAAGATGATGTTTTTTGGTTCGTGTATTTTCCAGAAGGAAATAAGGATTTTGAGGACGTATTTGAATGTGTAAAGAGTTGGAAATCCACTAAAATTTGGGTAAAGGGGGAGGAATATCTCTTGAGAGATTTCTCAACAAAAGATAATTTTCAAAGGACTATTTTTTGCAAATATAAGGAAATTTGTGACAATAATTGCATGCATGATTTAGGTTTAGATCTGTATAGACACGATTGGGAAGATCCTTTTGTTGAAGGTACAATTGGGGAAAAAGAAAGTGTTCGAGGATTAAAGGGATGGTTTGAGGATTTTGAGAAAATGCAGAAAAATGATTTTTGGAGATTCCGACAAACCTTAGAAACATTGACTAATCAGAAAATACTTACTAAAGAATCAACTGACAAATCAAAGTTAAATAGAGAAAAATTGATAACATTCATCCAGAAAAAACTAAGATTTGAGATACAATATTGCCAACAGATATCTATAGACAAAACACAAAAAACTCTTGAACATTTGCCAGATTATTTTACACTTAGCAAGGAAGTTCAAAGATATCTTAAAGGTGATTCAGATGATTATGAAGTTATAGAAAGAACGGATAGAGAACCTGATGAAGATGAAATCGACTATGAAAAACGATTAGCTGGTTTTATTGGGGATGAAATTGAAAAAAGATTGAGAAAAGTATTATCGGAGTTTTTTGAAAAGAATTAGCAAATTCCAAGAATTATCTTATATCAAGATCACTTTTTACCTCGTTTATAAATGAATTTGCGGATATCTAAGATAGATTGAAAATTGGGAAGCTAAATACTATACTACTC
>JAGXNV010000172.1 GCA_019894795.1 Candidatus Heimdallarchaeota archaeon | reverse complement strand
AATCAAATGGAAACGTAAATTCATCATCGGATTCATCTTCAGACTTTTTTCTCTTCTTCTTTTTTTCGTTATCATCATTATTGTTCAAGATATAACCCCTTTATTTGAAGCGGAGAAAACTTAGTTGTTTAAATATTTAAACCCAATTATTTGAAGAAATATTAAATAAAATAAAAAAGGCTTGGAAAAAAGCAATTTACGCTTTTAACCCTTTTCTAGCTTTTTCAAGAGCTCTATCTGGATCAGAATTGTACTCTTGTATAACTGATGCAACATCCTCGAAATATCTAATTCGTTTCTTAACCAGCCATCGTAGAATTGTTTTTCTTCTATCTAATTCGTCAAAGATTTCTTGTTCTTGTAATCCAGTCGTTTCCATTATCTTTTCTAGCACATAACTTCTACCAAAATAGATGAATGTGTCATCTCGTGGATTCCATTGATACAACTTATTGGTTAGTATCTCTTCAGTAACAGGATCCAGACCTATAAGTTCTGTAACCGATTGTGTTCTACGGGCAAATTTCGATTTTAAACGCACTTTAGTAATAACATGAATTAGATCTAGAGATTTCATCATTGAACGAGGAATATTCATTGGTTTACTCTCTAATCTGTGGATCACACCTTCTACAGAGTCTCCGTGAATTGTACCTAAACCTCTGTGACCTGTGCTCATTGCTTGGAACATTGCATAGGCTTCTTCACCACGTATTTCTCCTACAATAATGTAATCAGGTCTTTGTCTCATGGCAGCTCGGAGTAATTCATACATAGATATTTGTCCTCTTCTATATCCTGTTTCTGATGTCTCTCCAAAACCAGAGCGAACAATACTTGGTATCCAGTTCTCATGAGCAAGATTCAATTCTGCAGTATCTTCAATAGTTACTATTTTCAAATCAGGCTTTATCATCATGGCAATGGTATTTAGTAGGGTTGTCTTACCAGCTGCAGTACCGCCTGCAATGAGAGTACTCACGTTATGTTCCATAGTGAACCAATAGTAAGCTGCTATGTCCAAATCTATCGTATTGTAAAGTATAAGGTCTGTAATTGTGAATGGGTCTGCTTTGAACTTTCTTGCAGTGAAAGTTGAACCTCTTTGGGTTACTTCTTTACCGTAAGTCAGTTGAATTCTGCTACCATCTGGTAAAGACGCATCTAGTAGCGGGTTAGCAATACTAATATGCCTATTAGCTCTTTGAGCTAGTTTTATAATAAAACTATCAAGTTCTTTGGCAATGTCAAAAGAAACATTTGTTGCAATTGATTCATATTTTCTATGCCACACATAGATTGGTATTCCATTACCATCACATGAGATATCTTCAATGTTTGGATCGAGCATGAAAGGTTGGATTTTACCATAACCTATGAGGTCACGAGCTAAATAATACATGATTTTCTCGAATTGTGACTCATTTAGAGAAATACGATAGCGTTTGATAATATCAACTATTTTCTTTTTAAGAAACTCTTCAGCTTTTTCTGTTGATTTCAGAACAGATAGATCTACATCAAGTTCATCTATCATAATATCCAAGATTTTCTTGTAGATAGCTTGTTCTTTGCTATCGAGAGGAATCTCGACAACCATGTATTGTGTTCTTTTGGAGACAGGGTCAGTCTGGATTAACACATAGGAAAATGGAGGACTGACTGGATAAGTTTCTTCAAGAATTGGAACAGCTGCAGTATCTGAGAAAGCTTCGCCTGTATCTTCTTGCATAAATCATAATTATGATTTAGTCTTTTTAAATGTATTTTTCATATTAACTGTAAAACATAATAAAAATTATTTAAAACTGAAAAATATAAAAAAAACAAAGGAAAAAAATCTAGTCTTCTAAGATTATATTACTAGTTACACCATCATAAGTAAATCTAACTCTAGGAACAGCTCCTGTACTTTCAATTAGTCCAGAAATACTTATACTGCTTGGAGAAATAAGTAATGATACAGTTACCGAAACATCAGGGTTATCAATAAGACTCGCTTTTAAAGAATAGGTTAAATTGCTTATAATTACTTCAATTTTATATTCTTCCTCTTGGATTTGCTCAGGAATGGATAACATGACATGCGTGTCTAGTGTTGTAGCTCCTTGAGCTATTTGTAATTGAGAACTCTCCTTGAGACCGTATATCGCCTCAGCGATTTTTTGGAGAATATTTTCCATATTCGTCTCAATAGCTCTATCTTCCATTGAGTTATTTATAGCAATCATTGTCACTGATATCCCTCCTATCGCAAGTGATCCGACTAAAAGTATTGATAGATACATTATATATTCGCTTGGCATTTTACTCTCCTAAGTTATTGTTACCGATACTAACATGTTTATTATGTTTACTCTAATTAAATGACTGATGAAACCAGGGTGTGCTGGATAGTATAACGGATATTCAAACTGGAAGAACCCAACTCCATTGAGTACCCTAACTTCGCTGTAAATATCGTTAATAAAACTTATTTCCTCAAGTTCTTGTTTCTCTGTACCTAAATAGTTTAGCTGCATTGTTACAAATTGTTGAGTAGATCTGTCTATTGATGTTTCATTTAATAAAAATTTCAGATTTATGATATCCAGATTGTAAATCTCTGTTGCCCCTTCTGTAATATATTGAGTAGAAAGGACATAGCGGTAATAGAGGGCTAAATCCAAATAACTTGATTCGTATACAGATCTTGTTGCGTTGATGATGGCAATTTCATTGTATAATGTACTAGATCCATTGAGAAACATGTAATCTTGGTTTTCTGGTCCTACAATGTACCTGTGTTCTCCTTCTCCATAATCTGCAACAGCTGTGCTTCTATGAACTATCCTGGTTATGTTTTCTTGGAAAAGCAGGACGTTTTGTGCTCCTGTTACATCTTTGAGTATAAAATATGTTAACCAGCTTGAATCGACTGATATCTCTCCATTATCTTGATTGAAGTAGAATTGTTTATCTCCAGGAGGAGGATTGTTAACAAGACCTTGTATTGTTGCGTCAAGAGCGACAAAGTAGAGATTATTACTATTATTGTAACTTTTATCCTTGAATCCATTGATGCTGGGATACATGTAAACCAAAGATATCCCTATTGCAGCCATTGTTAACACGAACATCAGTATTATTGCTACGATTGGGGAAATAGCTCGTCGATTTCTTTTGAATTTCATTGTATGAAATTACAATAATGTGCCCTAATTAAAATTTATCGGAAACAGTAAGCTGTTTTTTGTGTAAGGCAACTATTTTCCACTGTTCTTTTTGTATCATTTAAAAATACTCCTCCAACAATCCAGTTTTTGTCGGTTTGATGCCTCTCTTTAAGGGCTTTAAATCTAAACCTAAGGGTGTTATAAACGCTTAAATAGAGTAGAATAATTCCTATTATAACCATCTGAGGAGACAAAATTCATTGGCATCTTATCCACTCTGATAAGAACGTAGAGTTTTGAAATTCCGGGGTTTAATAATCAATTTGTCTATGTACTACTAAGGGGATATAATGGCAACTTTAAAACTCACAAAAAATGCTCTCACAGTCTTAGAAAAACGTTATCTGTTGCGAGATGAAAACAAGAAACCTTTGGAAACACCAGAAGGATTATTCAAACGAGTAGCTGATTTTATAGGAGGAACAGAAGAAGAAAAAGAAAAATTCTTTGAATTAATGACCTCATTAAGATTCCTGCCAAATTCTCCTACGTTAATGAACGCAGGGACAAAGCTAGGAATGCTGTCGGCGTGTTTTGTCTTACCAGTAGAAGACGATATGGCATCAATATTTGATGCAGTGAAACATGCTGCTTTAATTCAACAGGGAGGTGGGGGTACTGGATTCTCATTTAGCAGAATTCGACCAACAAACGATGTAGTGAAAACAACAGGAGGAGTCGCTTGTTTTCCTTCATCTGTTCGAATAAATACTAATAAAGGACTGCTAAAAATAGAAGACATAGTTAATTCTGATGAACCAATTAAAGCTCTTACTCATGAAGGTTTTTTCGAAATAGTCAGTAAATATGATAATGGTATTGCTTCAGTCTATGAAACACAAGTATCTAACGGTTATTCCTTAAGAACAACTTTGAATCATAAATTTTTAGCCATAAAAGATGGTGAGATATCCCTGAGACCTTTGTCTGAGTTGAATGAATCTGACTACTTGCTTCTAATGGCAAATGAGATTGAAGAAAACAGTCCAAGTCTTGTTGAATTAAAAACAAAAATTTCTGAAACTGAAGTTTATACAGTTGATTTAGATGAAGATTTAGCCTATTTAATTGGTTTGTCATATGCTGATGGCAATATTGTGAATAATGGTCGTCACTATCATATCAATATCTCACTGAATATTGCCCAAAATGATGTGATAAATAAGATTAAGAAAATTGCAAAGACTAAACTTGATTATGATATCAAAGAGTATCAGAGAAAGGAATACAATAAAACAGAATTGCGAATTCACGGAAAAAAATATGTAAAACTATTAGAAGAAAACCAATTGCTAAAAGAAAAATGTGAGTTTATTAAAATACCTGAAAAAATATTTCATAGTCCTATAAATGTTGTATGCTCTTTTATTGCTGGATATTTCGATGGAGATGGAACTGTAGGTAAGAATGGTAGAATTAGCATCAAAACAGTCTCTAAACAGATGAATAACGATTTATCTTTATTAGTAACAAGACTTGGTGTTCTATCTACTAGCTTTCTTGATACTTTTAATCAGCGATCCAGAAATAATAAACTTGTTTATAGATTATCTATTCCAACTGCTTTATTCAAAGAAAGGTTTATACAATACATTTCCCCATATTCAGTTAAACTGAAAAACTACATTTTGAAACAAGGTTCTACAAACAGAATCTTTTCATTTCCATTTAACATTCTTCAAAAAATAAGTGACCCAAAGACGAGGGCAAAAGTTTCAAAAACAATAATACCATATAATAAAAAGGTTACATCTAGAAAAGCTCTCAGAAGGTTAATCTGTGAAAGTGAAACCTTTGGTATCACCCCTGATCAGCTTCTATTTTTCAAAAAACTAGATAAGTTACACCCCGTTAAAATACAGAAAATTTCCGAAATAGGCCGTGAACGAGTTTTTAATTTAGAAGTTTCAGAGATTAATATGCTTTCTGCAAATGGGTTTTACGTTTCAAATTCTGGACCTATTAGTTTCATGGAAGTCTTTAACTCTGCTACAAACACAATAAAACAAGGAGGATGTATCGCTACAGATAGCTTGATTCGTACAGATACTGGTTCTATGCCTATTGGTGAGCTCCTAAATTGTCCTCCTTTGGGTGATAATCCTACTAGGTCATTAGTTTATGATGGTGATGACTTCAATCTTGCTTATATCTCAATGGATAATAGTGTAGCCGATGTAATAAAAATCTCCACTGATCTTGGAATAGAAATAGAACCAACATATAATCATCTAATTGCAAATATAGATGAAAATGGCGATTTCTTGTGGAAGAGAGCAGAAGATCTCAAAAAAGATGATTGGATTGTAGTTGTTTTGGGAGGTCATAATGGAACAGATGCTCTCTTACCCCAAATTGAAGACCAGCATTTTAATGCCAATAAAATATTAATTCCTGAAAGAATAACTCCTGAATTAGGTGAAATTTTAGGGTTATATATGGCAGATGGATGTATCAGCACAAATGGACGTTTAGTATTTAGTTTGGATAACAAAGATTCAGATCTTATTCAAAGAATTCAAGATCTTATGATTAAGACCTTTGAGCTATCTGTAGGTATAGTTGATGATAAAGAAACTTATTCAGATTTAATCTTTTATTCCCACGATCTTTGTGATTATTTCGAAAAAATGAAATGGAAAAAAACTTCCTCAGCTGATGCATTTATTCCACAAATTATTTTTCAATCATCTGCTATAGTAGCTATGAGTTTTGTTAGAGGTCTGTTCGCTGGTGATGGTGATGTTCATAGTGATGGATACCCTCGATATTATTCAATTTCTGAAACTCTAGTAAAACAACTCCAACAGTTATTACTAGGATTGGATATTGTTTCCTCTATAGTAGTGAAC
>JAGXNV010000171.1 GCA_019894795.1 Candidatus Heimdallarchaeota archaeon | reverse complement strand
CTATGAAGTATCTTCTTATATGTTCTTCTTTGTTGTATCATACTACCTTTTCGGCAATGGAAATAAGGTCTATTTCTTGTAGAAAAAAAAGAAGGAATTAATTAGGTTTTTTCCGTTTTATGTATATTCCTAGAATAACAATGGTTAGAATTGTCATTATGGAATATGAAAAGAAAATGTATTCCGATACTATGATTCCTTCTACATTGATAATTACTGTGTCATTAATGATATTGTCAGATCCATCACTAATAACTATTGTACAGTTGTAAGAACCAATATTCAAGCTATCTAGAACTATAATAATCTCTGTATCATTAAACCAATTATCTTCAGTAAACAAAGTACCATTCATTAATATCGTATAAGAATCAGGATCCAAATCTGTCGCAATCCACGAGATATTGTTTCCTGTAGTTCCATAATCAAATGTTAAATCACTAGGTGAAGATGTTATTATCGGTGAAGTTGTGTCAACCACATTTACTAATACAGTATCAAAGGCATGGTTTCTGGATTGATCGAAAACAATTATTTGATAAATATATATTCCAACATCAAAACCATCAATATCAATTATTATAGATACACCACTTTGCCATGACCCTGATTGAAATAAATCAAAGTCTTTGTAAATTTCATAGGTATCTGGATCAAGGTCAGTAATATTCCATTCTAAACTATTTCCTTTTGATCCTAGTTCATAATAAATATCTGATGTCTCTTCTATTACTGGAGATCCTAAATCAATTGGGTAAGGATCAACTGATGCTGTCATGCCTGCTATAGAATATGATCCAATTCCATCCCAATCTGACCAATAATTTCCTTCACTAGTTGCTACCTCATACCATGTATTCCCATCATCATCCCAAGCTTGAGAAGTTCCACCGAGTTTATTATCTTCAAAGTAATTGTGATGTATAACATTACCAAAACTATTCATCGTAAAGAAAAGGCAATATCCTCCATTATTTATTATCTTGTTCCCTATTATTTGAGAGGATTCAGTTTCAAAGAAAACTATTCCATTATGTGTCGTACCTAGAATAGTATTGTCATAAATTTCCATTATTGGTGTTAAGGTTAAGCTTATAGCAGCAAGTCTATTTCCAACCAAAGTGTTGTTTTGTAGATAAGTTCCATACGAAGCAGAGATTTCAATTCCAATTTCAGAAGCATTGTTACAATAATTGTTAGTTATCTTACTATTTGGAGCATTTATGAGATATATTCCTTTGTAACATTCAGTAATTCTGTTGTTAGTTATGTTTGCAGTATACGTTTCAACATTATTGATAGATATTCCATAGTTATTTGGAGTCTTTATCCAACAATTACGAATCACAAAATATTTTGTGGTTGCAGTTATTGAAATCCCATTATTCGTGGTACTTGTAATATTCCAACCTTCTAATATATATGGACTATTCGATGAGCCATCTCCAGCAACTGCTGTATTATTCAACTGTGTATCACCAGAGATAGCAATTGGAACATGAACTGTATAACTGTAGTCCAGACTAATGATTGTTTCTGCTAAGGCATCATCGAAGTTACCTTTAGTTTTTATTTTTGTAGAAAAAGGTAACATTATAGACATTGAAATTAATAAAACTACAATTATTTGAAAATGATACCATTTTTTCATTTTATTTACTCCAATTACGTACTATCTTGTTGCAGGATTATTAGTTTTTCGTAGCTTCTTTATTTTTCAAACCATGAAACGATATCTTATCTGGAAAAAATAAAAAAAATGATACAAAAATAAAGAAGTGAAAACTGTATGTTAAAACATTCAAGTGACTCTTAGTTTTAAGTCCTTACCTATCTTAAAAGCGTCTCCTATTTTTTCACCAATTGACCAATATGTTGGTTGCTTTTCAGTTCCTGTGTAAATTAGAGGATTGATCTTTTTCATATCTTTCTTCTCTTTATCAATGAATACTTTATTGATAACCTTAATTTCCCCTTTTTCTGTAAATCTTGGACCATATTCAACAATCAGTACTTTTTTCTTGGCTTCTGCTAATTCTTTAGCGACTGTATCTCCACCAGGACCACTCCCAACTATTATGTAATCATAAACTTGCCTAGTAGTCATAATTTTTTCTCACTTTCAACATGCGTTGTTTTGTAATAAAACTATTAGCTATTTTTTATCAAATAAAGAAATTCATAGAATATTTGATGAAGTAAGGGAAATTAAAGCTGAAAACATATTCAGTAAGGCATAAGTAATATATTTTGAATATGTATATAAGTGGCTGAACATTAGAAATTTTGGTTATGATGGATAAAAAATTCTATCCTTTTCTTTTATTCTTATGTATTTCTTCTAGTTTATTCTTATATTTGAGCACAGATACTACTCAAGATTTTTCTCGTTCAGAGAGCTTACCTAGAATCTCCCCTAATGATCAATTAGATTTCAGAACTAATTTTGATGTTACAGACATTTCCCAAATACAATCATTCTTTGATCAAACTATTGCTAATTATAGAACTCTACACAACATCCCAGGTATAACTCTCTCTGTTGTGAATTCAACTAATATCCTTCATCTAAATGGCTATGGCTATGCTAATATAGCAGAAAACACATTTGTTAATCCAAACACTACCATGTTTAGGGCAGCTTCTGTTTCTAAGCTCTTCACTTGGACTGCTGTTATGCAATTATATGAACAAGGATTATTGGATCTGGAAGAGGATGTTAACACTTATCTTTCAGAATTTAAAATCCCTCAGAAGTATGATGAACCAATTACTATGTTGCATTTAATGAGTCATTCAGCAGGTTTTGACCAACCTTCTTACTATAGAAATATCGCTCTTTCTTTAGATGATTTATTACCTTTGGAAGAATTTTTGAAAAAATACATGCCCAGCTTAGTCAGAGCTCCTGGAGAGTTTACTACTTATTCAAATTATGGTGCTGCATTAGCAGGTTACATCGTTAGCGAGATCTCTGGTCTTCCTTTTGAAGATTATATTGAAAAGAACATTTTTGAGCCACTAGGAATGAATTTTAGCACTTTCAGGCAACCTATTCCCGATGACATCATCGATGAAATCGTAACTGGTTATTTGATGACAGAAGAAGGAGTGCTAGAACCGCAAGAGTTTGTCAATGTAGCTTTAGCTCCAGCAGGCACAATTTCTATCTCTGCTTACGATGCAGCCCAGTTTATGATGGCTCATCTCAATAATGGAACATTAGATGGAACATCAATTTTGAATGAAACAACAACTCAATTTATGCATCAACAGCATTTTACAAATGATCCTAGATTACCTGGATTTGCCCATGGTTTTATTGAGTATTATACTCATGGATATCGTATAATCGAACATGGAGGAGATATTTCTTTTTCACAATCACAATTAATCTTACTTCCATCTGAAAACATAGGTTATTTCATCAATTACAATGCAAACATTTTCCCACTAAGAAGTTATCTATTTGAGGATTTCATGAATACATTTTTCCCCGGAGATACTGTTAATACTCTCTCTCCTTCTGCTAATTTCAAAGAGGAAGGTAAAAGATTTTCTGGAAGATACTACAACACTCGTTCAGATTACACGACATTTTTACACATAGCACACTTTACTGATTTTGTTGAAGTAGCAATAACAACTGATGGTTATCTTCTATATATGGGGAACAGATATGTACAAATTGATGATCTGCTATTCAGAGCTTATAATTTTGATCATAAAATTGCTTTTCGAGAAGACGATAAAGGAAGAATAACGCATATCTTCATAGGTGCAACTTATGTATTGGAAAGGCAAACTGGATTAACAAGCTTACCGATTTCTATTTCTGTTCTCAGTATATCTCTAGGGATGTTATTGATCACATTAATCTATCCTCTAATTAGAAATTTCATTCAAAAAAGAAAATACAAGGAAGAATACAAATTATCAAGGTTAGAGAAAACTACTAGAATACTTGCTTATAGTACAAATATAGCATTTATAACCTATTTTTTGATTTTTACTCCATTAATGACGACTTTCTATTCTTCTGACGAGCTGCTATATTTAATGAATGGATTGACAATTATCCCCATGATACTTCTTCTCCCATTGATTGGGTTGGTAGTTCTTGTCATTTTAATGATGAAAAACAGAGAACTAAGATTAGAATCTGGAATAATATACTCCCTCCAGATATTATCTACTTCAATTTTCTTTTGGTGGCTTTTCTTCTGGAATTGGGCAGCTTTTCCATTCTAAAACAAGCCTTCTATTTTTTGCATCCCAGAGTATCTACTTGTTAAACAATTTGCTTTAATAATTGCATTCATATCATAATCCAGTGAAACCTGTATCGTCTGACCCAACGCTCCTAAAGCTATGTGTGTAACGGGGTAGGAGGATACGTGATCTATCCCCTCAGAGTGAGTATCGAGTCTCTCCGCTCAATATGACAACCTCTCAGCACGACATATACCTAGCGTTGTCTAAGGAAACAAGGAGACAAAAAGAGATTATAAATTTCCTTGTATTTTGCAAACATATAAGTACGTAAGAATTTAATCCCAAATTATGCTTGAAAATTCAGAAGAAGATTCAAAGAATCATCACAGTAATAGTGAGTTTTCAAGAACCACCTTTCCCTTAACAATTACTTCAAAGAAAACAAATTGTTTTCTAGTAAAAATTAAGGATGGTTTTGTTCTAATTGATACTGGTTATACAAGTGAACGTCTTATTATTGAACAAGCACTCAAAGATGCAGGTTGTACATCTGCAAATATTAATCTTATTTTGTTAACTCATGGTGATTTTGACCATAGTGGTAATTGTGCTTATTTTCGTGACAAATATAGTGCTAAAGTAGCTATGCATAAGGAAGATTCAGGAATGGTTGAGCATGGAGATTTTTTCTATAGTAGAACTAATCTAAATGTTATCATTAAAGCACTTTTCAAGACTGTAGTATTTTTATTTAGGCTGAATCTGAAGAAAAAAGATAGATTTAAACCAGATATCTATGTAGAGGAGGGTGAAGATTTATCTGTATATGGTTTTGATGCAAAAATTATTCATTTTCCTGGACACTCAAAGGGTTCTATAGGTTTTCTAACTCCTACTGGTGATCTATTTTGTGGAGATTTACTTGAAAACACAAAAGAACCCTCTAAATTCTCTTTAATTGACAATCACGAGGAATATAATGAGAGTATAGAAAAACTGAAACAACCTCAAATAAAGACGGTTTACCCCGGTCATGGAAAACCATTCTCTTTGGAAGTTTTCCTGAAGAAACTCTCAAGCTAATCTTCTTTCTGAAACTCGAGAATCAATCTGATGCTGATAAAAGAAATGTTTCAGATAGAAATAATACTGCAGAAAGGGATCTCAATTTGTAAGATGTTGATAATCAGGATGAAAAACGTAAAAATTCAAACTCCAATGTAAATGAACAATTAATTAATCTAGAACTAGCAACTTTAACAGTTGAGCTTTGGAAAATTACTATATCTGTAATCAATGTATCACTTTCATTCCATTCGAAAGGATATTATCTGTGAATTATAACTGCTCTTATGGACAAACCAATTACTCTTTGCATCTTTTTACATGGAACGATTATTATGCATTCTAGTGGTCAAAACGTATCTAGAGAGGAAAGAGTCTTACAGGTAAGAAATAATGACTCATCAATCCATAATTATTCTTCATATATTCCCATTGGTAACGCAGTTGATAAACTACACATTTGGAAGAAACAAGGAGTAAAAATTATTTATCTGAGTTTTCACCGAAATAAAATAGACATCCAGAAGGATAACTTTGTTCTAAGAAAATTTGGTTTTCCCAAAGGAAAGATTGTTTATCGCAAGAAAGGACAAGAGCACAAAGAACTTATAGAGAGCATTAAACCTGATATATTAATTGAAGATGAAAATGGAAATTTAATAAAGATTCAAAATAAAAAAATAAAGGAGGATGAAAATGACAATTAAAAGAATTGTTAATTGGGTTAAGTGGAAGTTTGGAAACAGCTACCATGACCTAACAGCAAAATACTGGATTGAATAATCCAGTAT
>JAGXNV010000170.1 GCA_019894795.1 Candidatus Heimdallarchaeota archaeon | reverse complement strand
TTTCTGTATATAATACACGCTCAAAGCTAGAACCGCAAGTATTGTTCCAATTTGAATGGCAAGGTAAGCTGAGAACTCAATCGAGTCAGAATCTCCAAAACCAAAAAGAACACCCATTTGAGCTCCAAAAAGGAAGCCCAATAATACCCCAAGAAGCATGCCTAATATTTGACCTCCAAACTGAACAGTCCAATCCATGAATATTAAATCTCGTGCCAAAATCACGCTGAATCGTGTGAATGATTCCTCGTTTTCTTCTTCCTTTGTGATTTGATCATCATCAAGATTGGTTGCCATTATATTAAACCTCTATGTCACTCAGAATAACATCAAAGCGGGATTTATTTTTTCTACGCTGTTTAATTATTCTCCGAGATATGATGTAAACAATAAATCCTACAACTGCTACTGCTATCGCAATCCCAGTATAAATTATATTCCAATTGCGCTGGATTTGAACAAAAAACTGAAGAGCATTGTCAAATTCTGCAAGTTCAAAAATTTGATTCTGTGAGTCAGTAAAGACTGAAACATTGAGGATTTTTAACCCAAAACTTTGAAACTCTTCATATGTTACTGGAATACTCTGATTGATATCTATACCATCTAACATTGTATTGATTTTCAAAGAGTCATTAACATAAATTGTTACCCAGAAAGGCGCTGAAGGAATAGAACCATTGTTTTGAACAAAAACATCTAACTGTAATCTTCGAAATTCGGTAGGGCTCGTGGGACTTACTACAACCTCTTTTACATTGATATTCGGGAATCTATACCATGAGGGAAAATATGATGATGTATTATCAAAATAAGAGAAAAGATTCAAAGGATACAAAATATTCGCTGAAGAATTCCAATTGTTTGCCTCAGGAGTTGAAGTTTCAGCAAAAGAAAAAGCTGACCCATTAGCTAGAACACCTAAATATTCATATCCACTATATGCAAAGAAATCTCCTCTGTTTAATTCAGTATAATTTGACACGTCTATATAGACCTCTTGACCAAGGATAATCAGGGGGAAGACAGGTGTTTGATCTGAGAGGATTATAGATTTGAGTTCACTGTTAGAGTAAGCAAATTTTGTATAGAAAAGCTCTGCCCACTTCATCTTATCAGCTGAAACATACCCTAATACAGATTTGTGTGCAACTCCATCGTAAGAATAATTATACATTGTTGTGAGTGAAAAATCTGTTGCAATGCTCAAGAAATTATGATAGTATTCCCCAGGATCTAGATTGCTATTTGGAATATTTATAGTTCCATTATCAGGTATATCTACTAGATGATCCTCAAGGAGATTTGTCACAGCATGAATATTCTCTCCTAATCCTACTGCTGATACTGATATCTCTAAATCTCCAGTAAGCAAAGGTATTGTGTCAATTGATAGTTTTTCGTAAATATAATATTCAGTTCCCCAAAGATAACGAGGTATTCCTGTAAAAGCAAAGGAACCTGATGTGTTTGAAACTGAATAAAAAGTTACACCTATTGGACCATTAGCTTCAATAATAGTCCCTTTGGAAACTTCAACTTCAATGGTTTGACCTATAATTGGTATGTCAAAATATTGTGTCTCCTCTCCAAGAGTTCTTATTTCAATTTCAGTATTATTGAATCCTGCAACAATTGTTGCATTAATGTTATCATAAGCCGACTGGTATATTCTTCCCCACATGGACATTACTAAAGGAGAATATGAATATGTATCGTCAAAACCAAATGAATTAGTTTGATGGAATACTGTTATTTGTAAAGGAGTAAAAGCTTGAATTAAAGAACCATTTTTTAATTGTGGGATTACAGAAGGGTCAAGTAAGAGAGTCTCTCCCACATTAATAACAGCTGTATAATCTGGAAAGATTGTCGTGTTAAACTCAAAGATAATTATCGTATCATTCTGCGGAGCATTTATGGCAATTAGAGATGGGCCAAATTGTCCAGAACGAAATATTAGCGGGATTCTATAATTAAGATATAAACCTCCAGCAGCTCCTCCTCCTCCTGTGTCTCCTCCTGATCCACTAGGTGGAGGGAGATCTCCAGAGCTAGAACTTCCAGCAATTACAATAGAAATGGACTCGATTATAGAAAAATTACCTGAACCAAGAATTAACAGAATAAATAAGGTCGACATATAAGCTATTCTTCTCTTCATCACATGCTACTCCTTCTTTTAGTACCAAAATAAGCTAACAGTAGTTTCTCTGTTAAGATAGTAGTGGGTGCATCAATAACATCGATGTTAAGTCCTCTAATGCTTCTTTTGAAATCGTTAATTTTCTTAATCTGCAATCCAAGTTCAAACATGAATTTTCCTCGTTCTAGAAGATTGCTGAAGTTTACCACCTGCATTTCATCCGTATCTGGATCTTGAAATTTAATTTGTCTAGGTTGTTTTGGGAATAGAAATTCCTCTGGGTCGTGAATATGAATTAATTTTAATTCATGTCTCTTTGCTTTTGCAATCTTAAAACCGTCCAACGCCCCCTCCAAATCTCCATGTAAATCTGTAAGGATAATAATGATTGACCTTCTCTTTTGAGACAGAGCGATTTCTCTTATAGTTTCCCCGATATTTGTTCTACCCATTGGGGCAATTTTCAGCATTTCGTTGAAAACATGGTAGAGGTGAGTTTTTCCCCCTCTAGGTGGAACATAATTATGTACTTTTTCAGAAAATGATGCCCATCCGAAATTGTCTCGGTTATTCATTACAGTATATGCTAGAGTCGCTATTGATTCTACAGCTATCTTGATCCTTGGAATTGGTTCTCCTAGAAGCATAGAATGACTTGTATCCATCATCATAATGACGTTTGTATTTCTCTCTTGTTCATAGTCTCTTACTATCAATTTGAAAGGAACACGTGACGAAGCATTCCAATCTATGAATCTTAGATCATCACCCTCAATATACTCTCTCAAATCAGCGTATTCTGTTCCTGGGCCTCGAAAAATGGATCTCCGATGTCCTTGAAGAAAACTGGTGGACCTTTCTTTTGCTAAGATCTCTAACCTCTTGATTTTTTTTAGTGGTATTTTCACTCTTTCTTTTTCTTCTCGGCTAGCCTTAGGCTCTTCTGCGATAGTCAAGATCTCACCTTGTTTTTATTATTTCGTGATACAATTTTTCTCCGATTTTGAGAACTTTCTCACCATCTTCCAGTTTATAATCATCATGCCATAATAGACTATCAACGGTTGAGAAAAATATACCTGCTTCTTTTCGTAGAGTCTTGTCTGATTGAACAATCTCTTTAATCTGATTATCTAGTGCTGTAAGTGATAGAATGTTCAATTCACCTTTTACAACTCTAGAAGATAACTTTTCATAGTATTCAATAATTTTCACTGCTTCTTTACCCTTAATTCGTACTTTGTCTATGTCAATAAATAGTGGTTCCTTTTCTTTGACTTTATCCTTCATCTCTTCATCTAAGATTTCATCAAGCTCTTTATCCACTCCTTTGGTTCCTCTAGCTTTCTTTTTTAGAAAGACAGTTATGAAAGAGAAGATTGGTAAGGGATTAAATATCCAACTTGGTTCAAACATTCCCTTTTTCTCCAGATATTGCTCAAAATATCTATTAATTGATAAAACTGCAATTAGTAGAATAAGGAATAGGTGGCATATTATCATCCAGGAGTAGGATGCATCATTTGCATTCATGAAAATCATAACAACATCAATAAGGAAGAACCAGATCGCCATTGCAATAAAATTATAGTTTTCCTTCTGCCAGAATAACCAACATCCTATTACGCTTGAAATTATTGTTATTCCATAGAACATTAGTACCTGAACCACCGTTATTGATGACCAAAATGTGAAATAAAATAAAGATAATTCAAGTGTAGCAAGAAAAATTACACCTAGAACTACTTGAAACATTTGTCGTGTTTGTCCCTCAATTTTTATGTCATGTCTCATTTGCTGCCTATCTAAACTTCCTCTGAATTTTTCATAATTTTGATAGAGGATTGCGAACATTATACCAGATACAATAGCTATATCTAATACTGAAATTAGCATGGTTGTATTTCTTAATGCAGCAGATTCTACTTGATATACTTCGAGAAACTTTGCGTAAATCTCTTCATGAAATGATAAAGGAGCAAAGATAATAATCAAAATAACGTACATGAGCCAGATTAGATTATTAGACGAGCTTACAATATCTAAAGCGACTGGTGGTTCTGCAACCATCCATTCAGCTCCGCTTAGGAAACGTGGCATTCGATTCTGAATGTATTTCGCACGTATTATTCGCTCTAAAATTTCTGAACCCACAATTACTATACTGATTATTGGCAATACTACCCAAAGTCCTATAGGCTTTGGATTTGGACCCAAGATAAGCAAGAAGAGATCTACTCCTGTTGCATCTGCAATAGCTTGACCAGCTGAAGGAACAAAATACTGTAGGAGTGAGAACACTAGAATTATGCTGAAAGGTATTAATTTTAGAAAAGTATACCAAATCCTATCTAATTGGACTCTTATCCCCACTCCTCTAGCAGTTTCAACAATAGTAGCATTCAATTCATATGGATAAACCTTTCTTGTGCCTTTTACGACAGCACGAGTCTTTCCCTTAAAGATTCTTGTGCGCATGCCAAAGGATCTCATCAAAACATCCATTTTCTTCATAGATCTTTCTAGAGGCGTTGTGGTTTCTTTAGTGCTCATTACTTCTTTCCTCCTTTATTGCTCTTTTGCTTCTTTCTACTCTTTTTTGTTCCATCCTTTTTCTTTCCCATTTTTCCTGTTTTGACCGCTTCTTGAATCTTGAAAGATGCGACAAATATTGCTGGGAGAGAAATTATCACAAAAGCTACACAGAAAATGAATATCCACCTTGTGAAGGTTTCGATATTGGGGAAACCTGGAAGGTTAATAACCGGTAAAACTAAATCTTTTTGGATATCAATATAAGTTTCATCACCTGGAAACTGCGTTTCAAAAAGTTGATTATCGGGCACAGAAGTACTTTGGGCAACAATTTCTATTGTGATATTAAATTCATCTGCGTCTGAAGGAGGACGAAGAGCGCTTATAGACTCATATTGTTGGTTGACTCCAGTCAGATTGACTTGAGGTGTGAGAATCCTAGCTTGTTGTCTATGAGGATCATTTGGAATATTATAGTAGATTGAAATACTTACTAGAGTAATATTATCTCCAAGAGGAATGCCTGTTGAATTCACATAAATAGTGAAATTCTGATAATCGTTAAGTTCCCATGTTAAAGGAGCAGTTGAATAGACGGTGAAATTCGTTTCCTCATTAATTTCCAATGTAATTTTAGGAGAAGTATAAACTGACTCTTGACCTAATGATACATTGTTTAAATGAGATGAAGCAATCATATTTGTAAGAATAAAGATTAAAATAAATGTGTATTTTTTCTTCATGAGTTCTCTTTCCTCCATTTTTCCATTTTTTCTATTAACTTCATGACCGTTTCTAGATAATCTCGTGCTTGATGCCTTGAATAGTATATTTGCTCATTATTTTTCCAATTATTTGAGAGAGCTCTACCTATAGATAATATCTCCAGAGTCTCAGAAACAAGCATTGAAGGCAAATATCTGCGAACTGTCTTCTCATGGATTTCTTCATTCAAAGCTAGTAGATTAACTGGTGTAAATCTGCTGAGATAAGAAAGTAATTCCCAATACTCCCCTAACATTGGTTTCCAAGGTTCTTTGGAATCATCAATTTTGATTGCATCTTTCATCGCTTGAAGCTGTATCTCTTCAACAGAGATTAACATCTCATGCTTTTGCTCCTCTTCCTTGATTTTCCGTAACATTCTTCTTCTCATAATAAAGTATGTTAAAAGGAAGGCTAAAATTGGTGCAACCAATCCTAGTAAACTTATGAATATCAAGTTTTGAGCGATTTCAATTACTTGTTCTTCGGTTAACTCTATATCTACTTGCCAATGTTCAAAGCGTGCAGATTGGTTTTCTATGGCTTCTAATACATCAATATACGAAAATGTTACTTGTGTTGAGAAAAGTTCATGATAAGGATCTATCTGTCTCTCAGTATCGGAAAAGGATACTTTTCTTCTTCCTTCAGGTGTTTGTGACAGTGTTAATATGTCTTCAGGGGACGCACTATAGAGTATCGCTCCAGCT
>JAGXNV010000169.1 GCA_019894795.1 Candidatus Heimdallarchaeota archaeon | reverse complement strand
CCACCTACTTAGTATTCCAATATTTAGTTCATCAGTAGCTGATTGACTTTGATGGAATCCATTGAATTCCATATATGGTAATGAATCAGATAAGCCAAAATTTGGGTTGAAATAGCGTAAATTATCCCAAGAAACAAATGTTCTTACTGGTGTAAAGAGAGGTACCATAGGCAAGATATTTGTCATTAAATGATCTTGAACAGAATAAAACATGTTTTTCCTTTCATAAAAATCAGTTGCTTTTGAGATGTTATTCAACAAATCAGTTGTATATCCTTCATCATAACTATCATTAAATTTGAAAATGTTCAAACTTGCCCCTTGTTTGAAAAGAAATTCTAAATGAGGAGCTGTTGTACTCTCTAACTCAAGTATAGCTAAATCGAATTCTTTGTCACTAAAGATGGTATCTAAGAATACAGCGTATTCTGAAGGTAAGTCAGTAACATCAATGCCTATTTCGCGCATATCTTGAGCTATTGATCTAGCGTAATCACCATAATATAGAAGTTCAGTTCCTTTTGTATAATACCGAAGAGTTGCATTAAATAAACCTCTATTGGTTTGATTTGTATTTAACCAATAAACTATAATAGATGTAAATGCTGCAATAATGATTAGAACTAGTACTAAAATGCCAATTGCTTTTTTTGGAGATTTTGCTTCTGATACACTCATTATTATTATACCAACTATATAGCTGTTAAAATCTTTATTAATTTAGTTCTTTGGTAATATATCTTCTCTTGTATATTTCTTTCTCCCTACAGTCATAGCATTAATAATGACCAACAAAGAAGCTCCAAGGTCTCCAATGAGTACTGCAAGCCATAATAGGGACTCTCCAAAAAAGTTGCCTAAAGATTCAATAGCTACACTTAGAATGACCAACACAAAGAATGTAAATTTGATAAAAAGTGAGAGAAAGATATTAATCTTGATAGTTCGTTTAGTTTCTTTACTTAATCTGAATAAATAGGGTAAACTGAATAAATCATCAGATGATAATACTATATCAGAGGTTTCTATAGCAATAGCTGTACCAGCTGTTCCCATAGCAATGCCAACATCAGAAAGTGCAAGAGCAGGTGAATCATTAATTCCATCACCTATCATAGCAATTGAATGATTGTCATCCTTCATTTGTTTTATATATTGCATTTTTTGTTCAGGCAACAATTCAGCTTTATAATCTATACCAAGCTCGTATGCAATTTTGGAAGCTACAGCTTCATTGTCTCCAGTTAACATAACAATATTCTTTACACCAATGTCTCTAAGTGCATCAATAGAAGTTTTTGTTTCAGGTCTCAATTCGTCTGACATATGTATATGTGCAATGATTTTTTCATCTGTAAGTACATAACTTACAATGCTTTCAGACTCCTCACAATCTAAATCACATGCTTCACTTGGTAGAACCTCTTCAATCAGAGTTTCATTTCCTAAATAATAGGTCGTACCTTTTCTTGTACCCTTGATACCCTTCCCTGGGATGATAGTTACATCTTTGTATCCAAAAAGTCGAGATTTATTCCTTTCTCCTAATTCAATAATTGCTTGAGCTATTTTGTGCTCTGAATGGTATTCCAAACCGTAAGCTATTTCTACAATTTCTTTCTCTGAATATCCTTCAAAAGTCTCTACTTTGTAGACTTTTATTTTACCTGTAGACAATGTCCCTGTTTTATCCATTGCAACTGTATCTACATCAGAAATTGCTTCAAGAAACTTTCCACCTTTAATTAAGACACCGCGTTTTGATGCTCTTGTTATTGCAGTTACCACAGTGATAGGAGTAGCAAGTACAAGAGCACATGGGCAAGATATAACTAAAATAACCAAACTTTGATACAACGAATCTTGTAGGATTTCTTGATTAATTGGAATATTAAGAAACACTCCAGGTATAAGAAAAATTAGTAATGCTATACTAACCATAATCGGTGTATAGTATTTAGCGAATTTTTGAATGAAGAGCTCTCTATTTGATTTCTGTTGTTCTGCTTCTTCTATGAGTTGCCTTATACGAGCAATAGTTGATTCTTCAGGCATTCTTGTAACTCGAATAATAATGTAACCGTCAAGATTGATAGAACCTGAAAAAACTTCATCCCCTACTGCTTTTATTATTGGTGTGGATTCTCCAGTAATTGGGCTCTGATCTACATTGGAATTTCCCCAATCAATTTTACCATCAATTGGTATCTTCCCACCTGGTTTGACACTAACTCTGTCTCCTACAACTAAATCTTCTAACGGGACAATCTCATGTTTTTTTCCTTTCAATAACCTTGTTGCTGTTGGAGGAGTTAAATCCATCAGTGATCGTATTGACTGTCGCGCTTTATCCATGGAAAAAGCTTCCAATAACTCAGCTAAAGTAAATAAAACAATAATTTCTGCTGCTTCTTCCCAATGTTCAATAGCTATTGCACCGATAACTGCAATTACCATAAGAATATCAATATCTAAGGTTTTTGCGCGTAACGATGCTAGAGCTTTTCTATATACAGGTATCCCACCAATAACATATATAGGGATGTAAAAATACGGATGGAATTGTATAAAACCAAGAGCATCAATGAGTAAAGCTGTTAATAGAAAAACTGCTCCAACAAGAAAGAATATCAGATTTTTGTTGTATTTAAGATTAAAGAATGATTTCTGATCATACGAATGGTCAAATTCATATCCTGCTTTCTTAATTATCCTAATTATCTCCTTCTCAGAAATTAGCTCTTTATTATATGCAACAATCAACTTAGTTGAAACCAAATTCAGTTTAACATCTTCGATGCCCTCTTTAGTTTCTATCTGCTTTCTTACTTTAGTTACGCAATTAGCACAATCCATTCCTTTAACTATACCACGTAACTCAAACATCGGTTCCAGCATAAGCTACTTAGTGAAGTACATAAAAATTCTTATCTGACTATTTTGAAAAAAAGAATAACTTTCAAACCCAATTCTGCAGCCTTTTTTGCTGCTGCAAGTCCTGCACATCCTGCTCCTACTACTATAACATCGTATTCGTTTTCATTCATTGAAAAACCTCCAAAGAAATATTATATCAAAATACACATTCAATTCAATCTAATTTTTCTTGTTTCTTTGAAATTTGAAACAATCTTTTAGATGTATGTTAAAAACATTACGTGCTTAAAAGCCAGCATTTTCACGTTTCAAAAGTGTCTAATTTAGTTTATTAGAATCGTATTTCTAAAAAATGAGAATATAATAATATCTAATAGATTTATAGAAAAGTAAAAATAAGCTTATATTTGACTTTGCTCATGGATTTAAAAAATAGTTTAATCGAGGAATCAAAATCAATCGAGCAGTATGTTATTGAGACACGTAGACATATTCATATGTATCCTGAAACGAAATATGAGGAAGAAAACACTGCTCAGTTCATTGAAGAAGAATTACACAAGATTGGTTATGAAACTGTAAGAACTGCAAAGACGGGAGTAATTGCAGTTTTGGAAGGAGACACTGAAGGAAAAACTGTTGCTTTAAGAGCTGACACAGATGCTCTTAATATTCAAGAAGAAAACGATGTTCCTTACAAAAGTAAAATACCAGGAAAAATGCACGCATGTGGCCACGACTCTCATGTAGCAATGTTACTCGGTGCAGCTAAAATACTCTACAAACATAAAGATAAACTCTCAGGGAAAGTAAAATTAATTTTCCAACCAGCTGAAGAGGGTGGGGGAGGAGCTGCTAAAATAGTTGAAGAAGGCCATTTAGACGATGTTGATTCCATTTTTGGGATTCATGTTTGGAGAGAATTGGAAGCAGGTATAATTGGAACTCGAAGTGGTCCATTTTTAGCTTCCGCAGATCAATTTAGGATTACTATCAAAGGAAAAGGGGGTCATGCAGCAAGTCCTCAACAAACATTTGATCCTACTGCAGTTTTGCCTGACATCTATAATGCTATACAGAAAATAGTTAGCAGAGAAATAGACCCATTGGAAAAGGCAGTTATTTCTATTCCTATGATTTCGGGAAGCGATGCTCACAATATAATTCCATCAGAGGCGTCTATGGAAGGAACTTTTCGAACTTTTAGCAATGATGTTAGGGATTTCATCATAAAACGAATAACAGAGATTGTCGAGGGTTATAGCCACGCTTGGCGCTGTGAAGGAAAAGCTGAATTTGAAATAGATGGCATTTATTACCCACCAACAATAAATCATAAGGAAAGTGTGGATAACCTCAAAGAAATTTTGAAACCTTTAGATGAAGTTCAAGAAGCAGATCTAACAATGGGCGGTGAAGATTTCGCTTTCTATCTTAATAAAACTAAAGGAGCATTCATAGCTTTAGGTTTGCACAATGAAGATAAGGGCATAATTCATCCTCATCATCATCCTAAGTTTAATGTAGACGAAGACTCACTTTGGAAGGGAACAGCCATTTACTCACTACTTGGTTTTTACTATGTTTTTCTAAATAGCCAAAAATAGTGTAAGGGAAGTGTCTCCCAGTCTTACACTTTATTTTTTCACATTTTAAGTCGTGTGGCTCTGAATCACTCCAATCTAGAACAAAGTTCATGATTCTTGTGCAAAAATAGAGGTTCGAGTAACCTTGTATAAAGGTTATGTGCAATTTTTACAAACAACCTTCGTATGAAAGTCATCTTAACAACAAGTAGGGTTTTTAGAAGGAAGTTTTCTAATTTTCTCGAATATTAGTGTTCTAAGCCTTCAAAGAGATAGATATATATAATCATAAAAGATATATGAAGATAGGAAGTAATTCGTGTAAAAGCACTGAATTATCAAAAAATGGGGATTAAATTGGTCAAAGAGGTCAGCTCCTTCGATAGTAACTCGATCCATCAATTATTAGAGAATTACACTCTCTCACCAAACCAAGCCAATGCTATGAAACTTGGTCGTGCAATTGCTATTGATGAGTCACCTTTGGAGGTTAAGAAATGGCGATTTCAAATGGCATTGGATGTTCTTACACCAGATACGGGTGTTTATGCAACAATCAAGGCATGGTCATCGATTACATTATTAGAGGACAATATACCGTCAAGTATGAAAATCACAACTTTGAAAGAAATGTTACATAATCCCAATTTAAAACCTGAAGTTTTAGATATTGTGTTGAAAAACATTTTTGAAAGAAAGGAATTACCAAGAAGTTTACTTAATTATCTTGCACCAGAATTCAACAAAGCTTCAAAAATATCTGATGAACTTAAATCCTATGTTTTGAAAAAAATTGATAAATAATAGGATTAAAGCTTAGAATTTTATCTCATTTTTTCAATTGTTTTCACAATAATTTCAACAAGAAATCGATCTATACCTAGTTGTAAAAATTGGTAGCTCTGTAATTCCAAAGCAAGAATATTCATAAGCTCTTCAGGATTAATTGGTTTTGTATATTTTTTCTCAGCTTCTTCTAAACATGTGATTAATTCCCTGTCAGTTAAACTTTGCAGACGCCAGAGAATCAAACATCTTGAAAGAAAGAGTCCTAACTCATCAATATTACGTAGTTTTTGATTCTTGTTCAGAGCAAATTGATAAAATAAACTAGAGATAATCTGAAACATTTCGTGAAGTTTGGTAGGATATCTCGGATATGTTTCAAGAATATTTATTAAATCTTCAAAAGAATTTATAGTTTCAATAGAGAAGTCCTTGTCGTCTATTTTATAATCTCGTGTACACTGTTTTTTGAAGATAAGTAAACCATTGTGTATCTCATCTAATTCAGATGTTAAATGTTCTGGAATTTTCTTACCCAAGGGGTATTCTCGTGCAAAATAAAACATCCTATGAGTTATACCACATATATAATTTAGCAGGTTTTTGCTAGGATTGCTATTTTCATCCCAAATCTCAGGTAAAAACTCTATTAGTAGATTTAAACTTATGTAAATATTTACATTCTCTGTAAGAATGTCAACAATGAAACTTTTCGACACTAAATTCATTTTGTTTCGGATTGCATTTAGAGAGTGTGATGAAAGACCGTTTTCTAGAACAAGATCAAAAATTGACTCTTCTGCTTCATTCATTAAAAATAATAATATTCAAGGGTTATTATTTCTTCTTAAAGGACGATAAAATTTGTGAATGATTAACCACAATGCTTTTTTACTGAGACTAGTGTTTTACTTATGGATTTCTCTATCTTTATTCCAACGATAGAGATAGGACCACCC
>JAGXNV010000168.1 GCA_019894795.1 Candidatus Heimdallarchaeota archaeon | reverse complement strand
ACATCATGAGATAGAATTTCACCATATTGCTCTAAAACTTTTAGAATTTCCTCTGGAACATCAGCATGCCAATGAACCTTAAGCATACCTCTCATACCTGTAATTGCTAAACTATCGCCTGTACATTCACGTACAATATGGTTCTTTACTGTAGCAGAAAATTCTTTCAGATTTTCTTTAGTAATTTCAGAATTCTTAATTACTGTAACAATGTCAAATTGAAAATTCACTGCTTCATCATGCGGCACGATTACCATGATTTGTTTTTGTCATACTATGATATAAATAGTTATTTAATAATCTAAAGAAACAATATGAGTATTCGCTTTTCATACTTCAACCCTTTTAATAGCGTCAGAATCACTAGAAATCTGGAGAATTCGCGCATACGAAATATTTAATAGCAACAGTTAAAATAAGCTTAGCTTGAGAAGTGGGACTACAATGAGAAAAATCTACATCATTGAAGATGAAAAAGATATCAGTAATCTCTACAAAATGCTTTTTGAAAGAGAAGGTATCGAAATTGAAGGTATAGTTTCTAGTGGTTCAGCTGCTATTGAAAAAATAGAAGAGTTAAAAGAAAAACTTGAAGATATAGTTTTCCTCATCGATAATCGAATTCCTGAAACATCTGGTCTTGAAGTTGCAAAAAGAATCATTGAGATTTCACCTCTTTTGAAAAATCAAATTATCATTGCTACTGCTGATGATACAATCACAAAAGATGAAGTAAAGGCTCTAGGCATTCCTCACTTCTTAAGAAAACCGTTTAGTCTAGATGAATTATTAGCTACTATTGATACAATAGAGAAAAGTGAAAAGTGAGAAACTTTAATGGTTTACTCAGATAAAACTTGCTGATGAATTATCAGTTTTTGCACTTTGTTCAGGTAATGATATTGTACCAAATCTTGATTCATAAGCTTTTAATTGATCACCTAACACTTTAAAGAGAATTTTTAGTTGTTGTGGTGAGAAGTTAACTTCTGCAGTAATCTCTTTTACTATTGAACGAGGAATCAAAGCACTGGCACCTACACTAGGATCTAGTGCATACTCTGCTTTATCATGGAAAATAATAAGTTTGAAGCCTGTTATCGAGTGAACCATTTGAATACTTTCGGCATAATAACTCTCCATATTTTCTTTTCTTTCTACTTTTATCGGAATATTGCTACTCATATCTATAACCAAGTGTCTGTCTTTTAGACTAATAAAAAAGTATTGTTCAGAATGATTAAGTTTTGCAGAGTTTTAGATATCTTTAACAAACTTTTTTTACTCGAGTTAGATGGCACAGATAATGTCATTGGCACTTGGAATCATTTTATCCTTCACAGCAGCTTTTGCTTGGGGTACAGGGATGGTTATCTTCAAAGTTGGTGTTAAGCACACAGATCCTCTTACAGCAACTTATGTCAAGGGATTACTTGCAGTGCCGATTTTAATTGTTGTAGGGTTAATTATTTATGGTTCTAATTCTTTCGCACAACCTTTTCAAACTGATAATCTCTTATGGTTACTATTGTCAGCTTTGTTTATTGCACTTGGAGATTTTTTCTCACTATTTGCCTTAAGAAAAATACACGTTTCAATTGCACAACCCATAACTACAATCTATCCTTTTGTTACTATCTTACTACTCATAGTCACTAATACCGAATATATAAGTTGGGAAATCATCATAGGCACTTCATTAATAATAATTGGAGTTACTATAATTACATATTTTTCTCGTAAAAAAGATAATGCAAAGATAAAGTTGAATGATTCCCAAATAGATGAGGAATCCAACGAGCTAATTGATGTTACTGAAAAGAAAGCACCAATTTTAGGAATAATTCTGGCATTGTTAGCAGCTGTTTTCTGGGGAGGAACTATCTTTTTCACTAGAAAACTACTTGAGGATCCAGACATAGAAGTGATTTCTATGATGGGAGTAAGAAATGGTTTAATGGTAGTGACCGCTCTGATAGCTGCCTTAAGTTATTCTCTAATAAAAAATAAGGGAGTCAAGAAACCTCATGCAGTTCATTATAAGGAATTAGGTATACTGATGGGAGGAGGAGTCATATCATGGTGTATAGGAGGAGTATCATTCTTTACTGCAGTAGGAATGATTGGAGCAGGAATAAGCACTCCTCTTTCTTCAATATCTCCATTCATAGTTTTATTATTAGGAAGCATTTTCCTTAAAGAGAAAATCAAATTACCGCAAATTATTGGTGTTGCAATAATAGTTGGAGGATCAGTATTGTTATCTTTAGCGGGATAGTTTACAATAGAGCTATCTTATTAATAATTAAAAAAAAAGAGAAAGGGTTTTTGTTATTTTTACTCTGCTGTTAAGCCTTTAACAAATTCGAAAATGAATATCAAAGCAGCTAAGTAAGCAACTACTGCTAGTGGTTCTAACCAGAGAATTCCAAGGCCTGATAGCCAAAGTCCTACCCAGAGAAATGAGACTACTGAATCAAGTAGTACCCAAACTAGCAACAGTCCAAAAACAGCTTGTAAGATCGACCATACTTTACTCATTTATTGCACCTATTATATTTTTGCTATAATCATAATAACATTTGGTTTTAAAAATCTTTGCAAATGAATCGATGTTAAAACATATTCTAAGATACTATTTAAAATTAAGATAGGTAGAAGAAAAAGGAAAAAAATATAATTGATGTTTGTTTTATAATTATTTGAACTCAGTTATTCTCTTGAACAATTATTGCCTTAACTAATTGAAGTATTCCTACTACAACAAAACAATATGCCCAAAAAGCGAAAACATTCCACCAGTCTGAACCAGATGATCCAAAGAATGCCGCATTCATGCCTATAAAGTCGTTAAAAGCATCAAAAACAGAAATTCCACAAATTAAAATGAACAAAGATTGAATTAAAGATATTATTCTATAACCTGCCATATTCAAATCTATATCAAATCAGTATAAAAATATTTTCTGTGATTCATGGTATCAAAGAAGCTTATACTTCTTACCCAATTTTTCTGCTAATGCTTCTTCCTCTAATGCATGTTTTTCATCTTTAGTAAGTTCTTCTGGAAGCCATTCAGGATTTGATTTTTTAATTTCAGCATAGTATGTACGAACCGCTCTTCTTAATGCACCTACTGCAAGACTACCACAATGAATTTTTACTTTAGGAAGACCACCCAAAGCTTCTGAAACATCAGCCCAAGTAAAAGCCCATGCCTCCTCAAGTGTTTTGTTTTCGATCATGATTGTTAATTGACTTGCTGCAGCAATATTTGATGCACACCCATATGATTCAAAACTTGATTTAGTTATTTTTTCATTTTCGTTTATTTTGAGATAGAATGCAATCATGTCGCCACATGCAGGGCTTCCTGCTGAGGCAGCGATTGTCGCATCTTCCATTCTTCCTAGATTTTGAGGGTTCTGAAACAGTTCCAAAACTCTTGGTGCATATGGTAAAGGTATTCTACTAGACATTATTTATCACTTCTTACAATTCTATACCACCAGTTATCGATCTTATTCTTTCAATAACTTTGGGCATTGTCTCTAGGACATATTTTATTTCTTCTTCTGTATTTAATCTTGTAATCTTCATCAGTAAGCTTCCATGAGCTTCTTCTGGCTTTCTTCCTATTGCAGTGAGAATGTGACTTGGCATTAACACTCTACTTGTACAAGCACTTCCACTTGAGGCATAAATCCCTTTCATGCTACTTTCGACTGTTAAAGCTTCTCCTTCACACCCAAGGAAACTTATATTTACATTATCCGGTGCTCTGTTTATTCCTTGAGGACCATTAATATTTGTTCGAGGAATTGTTGTTTGAAAACCATATAATAATTTATCTCTAAGTCTAGAAGTATGATCTTTTATTTTTTCAAATTGGTCAAAATGTATTTCTACCGCTTTCACAAATCCTGCGAGCAATGGGGAATTCTCCACGTCAGGTGATAAAACTTCAACGCTTAGTTGTCCTTCATAAAGAGATTTTATTTTTGTGCCTTCTTTCACATATAATCCAGCTATGCCTTTTGGACCTAGTATTCTATCACTACTTATTGTTGCTAAATCTACTTCTAATTTGCCGTAATCTAGAGGTAATCTACCAAAAGCAGATGTTGCATCTGTATGGAAAAGTATCTCTTCATTTTTGTCTTTAACAATCTCAAATGCTTCTTTAACTGGTTGAATGGTTCCAATTTCGTGATTTACAGCCTGTATACTCACTAACAAAGTGTCATCATCAATCCTTTCTCGCAGTAAATCAAGATTAACTACTCCATCATTTGAAACAGGGATGATATCAACCTTTATGCCTTGTTCAAAAAGAGATTTTGCGGAATGTATTACACTAAGGTGTTCTACTTCAGATACAATTATTTTCTTCTTCTTTTTATTAGCTTTTACTATTCCTTTGATTGCGAGATTATTTGATTCTGTGAAGCTATGTGTAAGTGCAAGTGACTGAGGATCAACATTTAACGGTTTTGCAATAGTTTTTTTTGCTTTTAGATAGAAATCATACGTTTCCCATCCAAATCTGTGAGTAATTGCTGGATTTCCAAATTTGCGATCCAGATAAAATGGTATCATAGCATCTAGAACCTCTTTATCTAGTTTTGATCCATTTTCCCAATCAAGATATACTTCTTTTATTGCTGTTCCATGCTGATCAAGCAATTTATCTATTTCTGACATTTGTGTTACCTAACTAAATAATTTACTGAGTATTGATTCTATATGATCAACTTCGGTTAACAATAGTTTGCCTGTTCTGTAATAAGATACTATGGTTTTCCCAAACTGATATTTTTCTAATAGATTGCCAACATTTTGTATTAGAATGCATTTTTGTTTTATTTTATCGTGAGCTTCTTCCATAGTATCCCATTTCAGCATAACTACAAAGGAATTATCTTTTTTGCAGCTATCCATATATGTCTGAACATACTTTTGATACAAATAGTTGACACCTAACTCAATCAATACAAAGACTTGTGATTTATTTAATCTTTGTTTATTTCAAAAATTTCTTTATTGCTAGTAATTGTTCTCTTACAATCATCACATAGAGCTTTAGGCTTGAGTAATGCTTCTTCAAGTGTGTTTGAATATTGCATTACACAGAAGTTCGAACAATGCGATAAGCCGAGAAGATGGCCAACTTCATGAATGCTCTCTTTTAGTTTCATAGCATTATTTTCTAACCGAAAAAAGGAGATAATGGCACCATAATATTGTGATGCTAAACCAAAAACAAAATTCATAACTGGTACATAAACATCCACATGAGTTATCCAAACAAAGAATCTATAATTCTTTTTATCAATTAAATTGTTTAGGATATACTGTCCATCATATTGCTTTCGCTTTTTGTTGTAGGCTTTCCTAGGAGCTTTTAAACGGTGTTTTTCTTTAATCTCAATTCCATAGGTTTTCTTTAAATTTTCGACTATACTATCTAATTCTAACCTATCTATTTCTGTATCATAGAAAATTGTAAGAGAGGGAAACATATTCTTGAGATTCCTCTCATTCAAGTAAATTAAACTTCTCTAATAAATCAGCTGAGATTTGATTTGATTGTGCAATATTTCCATACATTTTAGTTGCATTTCTTATAATTCTCTCTTGAGTAGTATAATCAATTCCAATTAAACCAAATCGTGGTTCAAATCCTTCATTCCACTCAAAATTATCTATTGCTCCCCAATAAAAGAATCCTCTAATATCTGCACCTTCATCTAATGCTCTTTTAACTTGAATGAGGTGTTTTAGAATGTATTCTTGTCTGAAATCATCATCTGAAGTAGCAATACCGTTCTCTGTTATATAAATAGGAATCTTCAATTCCTTGTGAACTCTCATCAAACCTTGATAAATTCCTTGAGGATATACTCCCCAATCCATTTGTGTGACTCTTCCTTCGTTAGGTAATTTCATTTCTAAATCGATAAATTTACCTTTTTTACGAACAAAATTGGCAATGTTGTAATAATTAAAACCTATAAAATCAGAAGTATTTTTTAACCCTTTCTTTTTTACAAAAGGAATAAACGGATCTTTACCGGTTTTTAACATATCGAGAGTTATTTGATTGAAGTTTTCATCAGCTATTTTTGCTATAATTTTTTTCCATGATTTCCCTTCTTCTTTTTGTATAAAATATGGAAAGTTTTTCACTATACCTACTAAGCTCTTTGGGTTGTATTCTTTGATTTTATGATAGGCAATAGCGTGAGC
>JAGXNV010000016.1 GCA_019894795.1 Candidatus Heimdallarchaeota archaeon | reverse complement strand
GCTCGGAGATGTGTATAAGAGACAGGAGCAAGAGCATGATGTTAACTGTCTCAGACTCGGCATCGCTTCTCTGTGTAGTTCGCAGATCAATTCTTCAGCCCGTAATGCATAACATGCTCGACATAACTTCATGATCAGCATGTCACTTGGCGTTTTATCCTCCACAAGGTCATTCATATGATCCAGAATCTAGAGGGATAGAACACCTAAAAATCATCAAAGGTGGTATGAGAATCAGCTTCTCTTTTATGCCAAAAGATATGATTGATGTTGGAGTAAGAAGGTTAGGTAAACTTTTACATGAAACTCTAGAAAAAGAGTAATTCTATACTGGATTTTTTGTTTTTTTTAATTCCTTTATTAACCTTTGTTATTCCGGTAGAGTCTTAAGAAAAATGCGGTTTCGGGTCAATTTGGCTTTAAACATGTATAAAAACTTGTTTTAAGCCAAAAAAGAATCTTTTTTAACGAGTTTGCTTATTAGAGGAGGCGTAATACCTATATTTTTCGACTTAACCGAAAAGGTTTTTAATAAGCGCTAGCTATTTTATAACGTGCTTGCCTTAGAGCAAGTCAAAAACCGACAGAAGTGCAATCAAAATGATGATCGTACAATCAAAAGTAAGAGACTATATCAAAGAGCTCGGTGATTACAAGGTTGGTGGAGACCTACTCAAAGCTTTAGATGATAAGCTTGCTGGACTACTAAAGAAAGCAGCTGACAGAGCTAAAGCTAACGGTCGTAAGACAGTTTCCGCAAGAGACCTTTAAAAAACCAGAGACCTCTAAGAAAATATGAAAGTTCAAATCTTTCTTCCTTTATTTTTTTATTTTTTAAAAAGTAAATTCATCTTCATTGTCTATAAATTGTGAACTAGATATAGGGAGTTCAGGTATTGAAGAGACTGATAAATAGGTCCATTTTCCAATTATTTCAACTACGATGTAATGATGTGGAGATTCAAGCATTACTTTTCCATTACTAATTTCATTAGCTATTGCAGCTATTATTTCGTTCCTTGGGATTTGCGTGTGTCTTCTCCTTACATTTATTCTCCAGGTATCTTCCTCTCCAATTTCAGAATTTAATTTTATAGCTGATTCGCTCATATTTTCAAGTGAAGTGTGAATCTTATATCTAATAGGTACAATTTTCAAAACATACTGAAATATAGGTTGTTCCTCTACCATGGTTTGAATTTCTTTCAGAATTTGGATGGGATCTCCTTGAAAAGAAACAATTGATAATCCAGAGATTCCAGTAACTGGTACAACATGCACATCCTCTTGATTAAGTAGCTCCGAGAGAACATAATACATCTCACTTGAGGCATTTTTTTCCAGAGTTCTGGCACTAGAAATCACAAAACCAGGGTAATCTTCCATGAAGAGCATAAACTACCATTACAAATTAATCTTCTCATTCGTTATACAATTAACTTTTATCACTTGAATGAGAGTGTGATTTGAATCTATTAATTTGTTTTAGTAAGAGTGCAATTAGTGAAATACCAAATAAAAGGTATAGGCCTCCATCAAATAATAGAAAAGCAGTAAAACCATATATGAAAGAAACTAATCCTTTTGTGCCAGCTAACCCGTCTAAAAGATGTGGAATTCTAACAATCAGTGTTGCACTGATTATATAGAGCATAGGAGATAGAGTTATTGAGAGCAGTTTTGTACGTAGAGTAACACCCCTATTCCAATTAGGTATTTCAGGATTGTACCCACTGGGTTTTTGATCATATTTTGAAAGAAGAATTGGGAATGTATAAGAGAGAGGTTTGTGTTTATCATCGCGCACTGTCTTGAACTCAAATCCTAACTCTTTAAATTTATCAACTAAGTAGTAAGCATCATCAAAGTTTACTCTGATATCGAGTGTTAACAATCTCTTTGGTCTGATTCTGAGTAAATACTCCCCATCATATGCTAGAAGATAAATACCTAACACTTTGTTAAATTGCCATTTCTTTAATTTCTTAAACTCTCTGAATATGAGCTCTTGTGTTGAGAAGTCAAGTTCTACTTCCCCTCTGAAAAAAATGTAGACAAGAATGAGTAAGATGGCGTTAAGAATACCGAAATAGAACCAGAGGGAAATGCCAAATAAGTCACCTATTAGAACATCATTGCGATATGGCACAAAATAGACCAATCCATCTACGATGAGAAGCATAAGGATAGTAGACAACCGTATGTGTTCCTTATCCATAAATTTGGATTTATCAGTAGAATGCGCCATTCAAAAACACAGTCTGTATGAAAAGTTATGAATGTTTCGTTAAAACTTATATGGCCATAAAATATGCAAGAATCAAATAGAGAAACTACACTGTTTATTGAAGGAATACCAGAAATTGTAGATTTGCAATTAAAACAAATTTAAAAAAGAACCAAACAAAAGTTAGATTAATCTTGTAATTCGTTTCTAGGAAAACTAAATAAACAAGAGAAATAGAAGAATGTTTACCCCCGTGAAAAAAATGTCATATTGTGTTATCTGTAAAGTTGAAGTAGAACCATTTGTAGAAAAATGCCCTTTGTGTCAAACAAATATTCAAAAACCAAAGAACGTAAATCAAATTCTCGACGGAAAAGCATACCCCGAGGAGATAGAAGAGGAAGAAGAGAAAGTTCCAGAGATCTCCAGTAAGAGAAGACAATTAATTACTTGGGAAGCAACAAGTGTTGCTGCGGCAGTTCCAATATTAATTATATTCGCAATTAATATGATTGTAGAAAAAGCATTCACTGTAACATGGAGTAGATATCCAGTAATAGGTATTGTCTTAGTATGGTTACTAATAACAATACCTCTTTTTTTACATAAGAAACCAGTTCTTGTTATAGTTGGCGAGACATTATCCATTATTGTATTTTTAGTGTTGATTGATGTATTTGATGGATCAATTGACTGGTACTATCAAATAGCTTTACCCATCATCGGTGTAATAGTTGTTATCACAAGTGCAGTTGTTATATTATCACTTAAAGTAAAAAATAAAGGAGCAAATATTGGTGCCTTTGTTTTATTTGGCGTTAGCTTACTTTGTCTTGGTCTAGATTTTGTGATCAATACCACCCTTTTCGACGCAGAGACTATATGGGAGACTTTAGGTTGGTCATTCTATGTAGTTATTCCATCAGTTATAATAGGTGGGTTTCTATTGTATTTACATTATCGGCTAACAAGAGTTGTAGATATGAAAAGAGTCTTGGAAATAAGAAAAAGACTGCAAACCTAAAAACAAAGGGGAGAAAAATGGTAAACAATGATGCCCCATATTCTGAATCGTTTAAAGTTAATGATAGATTTTTGATGGGTGTGACTGAAAAAGACCATGAATGGCATAGACTAGAAAATGCTGCAACAGGATTTAGTTTAGTAGCATCACCAAAAATCCCACAGGTTTTTCGTTTAACAGCAACTATGAAGAACAGTATAAATGTAACTCAACTCCAGAAAGCACTGAATAATATAATAGTGAGGTTCCCATATTTCAGAGTAAACATGAGAACTGGATTTTTCTGGCATTTCTGGCAAACAAATCTAGATAGCCCAAAAATCTACCCAGATTCAAAGGATCCAAATAATTTTATGCCCATAACTAATAAAGGAGAATTTCCTTTCAGAGTAAAAGTGTACAAGAAGAGAATTGCTGTTGAATGTCATCATACTTTGACTGATGGCACAGGCGGGATAACTTTTCTGAAAGCTTTAGTTGCTGAATATCTAAGCATTCGAGGTGTTAAATCTGAGAACTGGGGAGATATTCTAAGACCCGACCAAATCCCCAAATTTGAAGAGTATGAAGATGCATATAGGAGATATAGTCAGAAAACAAAAACTGGAAGAGAGTTCTTATCAAAAGCATTTATTATACCATTCAAACGAGAAAAAGTGGGAATCTATCACATAACTAAAGGGACAATGCCTGTAAAAAATGTGCTAGAAGATGCGAAAAATTATGGTATAAGCATAACTGAATATATAGTTTCAAATTATTTAGAATCTTTGCAGGAACTACTTTATAGTTTCCCAGCTAACTTACTAAAGAAGAATCTAAAACCTATCAGGATAATGGTACCTGTTAACTTACGTAATGTCTTTCCATCTAAAACAATGAGAAACTTTTCTCTCTATATTCTACCTGGAATAGATCCTCGATTAGGTCGATATAATTTTGACGAAATTGTTCGACAAGTTCATCACTTTATGAAAAAGGAAGTACATCCTAAAGCTTTCATTTCTACAATGTACAAAAATACTACAATTGAACGTAATATTGTTCTTCGGTTAACACCACTTGCAGTGAAAAAATTTTTCGGTCAAAGAGGGTACTACTATGTTGGTACTCCAGCATATACAGGAATTTTAACAAATCTTGGACGAGTAAAATTTCCAGAAGAAGTCGAAGAACATGTAGAAGATATAGAATTTGTACCAGCTCAAGTGCCTGTAAATAAAGTTGGAACAGCTATGGTAAGCTACAAAGATAAACTAAATATCAATTTTGGTAGAATTATAAAGGAACCAATAGTTGAAAGATTTTTCTTCAGAAATATAGCTAGGAAAGGTATTCCGGTAAAAATAGAAACGAATTGAATATAAATAGAGAAAGCACATGATTCTGATAATAGATGCCAGAAAAAAAGGTTTAAAAGATATAGAAGCAAAGAAGAGTAGAAGTAGCGCCTTGGGGTAGCGTGGAAAACCCGTCGGGCTCATAAACCAAGTAGTTGGGAAACCCGAAGACCGATGGTTCAAGTCCATCAGGCGCTACCATCTATTTTCTTTTACAGTTTCACAAAATTTACCTAGTTTATATACTATTTTTTTGATAAATCAGTAAAGATGGTGTAAGTAATTTCAGTTGAAACAATAACTCGATTTTATAGTCTACATCCAGTAAATAAAGAGAATAAGGTAGATTATGATGTGTTTCATAAACATACGCTGTCTGTAAATAAATTAATTAAGGAAGGGTTAAAACTAGAAAATCACTATTTTGTTGGAGATAGCCTTACATCAGTTAAACGTTTTTATTCTAAGATTACAGAGAATCAGTCAACTAAGCAATATTTACGTAACCTAGGTGTGAAGGAACGATTAATTCGCTGCTCTTCACAGTATGCTTACTTTGCAATCAAAAACACAAAAAATATTGCAGATAAGCAGCGGATGTGCACCTAGTTTCAAACCTAGAGTAGATGTGGTACTAGAAGGAACTCATGCCTGTTTTCATTCAACTATCCTTCTTCACCGGTATCTTTCCCATATTCCTAGAAAGACTGTTCCCATCCTTGGAGTAGATATTAATCGCTAGGACCACATATGGTAGCATTTAACACTTCTGCTCCTCTCCCTAAAGAGTTGTTACAGCTTGCAGAACACTATGCTCACCTTAGTGCTAAAGTCCTCCCTGAGCTTAACAGAGGATTACTTCGCAAACGCAAGGAGCATGATGTTCGTGGTTGTTGCAAATTGCGAGGCGAACTCGAGCGTGTCTATACTCGCCGTAGCAGGATTCTTCGTGAGATTCTTCTTCTTCTCCCTCACTTTCTTGCAGCAGTGATAGTGAAAAAGAAGTGTAAAGTCTTGAAGATTGAACACCTCACTGTTGACCCCACAGGAACGAAAGGAGCGTTAGCTAAGGCTATCTACACCATGCCTGATAGTTTGTTCATTTACAAGAAAGCTGTCTGGTTAGCTTCCCTGGAGTTAGGCTATGATGTGCAGTTAGAATCGGTTCTTCCCTATCACACTAGTACAATCCATTTCGGTTGTGGAGGTGTTCTTACTCGCCAATCTGGACAGTATGATGATGCTCCATGCAAAAAATGTGGACAATGTGTCAACACTCATATCAATGCAGCCAAGAATATCGCTTCCCTTCCTGGTACCCTCCTTCCTCCTGATTCCTTCCCCTCAACGCACGCGAGGGGACCCACTTAAACGACGGTTAGACAGCCTCTGGCAAGTTTACCCAAGTTTCATAACGTGCGTGTTGAATAGCAATTTACAGAAGAGTTTTAAACAAGTCAAGAACGCTACTATTTACCGATGAAAAGGAAGAAAGGTTCAATCAAACTTCTTGTTAATTTTCTTATATTCACACTAGTTATCTGGGCAGCAATTGGTGCAGCCATTCCTCTAGCTTTCAATCCAGTGTCCCATTATGTCTATAATGATACAGAATGGGATGAGTTCTCGTATACACCTCTGTACAATCAGACAGAGTGGAATGTTCTTTTAGATCCTCACTCTCACACTTTTTATTCTGATGGTCACCTTTCTCCTAGACAGAATATCTTATGGCATATTGCTATGGGGCTCAATGCTATGGTCCTTACTGATCATAATACCTTTGAAGGAGTTGAAGAGATTCGAAATATAGCTAGAACAGAATTCAATGATACCATCAAGGTCTTTGCTGGAGTGGAATGGACAACAGATCGTATTCATATGAACATAATTCTACCACCTGATGTCACAGCTGAAGAATATGAAGCGCTGCTAACATTTAGTTCCTATGCTTACACACCTACTGATGACGAAATCCAAGGAATAATAGATTCAACTCATAACCTTGGAGGAGTGATTACAGTTAATCATATTCCTTGGTCAAATGATTATACTACAAATCATCCCACTCGACAACAATTGTTTGATTGGGGTATTGACAATATTGAAGTAATAAATGAAGAAGTATTTGATAATGAGTCTTATTATTTCTGTTTAGATAATGGTTTAGGAATGTTAGCTGGAACAGACATGCACGCTCCCGAACCAGTCTATTCTTGGACTACTTTGAATGCAACAGAGTTTACTGAAGAAGCTATATTTGCTGAAATAGAAGCAAGACAAACAGGATTTATTTTTGATGGAATTCCATCACCGTATCCTATAACTCATGATGTTAATCCTGCTTATGTTGCAGTTTATCCTCTCAGTCAATTCGGACAGTTTTTTAGGAGCATGTATTCCAGTGGTATGCTTGGAGCTCAATTAGCAATATTCTTTGCTTATCTATATGGTACATTCTTCCTAGTTGAAGGTATAAGAGCTTTAGTTAGAAAAATAATCCAAACTGTAAAGAAAACTAAGAGTGAGAGAGGTACTGAATAGTCTCAGAACCAATCCTCTTCTATTTTCTCAAATTCTTTTAGAACATGAATGGTTAGATTGAAGGCATCTTCCAGAATTTTACTGTTCAAATTATCTGGAATATCTTCTGTTGAATGCCATAAATCAAAGACATCATTTTTTCCATATCCAAAGATAGTTGTCGCTACAAGTTTTCTTTTCGAAAAACTTCCTGCATCTGTATTCCCATAATGTATTTTCATTGCGGGTAATTTGTAACCATTTTTTTCTCCAACATCTTGAATGAATTTAACCAATTTTGAATCATGGACTACATTGTTATCTTTCTCTATTTCAATAACGCCTAGTTGCCCACTACCAACGGTTTCAAAATTTATGTTAATAGAACCTACTAGCTCATTCTTTCTTTTGTCTACAAAGAATTTACTGCCATTTAATCCTGGTTCTTCAGCTCCAAAAGAAACCAAGTATACTTCTAAATTGTTCGGGGGATTCTTTTTGAGATACTCTCCCAAACCAAGCAAAATTACTACAGAAGTAAGATTGTCATTCGCTCCAATTAGGGGGGTCTTTGTGACCATATTTGCTAGAAAATAAAAACCTAGGAAGAGACCAATAAATGCTAGTAGAAAGAATAAATCAGGTAATAATAGCCAAACAACTTGCAATGACCCTATATTATATCGTACAATTTCCAAAAATCCCACAACGTCTGTTATCATGAAAATCGTTTTCCAGATACTAGCAATAACTAGCATCACTATACCCAGTAGAGCACCATTTTGAATTAATACTATTTGTTTAAGCTTTTTCTCGAATAAAGGCATATGAAAAGCTGAGTCGTGATGTCCAGAGAAAATAATAGTTAGTTTTTTTTCACCTTTAGGTTCAAATTTCGCTATGACATTACTCGTTTCCGTTTTCTTTACTAGAAGGTTTACTAGATTTTTATCTTGAAACCTTGCCAGATAGTACACAATAAGCATCGTTATTGCTAACCCCAGAGATAAGGGAGCAAGGAATACGTAGGCAATAACTGAAAAGAAGTATCCATATACAAGAAAGATAATCAAGTATTGTAAAGATCGTCCTACCACCGGAAAAGATTCAGTGCTTACATCTTTCGAAAATGAATGAAATCGCTGTTCAAGGTATTTTATTGTTTTACCATCAGCTTCTGATCCTGCTATTCGTGGACCAAAATTATCAGAAATATATTTGATTTCATCTAGTAGTGATCTCATAGAGAGGTTTGTTAAAACAGTTTTATTTAAATCTTAATTTCTCTATTTTCTATGTCGAGAAACCTTATGCCCCACTTTTTTGTGAGTTTTTTATCTTTTTCTCGTAGAATTTTAAGCTGACTTCATGTCTTAGCTCATTTAATTTTAGAAGAACAAAATCTACAGCTTCTAAATCAATCTCTTTACTTGAATCGTTATTCTTCTTTAATTGAGTTAACAGATCATCTTTCTCAATATAGCTCATTTTATCGCCTTCTATCTAAGGTAAACTACTTTTACCAAGATAAATTTCTGATTTTATTTAATAATTCTATGTAATATTAATAGAATACTCAAACTGTAATTGAGCTTATAGTCTGCGAGAAAAACAAGATAAAATTGAGTGAAGACTGAAGATGAAGAGAATTAATGGAAGGTTATTTGCCTGTTGAAATAATCGTAATTAACCTTCTTCTTCTTTTTTGCTTCATTGTTTCTGGATGTTCTATGTGCTTGTTCAGTTCTTGCATGTTGCTTTTTTTCACTCATGTTTGTCACCAAGGTATGCTTTGTACTGGCCATGGGATTAATACATAGCGAGACAAAGTGGCCAATATATGACCAGATGGAAGATAAAAATAGTAAAGGTGAATGTTGAGGTTTTTGGAAAGCCAGATTGAATTCTACACAATGAATGGACGGACTAATTTTTATATTCCTTCCTTAACCTCAGAAGTTCACACCAAGCTTACACACTTATATAGAATGCCTTCCAATTATTGGAATGGATTATTTTCAAGAATGAAATGTTGTAATTTGCGATGATATTTAAACAAAAAAAGAAGTACTATATATGAGGTAAAATTATGGTTTCTAAAACCGCAGAGATGTTAGATAAAATATTGAATAATCAAAAATGTATCAGTTTAACAACTTACAGGAAAAATGGCGTAGAAGTTTCTACTCCAATTTGGTTTGCTCAAGATGGTGTTGATATATATATAATGAGTGAAGAACGATCTGGGAAAATACAAAGAATTAGAAATAGTTCCAAAGTTGCATATGTTTCTTGTAGCTACAGGGGTAAAGTGAGAAGAAAGTTTCAAGATTTAAGAATTCATGGTGAAGCCGAATTTTTAGAAGATGAAGAATTTGTTAAAGCAGAGCAGAAAATAGCAAAGAAATATAGTTTTCTGTATCGTTTCTTTAAGAGAGAAAATAACATCTTCTTAAGAATAAGTCCAACAGCTATACTAAGAGAACCAAAACCAGAAGAAGATCAAGGAGAATGCGAGTAAGTCTACTCAAGATGTTCAAAATCTTATCCTCCCTTACGAGAAGGTATCTTTTTAGATGGGTCTCCTTATTAGAATAGACGCTTAAGAGCTTTTAATTATCAAGAATTGAAGATTTTATTTCTCTTTAAAAAATTGCACTTTCATCCAGATTCGAGAAAATATCTGAAAATCAGAGGATATGGGATTCGATTAAATCTCTTTGCCTATTAAAAATTTAAAGAAGTTTCCCCAATTTCTTGGACGTATAATTAGTGCAGGTACCTCTTTTCTATATTCCTTAAACCCTTCTCTAAATCTTTCTATCAAGTCTTTCTCCTCAATATCATAGATGTGATAACTAAAACAAAGAATAAAGATTATAGGATGTTTCGGAATCGATAGTTATAGCTGAATTTACTTAGACGCATTAATTTGACCGACAGATTTATTTTTATCCTTTTGTTAGCTCACTCATGCAATTTAACTCTTATAGATCACCAGTTTACGCACGAAATGGAATGGTAGCTTCAAGTCAACCACTTGCATCCGAAGCCGGATTAAGAATTCTACAACAAGGTGGGAATGCAGCTGATGCTGCTGTTGCTGTAGCAGCTACATTGAATCTTACTGAACCTACATCTACAGGGATAGGAGGAGACTGTTTCTGCTTATATTACGATAATCAGAAAAAGGAAGTATTCGGTTTGAATGCAAGTGGGAGAGCCCCAGCTATGCTTAATCTAGACAAACTGAATGATCTTGGTATAAGAGACAATCTTCCACCGCTAAGCGTTCACACAATTACTGTTCCTGGTGCAGCAGCTGGTTGGGTTGACACTGTCGAAAAATTCGGAACAATGTCTTTGAAAGAGATTCTAGAACCAGCAATAAATCATGCAGAGGATGGATTTCCTGTTGCCCCAATCACTGCAAGATCATGGCAAAGAGGAGTAACACAACTTCTTTTAGGACCTAATGCAAATGAAATGTTAATTAATGGCGAGGCACCAAAAGAGGGAGAGATAATGAAAAACCCAAGTTTGGCAAATACTTTTCGTGAACTTGCTGAGCATGGAAAAAGTGGTTTTTACGAAGGAAGAATTGCAGAATCTATAATAGATTTGATACAAAGTTTTGAAGGGTTCATGACACCTGATGATTTGAAGAATCACAAAAATACATTCGATGAACCAATTACTGTAAACTATCGTGGCATCGATGTTTATGAAATCCCCCCAAATGGCCAAGGAATCACAGCTTTAATGGCTCTAAATGTTCTTGAAGGATTTGATTTGGCTAATATGAAACATTCATCTGTTGAACATTTGCATACAATGATTGAATCAATGCGGATTGCTTTTGCTGATACTAGATGGTATGTTGCAGATCCAGATGTAGTTCATGTACCCATTCAAGAATTATTATCAAAACAATATGCAGAAGCAAGAAGAGAATTAATAGATCCTAATAAAGCTTCAAAAGATGTTTTGAAAGGTTCTCCAGTCACAAGCTCTAACACAGTATATTTCTCTGTAGCTGATGGAGAAGGAAATGCATGTAGTTTTATCAACTCAAATTACATGGGATTTGGTACAGGACTAATTCCAAAAGGTTGCGGTTTTACTTTGCAAAATAGGGGAGCAAATTTTACCTTACAACCTGAACACCCAAATGCTTTGGCACCAAATAAAAGACCATATCACACAATCATACCTGGTATGGCTACAAAGGATGGTGAGCTCTATTCTAGTTTTGGGGTAATGGGAGGATTCAATCAACCTCAAGGACATGCTCAGGTTTTAGTAAATATGATAGACTTTGGTATGAACCCACAACAAGCCCTAAATGCGCCTAGATTTACGATAAGAGACGGAACAAGTAAAGGTGATGTAGCTCTTGAAGAAGGGATAGATGTGGCAACTATGAGTATATTAAGCCAGATGGGTCACGCAGTTGTTCCAACAGCTGGATTTGCAAGAATGATATTTGGTCGGGGACAGATTATTAATAGAAATCCAAAAAATGGTGTTCTCTGTGGTGGAACTAGTCCTCGAGCTGATGGGATAGTAGTAGGGTGGTAACACCCATTTGTATCTAATCTGAAAAAACTAATGATTTAACTACTACAGGAACTACTTGTCCTCCTGCTTTTGGTTGATCAATATCTATGAAATCTCCTTCTTGGATAATAATTTCATCAACAGAAATTATGTTCTTTTTTATTGATGTTTCTCTTTTCATAACATTGCCAACAGAATTCCCTATATCTCTGTCAAATATCATTATAACAGGTTTTTCCTTTCTAATGGTATTTGGTAAGGCCGCAACGACTCCTTTAGCAAATGTAGTTAATCCTGCATAAGATCCACCTATCGCTCCTCTAAATGATAATGCAACAGGCTCTTCGCCTTCCTTCACATCAAACATATTGAGGCTCCTTTGAATAGCTAGTTTTACACTCTCTTCAGTAATCTGTTTGTTATCTATTTTGGGTTCCAGAACAGGTATATTATAAATTGGTAGAATATCAGTATCAGAAATATGAGTAGTAACACCCGATACTTGAAGAGTATATTGACCTGCTCCAATTACAGTTGCACGGATTAGTTCTGTCGGTTTATGAATTTTGATATTCTTTTCTTTAACAATATCGAGGATTTCTTCACCCAAGTATTTACCCAAATCTCCAAAATATTCTTCTGTCTGCTTGTAAATATATTCTGCTATACCACCGGAAAACATTAACTCATCAATTGTTCCATCATATTCTAAAGGATTTGTCATAAGTAGATTTTTAGCAATTTGTGTTTGTAAATTTCTATTCAATGCTTCAAAAAGGCTTTCAGCAAGAATTCTAGCCATTTTTCTTTTTTGATCTACTGTTATACGGACTCCGTAATCGAATTTAATGCCTATTTTTTCTTCTAAATTTCTAATAGGTTCTTCAATTCTCACAATTTTGTCTTCTGTATCAAAGGCTAGCAATCTTCCACCAACATTGACACAGGCGGTATCAACAATTTCGCCATCTTTAACTATCGCTATATTACTAGTACCTCCGCCAATATCGATGTTCATTACTGTTTTCTTTGACTCTTTAGAGTATTGAGCTGCTCCTGAACCCATCGCTGCAATAACTGATTCAAAATTTGGTCCAGCTGCTGCACAAACAAATTTACCTGCTTTATATGCTAAAGCTTTTACAAGATCTTCTGCATTTTTTTTCTTCGCACTTTCTCCTGTAATGATAACTGCTCCTGTATCGATATCGTCGATTGACATATTGGCCAGTTCATATTCAGATTTAATGAATTCAACCAATTTAAGATAATCAATGTTCTGTCCATCCACAATAGGAGTGAGTAAGATATTACCTCTATAAAGAATTTCTCTCTTCGTGACTTCAAACTTAACACCTCGTGGAGTATAGATTTTTTCCAACCTAAGTTTGGAAAAAATCAAATGTGAGGTTGTTGTCCCAACGTCTATACCAGCACTAACTAGGTTTAATGTTTCATCTGCAGTCATTTCAATCCTCAAATGTTAAAAAAATCAAAACTAGACACACTTAAAGGATTTTGGTTGAAGCATTTCTTTTAACGTAATTGTAATTAAAAGAGAAAAGGTTTAAAATGTCTAAGAAAATATGCAACGTGGCTATTAAGATGCAAGCAAAAAATACAGAAACAGAAGAAGTAACTCTTGACCCAATTAATATGGGTCCTCGGACATTTCTTGGTGTGTGGAAAGACTGGTTCATAGCTATCGGAAAGTGGATATGGAGTAAGTTTCATTCACCAATGGGCATTTATATTTTTGCAACTTGGCTTATTAGCATATTAATTATGGGAATCACAAATTCTTTGAGAGGTCCAGAACACACATTTTGGGAAGGACCTAGTTATTGGATGAGTGTATTCCTTACATATGGGTTAAATGGTGGTCAAGATCCAGGATTAAGATTTATTGCTAAACCAATATTGGTTTGGTTCTTCGCACCAATGGTATCTTTAATTCTAGGTTCTTCGCTTTTTCTGTTAGCAGATAGTGGGTTCTTCAGAAATGGAGCAAATCCCGTAGACGAATTGGATTTTGCTCAATCTCACAGATTTTACAGTATGGATGATATTTGGGGATCAGAGCTTATCAGTATATCAAATCCAAAATGGACAATTATGTACTTTTGGATAGTTTTAGCGCCCATAGTACTCGGAGCAGTTGTTACGGGAACATATAATTTCATTATGTTCAAGCTAGTGCAAAAAAAGAAGAAGTATCTCCCAAGTGCAAAGTCTTTCCTTCTACTAACATTTTTGGGAAGTATTATAACAGGAACTTCATTAGCCTTAATGACAGGAAATATTACGCTTAAATTCAGAGATCTACTCTTTTCATTATTCGTAGATCGGAAGTCCAATAATTTTCTAATATATGGTTTAAATTATGCAAACGAGCAGGGACAGTACCATCCAATAGCAGTAGCATTTTCTACATGGTTAATATATTTAATACCCTTCCTTGTTATTTATGCGATATTTTTAATCGTGGGAAACCTTGACAAGATTTGGAAAAATAGAAATTACCTATACAACAAAATAACTTATTCTATTGAATCTCGAAAGACTCCGTTATTAGATTTCCAAGATCAATTAACAAGTGACGAATATGACGATAAAGTTGACGAAACTTCAACTTAAAACTACAAAGTCTATCGTCCCCATTTCTTTTTATTTCCATTTTAAGTTTTTTTATATTCCGTCAATGGACACTTTTATTAGTGCTTAAGAGAGGGATTAACTGCTAATGGCAATTAATGCTAATCTATCTAAACAAGAGATTGAAACCAATAATGATGATGATTTAGTACCGTTACTTGTTGCTGAAGATATAATTAAAATCTATCAAACAGGTAAAATTGAAACACAAGCATTAAGAGGTGTCTCTTTCAAAGTAAAACCAAGGGAGAAGTTGTTTCTAATAGGTCCGAGTGGTTCTGGAAAAACAACTCTTGTGAGTGTGGTTGCAGGGATTACCAAACCTACCTCAGGAAAAGTGTTTTGGAAGAACCTTTCAAAAGACATCACGAGGTCAACATATGAGGAAATAATTAAAGCAAGAAGAACGTTTGCTGGAGTTATTTTTCAAGATAGTAAACTTCTACCCCATTTAACTGTAAAAGAAAATATTGAATTGGCTGGTTTTTATGCAAAAGTAAAGCAAAAAGTAGTTAAGCAAAGAACTGAATTTCTACTCAAGTTTTTAGGTATTTGGGATAAGAGATCTAAAAGGGAAGACACTCTATCAGGAGGAGAAAAAAAGAGAGCAGCAATTGCTACAACATTAATAACAAACCCAAAAATTCTGATAGGTGATGAACCAACGGGAGATTTAGATGTTGAAACCGCGGAAAGCATATTAGATTTATTCGATAGGATTAATGTAGAGCTAGGAGTAGCTATTTGTATAGTTACTCATTCACAGCAAGTTGCTGCAAGAGCAAATAGAATCCTTGAATTGAGGGATGGAGTAATAATTGGTCAGCATGGAAGTCAAATAAGTCTAAGAAAACTAGAAAATAGTAGGTTGTTAGAAATAGACCGACAAAGCCGTATAGTCCTTCCTAAATCAGTTCTCCAAGACATGCATAGCCCTAAACATTTTTCAATTACAACAGAAAATGGTAAAATAATCCTACATCCTGTATACAAAACTGATTTCGAACCCAATAACATGACACATGTTACAACCTGTACCATGTGTGGGAATCTAGTAAAAAATAAAGTAAAATTCTGTGACCACTGTGGAGCACCTATAACAGATAAAGGGGAAAATAATGGGTTCAAAAAGTAAAAGCGAAACAAATAAGGGAAAGAAGATTACTGTTAAGGGAAAAAAGGAAGAAAATTCTGAAGAGAATGTAGAACGAGCAAGGGTAAATTGGCCTCGGATCGCGCTTTTGGGTTTCTTAACATCTATTGTTTTTGTAGTCATCAATATTATAATTATCATAATAATCATTTATGGATTCGATTTCGATCCAGTTCTTGCTTTACAAGATATTCCACAATATTTGTTCTTTGGTGAAGTTGGGTTAGTTGTATTCCTTGGAGCGTGTGTTGGTAATTTTGGACAATCTGTTGCTATATCTAATCTGAAAGCTAGACTCTTTAAGACCGAACCGATGAGTAAAGATAGTTTAAGAGAGGCAACATTCAACGCTTTCACCTATTACTTTGCAGCAGCATTGTTACTGTTTTATTTATTGGGAATGATACAAATCTTGAAACTGATTGAATATTTTGGATAAACAATTCAATTTTTCTACCAAAGGTTAGAAGTTGATAAAAACTAAGTTGATATCAATAATCTAACAATTCGATTCCAACTATTGAAATGGGAACGCAAAACCTTTATTAAGCTGTATTCACTCTTTGGAAATGTTTCCACTGTAAAGTATAACTTTTTAGTGGGAAACTTATAAGGTGAAAATAAAAATGAATAAAAAAGCATTACTAGGTTTAACCCTAGTTATTATGTTCAGTCTGAGCACTTTTCTCGGACAAGCACAAGAAACTGAAATTCAAACCGCTTTTTCAATTAACTTACTTTCTCCCAATACAAGCGCTGCCCGTAATCAATGGTCACTGCTAATGGAACAACAATTACCAAAAATTGGTATTGGTGTAGCCTTCCATGAATCTACTGGATGGGGTAATATTGGCCCCCGTACATGGGACTATCCATTACTTGATTATGATTACATTCCAACCTATGAACAGGGTGGTTACGACCTATTCTTTGTTGGTTGGTCATGGGGACTTGATTTTGATCCAACCGGTTTGTATGACACAGCAAGCATGATACCAAATGGTGACAACCATTATCAATACAGCAATCCTTTATACGATACTAAATTAGATCAATATCTAACAGAACTTGATGATGATACAAGAGAAGGATATGCACATGAACTTCAAGCTATGCTCTATGAAGATTTACCTGCTATTTGTCTAGTCTATCCAAGATCTCTTTTTGGTTTCAAAGAAGGATTAGTTGGAATTGACGGATTGTTGATTGCAAGTTCTAATCACAGAGCAGAATACTGGGATGACCCAGATGATCACATCATCAAATACGGGATTCCAGCAGATCTAAAAGAGCCAAACATCTTTGTTGTAAGTTCATTCTATGATATGCAATGGATGCAAACTGTTTATGGATCTCTCTATAAGAGAGAACAAGTTACAGCCGAATGGACTGAACAAATTGCTCTAAATTCAACAATTTCTGCCATAATAGATGACAAAATTAATATGACAGTGTTCTTAGATCCTGATGCAAAATTCAGCAATGGCAATCCAGTATTACCATCCGATGTTGAGTACAGTTATGAATTGGTCTTGACACCCGCAGTAGGTTCCCAAGACTATAGTTATCTAAACAAATGGCTTGCTTCAAACGACTCTATCTCTATTGTTGGTCCAGACGTAGCAGGTGGTCAATTACTCTTCGAATTAACTGGTGTATACAACTTTGCAAAATCATTGTTAACTTATGGTATAATTGAAAAAACTGTAGTTGCAGCAAACATTGCAGCTAATGGTTACGACATCTTTGCTGAAGTTCCGTTAACTGGTGATGTTGGTGACGATCTAGTCACATCTTGTGGACCTTTCGTGATGGAAGCTTTCGATCCAGCATTAAGTGTCATGAAACTGGTACCCAACACTTTCTATTTAGACCCAGTTTTATTAGACGAATTGTATCTAACCTTTATATCTGGTAAAGATAGTGCAGTTGCTTCATTATTGGCAGGTGAGATTGATATTATGGATGCTCAATACTTCCCAGTTTTATCAGACTTTGAAAATGTAGCTGGTGTAGAAGGAGTTCTAATTAAAGATCCTGCTCATCAAGAATTGGGTGTTAATATGAAGCATCCAATACTAGGTACTGGAGAACTTACCCCAGCAGGTACAGCTGATGCAGCAAAAGGTATTCGTAAAGCTATCAGTCATGCTGTTCCTCGTCAAACAATTGTCGATGAAATTCTCGAAGGTCTAGGTGCACCTGGTGTAGTACCATGTCCTGATTCAGTAGTCGGATTCAATACTGATTTAGACTTTTACGCATATGATCTAGATCTCGCAATCGATTACATTGAAGCAGCAGGGTATATTGTTGAAGTTGAAGTTCCAACTGTAGGTGGTATTGCAGGTTTAGTATTCCTATCATTCTTAGGACTAGCAGCAATCGCTGGATTCAAAAAATACAAGAAATAAAGAAATATTTCTTTTTCTTTTTTTTTATTTTAATTAGATTTGAATATACTCAGTTTTGTTTTACAATAAGGACATCTACCTGCTTGCCTTATCCATGTGATAAGGTGAGTATAATGGAAGAAATGCTCACAAAATGGACACTCTATCGCATTTTCATAAACTGGTTGAAAACACACCATGCATTGAAATTTTGATTCTTGACTTTCTGTAAATTGCTTTCCTTTTACTAGCATTTTCTTTAGAAAACGAGCAGTTTTTGAAAGGCTCTCAGCAATAATTATATTGTCATCCTTAATAACTTTGGATACATCCTTTGATGGTTGTTTGATATAAATAACACCAGCATTTTCATTCAAATAGGATATATAATCACCTAAAATACCCTTGTCTGTCTGTGGATCACCCACAACTACAAGTTTCTTTTTAGCTCTTGTGATTGCAACATTTAATCTCCTCTCGTCTCCAAACCCCCTACTACCGCTTGATTGAGATTCAGTTAAGGATAGGATTATCAGTTCCCTATCGCTCCCTTGAAATCGGTCAACTGTATCAACAGTAATATTAGGTGGGAGGTGCCTCCGTATTTCTCCAACTTGTCCTCGGTAGGGTCCAATAATTCCTATTTGGTTAACATTCACACCAAGTTTCAAGAAATTCTTTACAATTTTACCCACGGATTCAGCTTCAGTTTTGTTTATTTTTTTATCGGGTTGAAAAACTCCTTTTACAGGTAAATAAACTAAAGGTGATTTGGGATCATATATTATTGAATCATCTAGTTTGGTGTAATCTCCAATGAAGTTGCTCAAATCAAGGAGATTTTGAAGTTTTACAAGGTTATCAAAAGATTGTAATTTTCCACTATAGAATTTATTATTAGAGAACTCTACAAGTTTCTCATTCATACGAAATTGATGAGTTAACAGATGAACTGAATCAGGATGCAGTTTCGCTAATCTTTCAAACAGCGATACACTCATTCCCTCCGCTTGTGCTTTGCTGCTTTGTACAACTGGTGGTAATTGTTTATGGTCTCCAACAAGGATAAATTTGTCCCCTTCCAGAAGAGCTGATAACACTGTTGGTTCAGTCATTTGACTTGCCTCATCAATAATTATTGTTTGTATTCCTAGTTTCTCAAAATTTGGATTTGAAATTGTTGAGGTTGTTGCAACTATGATGGGTATTTCACTGAGTAATTGCGAAAATGACTTATCTGGATATTTACTTCTGTAAGCATCTACAGTGTAATCTTTGATTTCATTTTGAGTAGAATGTTCTTGCCCTAATCTTATAAAATTAGTGAAGTTGTTCGTTAGTAGGTAGGAACAGATATTGTCAACAGCACGATTTGTAAAAGCTGTTAAGAGAATTTTTTCGCCATTTTTTGCTAGAATTATAGCCGTCTTTGCTATCACATATGTTTTTCCTGTTCCTGCTGGTCCTTGTATTAGTGAAAAATTCTTTGTTCCAAGAATTCTCTCAATGCCCTCATTTTGATTTGGATTGTTTTTGATAAAATCCCCATTAACAGGGACTATTGAGGGTGGTGAGTCATTGAGTATTATTTCTCTAAAATTATTTCTTCTAAATAATAAATTGAATAATCCTCGTTGTTGGCGTCTAAATCCCACATCTAAAGAATAGAGGTCAACTACAGATATAGACTCTGAAACTGCTCTAGTTGTTATCTCAAGTGAGTTTTTTGTAATTCTTGAAATAGAACCTGTGATTACACTTGCTTTTGTTATGCTTCCCTTACTAAGAACAATAATATCCCCCTCTCTAAGTTCGGATTTATTTTCACAAGAAAATATTAATTTGGTGCTACCATCTTCTTTTATCTCGCTTTCAAGTTTTAGATTATCAATCGCTTTTCCCTTCTCAATTCTTTGAGCAGTATCAAGTTTCCACAAATCAGAAAAATTTTGAGCAGATTCATTTCTTTCAGCCCTTATCCAACCTGTAAAACGATTGAAATATTCCTGATAAGCATCAGGTAAAGCATCATGAGTACATAATAAATCATGAGGACACGTGGAACATCTTCTTTCTTGGTTTAAACCAGCACAAACCATCGCACAATAATGTTTAACAGAGCATTTATTGCATCTATTCACTTGATCTACTGGCAAAATTGGTGGGTTGTAACCCAAATAAGAAACTCGATATGCAATATTGCGTTTTTCTATAGCGTATCTAAGAAGATTCCATGAAGGTTGAGCAGTTTTCAGAATAGCTTTGTTGGTTCCAACATAAATCACAGTTCCACTACTAGGTTTTGAAAGATCAAGATGATCATCAAGACCATACTTGTAGAGAGTTATTTGTAACAAATCAGAAAAACGGATATCATCGTCAGCATGTACTTTACCTGTTTTAAGTTCATAAATATTACCAGAATTGAAGAGATCTATCCTCCCACGTATCCCAAATGTAGGAGAAAGAAATAGGATTTCTGGAAGAGAATCACCCGTCAACTTCTCCACAAAAGAATCAAGACTCTCAGCCATTTCTCTTAGTTCCTTGTTAACATCTTCTCGTGTATATCCAAATTTCTCAAATTGAAGAGAAAATGAATCAACAATTGAAGAAAGTTCTTCTGAAGGTTTTGATCCGTTTGCTATTGCAGAACCAAAACTATCATGAATAATTGAACCGCGTATTGCGATGTATGGAGAGGCTGTTTCACCAACAATCTCATTAAGGTAATAGCTCCTTGGGCAAAATGAAACATTATTTACAGCTGTGGCGTTGATCAAGATATCAGGATCAACAACAACAATGGAGTTTGACCCAGCAGAATAATAGAGAGAGTCTTTATCTTGCTTTTTTTCTACATTAAACATCTTGAGTTGTGTATATGGCTGGATGCATTCTCCAATTGAATTCCACGGTGACCAGAGATTCACAACAAAGGTCTTTTTATCAGAATCTACTAGAATTGTAATTCTTGGATTTTCACCGCTTGTTTGGGATAAGGTCTTCAAATAAATACAAGTAAGAGATTCCATGACTAATTGAACAATAAGAATACAATAAATAAATATGTAGGTAAACTAGGTAAATTAAGTGAAATAAAAAATAGAAAAAAGAGTAGAGAAAGTGGTATAGTGTCACTCGAAGTCTATACATTCACTTGGACACTCATCTATACATAATCCACAATCAGTACAGTCTTCCTTTCTAACTGGAATTGCAGTGTCTTTTAAATCATAGCAGTTCTCAGGACATATGTCTACACAAGCTCCACAAGCAATACAACAATCAGTATCTACTACAGTTGGCATTTTTCTTTTACACCTTGTTTATTAAGCACCCTTTTTTTGAACACCTTTTTAAACTCTTCTCAATCTCTATGTATTCTTCTATTTAATTCATTAAGTACCCAAATAGAAGGAGAAAAAAACGGAAAGGAGAATTATAAGCTTATTTATTTGATTTGAGAAGATCTTCCTCTAGCAAAATCTGCAATAACTATGTATGAAAACAGTTTTGCAAAATAGGTTGATTTACTTAAAATCCCAACAACCTCGCCTGTTGCTTCATCTTGAGCAGCTATCAGAACTTCTTCATTCTCTCTTTCAACACCTATGAATCGTGGCATCTCAACACCAGTTCCTGTTTCTCTGAACTTTCTAATTTCAACATTAGCTTGAGATTCTGAAGCTGAAGCTATCCAATCACTATCTGCGTGTTCATCAAGTTTTGTTACAATTGTAACTTTGGCAGTGGAGGGAAGTAGCTTAATAGCTTCTAATGGGATGTAATCTGTTATTGGAGAGAGAATAGTTACACCTCTTTTAGTGTCTTTAATGATTCTAGCAATATTGTCTTTGACAGCTTCCAGACCAACAATAGAAGTTGTTTGTACTGGTGGAATAGTAGTTTCTTTTGATGTTGCTTCGAGCGTTCTGAAATCATTCTTCAGTTTCATTGTTGTACCTATGAGATAATTTGCGATATCTGTAATTTTTCTGTCATTGTCTTCCAAATATTTGACTGAATCAGTAACTTCAGCACTGAGACTTCCTGAAAGGAGTTGTTTTCCTTCTTCGATATTTGCTTTTGACGCCATAGCTAGTTGATTGGCAGCATTTATTGTAGAATCAAATGATTGTTGTAAATAATTATCTAATTCTTCATTGAATGATACTGTGGTAGATTGTACAAGATTTGAAATCTCTTGATAATGCTGGTTTATAGCCACTTCGCTCTCTTGAATTAACGTTTCAGCTTTTGTAATAAGATCAGACCATTTTTCTTTTAGTTGATCAGAACCAGCAACATATACATCGGAGAATGTAGAGTTGAGTTGAGAAGATAAACTGCGGAATGATTGTATATTGCTATGCAAGTTATTTTCAACATTTCTGGAAATTTCATCAAATTTTGTGCCAAATTCTTCGTTAAATGAATTGAATCTTGTAGTAGCTCCAGTTTGAATAACACTAATTTTTTCACTGTAGTTCTGCAATGTTTCATTATAATGACCCTCTAGTTTTTGCATAAACATATCTCGTTCGCTAACCAGACTGTTTTTCTGACTTTGTTCATTATTTTGAAGATCATTGTATTTTAAAGCCATTGTTTCTTTGATTTGTGACACAGTAGCTGAAATTGTTGTGTCTTTTTGTTGTTGAAGCTCAGTTACTAAGTTACTCTTGATATTGGTGATTTTTTCATTTAATGAGTTTACCGCGTCTTGAACATTTAGCGAAAGTTCCTCTACTTTACGGTTGAGTATCATATCTAATGATTCTCCTAAGCCTTGGAGATTTGTTGACACAGTTTCAGATACAGCGTCAATATTTTTCTCGGCATTTCTTGTGATTTCAGAAGCATATCCCAAATATTTCTCGGATTGAGTTCTATTGAATGATCTTACATCTAGCTTTGAAGTATCTATGTTTTGCTGAATAAGTTGTGTAATCTCATTTACTTCTGTCAGATATTTTCGATTTAACTCTTCTAGTTTTGGTTGTAGTGTTTCTGAAACAACTTGGATAGCGTTAATAGATTCTTGAGTAGCTTCGGATATCTGTTCATTTGACGTTAAAACAGATTCTTCTGCTTGTTGTTTAATATTACCTACTACAGTATTCAACGTGGTCTTCGCTTGGTTTAGATTGCTAACATTTTCGTCAAGGTATTCTTTTACCACTGTACTAATTTCAGTTTTCTTAGTCTCACCTAATGTTTTCATCTTTGCTGCGAAATCTGATGTTTTCTCAGTAACAGATTGTCGTTGTTGTTGATTTTTAGAATTCAAAGAGGAAGAAACATTAGTCAAAGTATTATCGATTGTAACTTTCTTTTGCTCAACGTTTTCATTTAACTGAGTTGTAAGGCTTTCTCTCAATTCATTGAAGCTATTCTTCTTTGTTTGAATGAAAGTAGTAGCCTCGTTCAAGTTTGATTGTATATCTGAACTTAATTTATCGCTTGATTCAGCTAAGTATTCTAGAGGTATTTTCACATAATATTTGTTAATGTATCCTTCCGAAACCCCTATTGCACCTTTGGAAACTAAGGAATCTAGAGCAACATTTACTTTCGACATATGCAGTTCGCTAAACTGAGCTATTTCAGATGAGGTTAACTGCCCACATCCCAAAAGAAGTTGATAAATTTGCTTTTCTTCTGATGTTAATTGTAATCTTTCTATAAAGGACATAATTATTCACTGTTAATATTCAAATTTAACTATATAAAATAATAAGTTTGTGAATAGGTCAAAACTATGAATCAGTAAGAATCTTTTTTAACAAGAAAATGCTTTTTGAGATGTGGGGATTTATAGATGGAATATGAAATAGTTTCATGGGATCAATCATATCAGATGACATTTTACTTGTTTGAAAAGATGATTGAAGAAAATTATTTTCCTGAGATAATAGTGGGAATTGCCCGGGGTGGTTGGATTCCTGCTAGGTTACTTGCAGATTTCTATGGTAATCGGAGAACAGCTAATATTAAAATTGAATTCTACGATAACACATCTAGAGCAACAGAAAACCCAATCATCACTCAAGAAATATCTGAAAATGTTGAAGGTAAGGCTATTTTAATCGTTGACGATGTTGCTGATTCTGGAAAGAGTCTTGAAGCAGCAATTGAACACATTAAATCAAAGAAACCTAAAGAGATCAAATCTGCAACACTCTATTATAAGAAACACAGTATAATCAAACCTAACTATTTTATCAAAGAAACTCAAGCATGGATTGTATACCCCTGGGAATATGGAGAATTTGTTGCTTTTCAATACAATCAACTCCGAAATGAAATGCCTGTTAAGCAAATCAGTAAGAAATTGAAAGACATAGGAATCCCCTCGCCTTTAGTTGAAACTTATTTCTCAATTATTCTCACTCAAGAAAAAAATAGAACAAGTGGAAATAATGAATCAGCATAAAGAAAACGACGATGTTGATTTACCCACAGAGGTTATAGATAGGGTAAATGTGGGTGTTGTTGCAGTATCACTGAGTCTATATGAGGAGGGGATGAATTTAGAAGAGCTTGTAGAAGTAACAGGTATTAGTGATGAGGATGTTTCTAAATGCTTGGATTATTTGATACAGAATCGAATGGTTCGAAAGAAAGTTGGATCTGAGACATATAGAGTATCAAATTTCAAGAAAATGTTGCAATTTCTATTATCCGCAGGAATGGTTTTCCCCTTAGGGGAGCAATTTTCTAAGTCAAAAGATGAAACAGGTTAATAATTTTAAATTATTTCTCAAGAAAAGTATCTAAGGAAGTCTGAGAACTTTTCTTTTTAATTTCTTGCATCCTTTTCTCTTCTGGAATGTCTTCTGGAATGTCTTCTGGAATGTCTTCTGGAATGTCTTCTGGAATGTCTTCTGGAATTTTCTTTTTCCTGGATCTGTTCAGATT
>JAGXNV010000167.1 GCA_019894795.1 Candidatus Heimdallarchaeota archaeon | reverse complement strand
CAAGTAAACCATAGTGCCAATATATTGGTGTTGTAGGTAGAACACTAATAAGAATCGAAGTTAATACACATACAATCATTATAGAACTAATAATAGTGACAATTTTAGTTGAGCCTTTTGCAATTTTCATTTAAACCCTCAAATCTGAAATTTAGCAGTTAGGAAAATGAATAAAACTATTGTTAAAAATGTTATGTTAAAAAGATAAAATAAAAAAAAGAAAAAAAAAGTTATTTTTTCTTGCGACTTATGTAGGCACCTATGCTTGCAAGAGATAGTATACCTAATAGAACTGCAAGTGAAGATGCAGGAGAACCTCCAGGATCCTTTGTTGGAATGACGTAAATCGTGTCGAGAACATTTCCACCAAGATCTGTTGCTACAACATGTAGAATATTATCTCCATCCTCTAAACTGGATGTGAATATCACAAAAGTTCTTTCAGTATCAGAAACTATTTGAGAATCTATATTCTTACCATTTAATTTCACGTTTAAAGAAACAATTTTACTGATTAATTCAGTAACAGTGAAATCTAATCTAGCAACTTCTGGTTTAGTATAATTCTCCCATGTTCCTGTTAAAAGAATCGGAGCTGAATTATCGAATGCAAACTGGATTGCGTAATAATCATCATCACTACTTACTTTGAAGTTATATATGGCTTCAATTGTATAATCCATTCTATAGGTGTAATAACCAGATGAAATTTCAGCTAATAATACAGTTTCTGATTCTGATACTCCTGCTACAGTCCTTTTTACGGTAGCAATTAGATTTGCTTCTGAATCTACTGAATAAATATTAAATGAAACACCACCATCATCTTCAGTGTGATTTCCTGCTACCTTCTGTTTAACGGTCAACCAGTTAAAGATGTTCTTTGTTAGGAGAGAATTTTGAGTTAAACCGGCATATGACTCCGTATATCCAGTTAAATCCATGATAACATTGGTGGTTGAAACTACAACTCGTCCTTTATTTTCACTTTCATAGACGGCTAATGTACCTTCACCTAGTGATTCAACTAAGATTTGTGCACTCCCTGAAACAGACAACGTTGTACCACGATGATTAACTTGACTTACGCCTTCTGTCACTCTGTGAAAAGCTGCTGTTGTAGCTATATCTGGACTATCATAAGGGTCAAAGTAGTATAAATCCTCTGATATAGAAATTCCAAAAGGTGTAAGAAAGTTATTAATAATGGTCAAATTATTACCTTCTACTATTGTGCCCCAACCTGTATAAGTTACTTCATTGTTGCCTTGAGCACTTAAATAGAGATCTCCACCTGCTTCAACAAAATCTTGGATGAGTTGAAATTCAGTTAAATAATCTGAATGCAATGGCATATCAGTATATCCAGTCAAATTGTCAAAATAATCATATCTAGCTGGATCAGGCATCCAGACTGTATCATATTCTTGCAGTAATTCTGCTGTGATGACATTTGGAACTCCAGTGATATTCCATGATCTGTACTCATTTACTGCAATCCCACTTTTCAAGAGATCTTCAGTAGCTTCAGCGTATTGACCTATTAGATTATCTGATCCTCTGTTTGAGAATAAGCTTGATAAAAGAACTTTTCCTCTGCCTTCGATAACTTCAATCTCTATCTGTGTTGAAGCTGATATCCCACCTGATGTTTCAAATATGATTTGTCCTTCATAATTTCCTAATACTGCATCGTCAGCGACTTCAATTTCTACGAAATAATTCTTTGACCAGTAATCTGTCCATGATGTAGTATTGAAGTTAATAATTGAGCTTATATTACCAGTTACTATGGGCGTGAGATCACCATCAGGAGTAGAAGACACGGATTGAACAAATAGTTCCCCATGAAATCCTTGAGGTAATGTTTGGTATGCGAATATTGGAAATTCAGGAATAGACCAAATCATGATTGGAAAGCCTGTACCATTTGTTGGTGCATTTTCAATTAATTGTAAAGCTTGAGTTGCGTCTGGAATACCAGCCCCATATTGAAGGTAACTGTATTTCCCTGGATCTGCAGATTTCATCATAGCTACCTTTATCAGACCTGGATCGTATTGAATAGTTAGATCTTTTAGAGCTTGTATTAATATTGCACTGATTCCAGCTATGTGCGGCGCAGCCATAGATGTTCCGCTCTTAGTAACATAGTCTATTGAGCTATCAATTCCACAACTCACAATATTATCTCCAGGGGCAGCAATACTTGGTGTTGGAAAGCCATCTGCTGATGGTCCAATCGAGCTAAATGTAGATTTTAATCCTCCTTCAGTTGTAGATGCAACAGATATTGTATTTGGGTCACTTGCAGGTGTGCCTACAGTATAATGACCGTCTTCACCTGCATTGCCTGCTGATGTAACAAAAACCATCCCTTGTAGCATCATCTCTCTTGAAGCAATTTCCCAGATGTCCCATCCTTCTTTATCTCCACCTCCCCAACTGACATTAATAACATCTACTCCAACTGTTATCCCATAATCATAAGCTGCTAGAAACGCTTCAGTAGGCGCTGGACTGTCAAAACGAGCAATAAGAAGACTTGCTTTTGGGGCTACACCAATATGATCAGGATTCCCTGTGCCATCTCCTGCAATGATACCCGCAGTGTGGGTTCCATGACCATTGGAATCCTCTATTGAAAGATCAGTTCGATCAAAACCATAGGTAGGACTTATGAAAGATTTACTCTCAGGCATTATCCTTCCCGCGAAATCAACATGGTCAGTTCTAATACCTGTATCAATATCATAAACAACAATGGAATTACCTTTATAACCTAAATCCCATAATGGTTGGAGATTCAAAAGATCGTTAGAAGCAACAGTTCTTTTAATTCCATCTTGGCTTGCATATAGCAAATCTGTACCAGGCTCAGGTTGGATTTTATAAAATGTTGTGTCAGTAACATCAAACACTCCATCAACTCCACTAAAACCTTCTAATTTTATTTTTTCAGTTAGCATATCTTCAACTAGAACCATTTTCAAATTTGGAAAAGCTAGTTTAGGTGGATTTGTTTCAACAAAATTTTTGTAAGCACTTTTTGTATCAAAGTGCATAACAAATTTTCTCATTGAATTAACCTCAATTCTCTCTCTGGGTATACTCTCAATATCTATTGCAGCAGTTGCTGATTGAGAAGTTGAACCAGATTGAACGAGAAAAATGCTAATTATGAAAAAACTTATGCCAATAATTAATTTTCTTTTCATGTTAGTTGCAAGGAATATACTATTCATAAAGTTTTTTGAAAACCAAGAATAAGTGAGCATTGGTATACATAAAAAGAAAAAGGGAGAGGTGGAAGAATTATTGTTTCTTCCTTCTAATAAATGTTGAAATTGCTGCTAAGGCCAAGATTCCAAGAAGAATTGCGAACGTTGAAACAGGTGCACCAGATGATTTTGTAGGAATATTGTAGTGAACGTCTAATTTGTTTCCAGCCATATCTGTTACAACTATATGGAGGTCATTATCTCCATCTTCCAAACTAGATACAAAAATTACAAATGTTCTTGTTTTTCCACTTCCTAGCAAAGAGATATCATCTCCGTTCAAAGTGACTGAAATTGTATATATGTTTGATATATAATCTCTAACCTCAAAATCCAATCTTGCTAGCTCAGGTTTTGTATCATTCGTCCAGCCTTCTATAATAACTTCTGGAGGATTAAAATCATACAAGAACTCCGCAATATATATGTCATTTGTACTCTCTACCTTCAAAGTATAAGCTGCTTCGTCACCAAATGTGAGCCTGTAAGAATACATCCCAGGTGAATCCTCAGTTAGTGTAACAGAATCACTTGTTTCACTTGTTGGATTAACAATATTCAAATTTGCTGAAAGAGTAGCTGATACATTAAGGCTTTCAATAGTTATATCCGCTCCTGTATCATCCTGAATATATGAACCAATGATTTTTTCACTTGCTGTAAACCAATTAAAAATATTATTGACGAATACTTTATTCTGGGTTCCTGTATTATAGGCATCCCTGTATCCTATGGAATCTAAGTGGAAGTTTGTTGTCACAACTACTACTCTTCCTCCTACATCATTTTCGTAAAGTGCTGTGGTTCCCTTATTGTTCCACTTTGTAAGAATCTTAGCATCTCCTGTAACTGCTAAAGTAGTTCCATAATGATCTATTTTTAAGACTCCTTCAGTGAGCGCATGATTTATAATCACACTAGAAGTAGCCACAGAACTGAAATCAAAGAGCTCATCTGAGACTGTTATACCATATGGCGCAATTAGGTCATTAACAGTTGTTATATTATTACCACTAATAATTGATGATCCTAACCAACTAATGTCTTCTAATGTTTGTCCAAGCATATCAATGAATAAACCTCCACCGTTAGCAACGAAATTTTGTATAGCTGTTTTCTCTGAGTCTAGCAAAGGTCTAGCCGTCACTCTATCTGTGTTTTGCTGTGATTGGTCAATTAGTACCAAATTTGGAAAGTCGTAATCAAATGGATCGGCAAACCATATAGCATCATAATCTACTAATTCAGCCTCAGTGATTAGTCCATGTCTATATTCATTTATTGCTATACCTTTGTCCATCAGATCCTCTATTGCAAACATATATTGACCCATGTAACCATCGATTGACCAAGATGTATGTTGCTTAGCATAATAGATTCTTCCCTTGCCTTCGGTTACTGATATCTCGAAATTAGTTGATGCTTGAACACCCTGTGATGTTTCAAACACGATATTTCCACTATAAACTCCAAGAGCTAAGTCTGATGGAATATCAATAACAAATTTGTAGAACTTAGTCCATGGTTCTGAATATGGGACTACCTCAATGGAACCAATTAAACCTAAATCTCCTGTCAAAACTGGTGTTAAATCTTCCCATGGAGTCGAAGAAACAGATTCAACAAAGAATTCATGGTGCCAACCTTGAGGGGCAATCTTTAGGTCGTTAGTAGGCATGTTCTCAATGGCATACATTAAAGTTGGATATCCAGAAGCGTTTGTTGGAGCATCTATTATCATTTGTAATGCATTACCAACATCAGGGATTCCTGAACCAGCGCCAAGGTGATCCATTAAACCTGGGTCAGCAGAATTCATTAAAGCTGCTTTGATCATTCCAGGGTCATAAGGAATTCCGAGGTCCTTAAGAGCTTCAATCATAACTGCTACAGCTCCTGCAATATGTGGTGCGGCCATAGAAGTTCCATCATAAGTGACGTAACTATCTACTCCTGCAATTGCACAACTAGTAATCTGAACTCCTGGCGCAGCGATGTCAGGTTTATAATATCCATCAGCAGTTGGACCTAAAACACTAAAGGATGCTAAAACACCATTTGAATCTACTGCTGCAACACTCACAATTTGAGGAGCTGAACCAGATGAACCTACTGCTATATAGTCTCTGGTTTCACCAGAGTCGTAATTTCCTGCTGAATTAGCAATAAACATACCTTCATTCCAGCAGATTGTAACAAGAGTTTCCTCTAAATCCATACCCTCTTGGTCATTGGAACCGAGACTCATATTAATTACATCTATTTCTCCTACAGTAGCTTCATGCTCTAGTGCATATTCCAAAGCTGCTAGAATAGCCCAAGGTTGAATTTCTCTTCCTGGGGATACTTTTGCAACTAAGAGATCTGCCCCTGGGGCCATCCCTATATAACTGGGATTAGCAGTACCTGTTCCTAAAATAGTACCAGCTGTGTGAGTACCATGACCATTTTCGTCGTTAATTGATGCTGATGTGGTTGGATATCCATACAATTCACTAACAAATGATTGGCTTTCTGCTAGTATCTTTCCTGCGAAATCTACGTGATCTGCATTAATTCCTGTATCGATGTCATAAACTACAACTCCTGTTCCATCATATCCCATATCCCATACGCCTGATACATTAATTTGATCTGCACTGGCTAGTGTCAGTTTGATATTTTCAGTTACTGACTTAACTAGACTAACAGAAACTGGATCTGGTCTGTAATATATCGTTTCAGTTAAATCAAATATTCTTTGCACTCCTTTTAAATTCTGGAGTATATGTACATTACTCAGCAATTCCTCTATTGCAACCATTTTGAGATAAGGAAATGCATAAACATATTCACCTTCACTTGTATAACTGTCAAAAGCTTCTTTTGATTCAAAGAGTACTACATACTCTCTTATTGAATCTACAAATACCCCGTCTGAGGTTGAAGCGTCGACAATCGCACCTTGTGTTGGTGAAATCATGACCGCACTAACTTGTATCATAAAAATAGTAAGAAAAAGAATGCTGAAACTAATAATTGCTTTTCGTTTCATATTCTGACTCTAATTAATCACATTCATAAATTTTTGCTAATATATGAAAATTA
>JAGXNV010000166.1 GCA_019894795.1 Candidatus Heimdallarchaeota archaeon | reverse complement strand
CTTTGATAGATTCTTTTTGTTTCTCTCCTTTTATGTCATTAATATTCTTCTTACCTTTCTTGTTAACATAGTTACTGTTAGCCACCAAATCACCACGTTTCATGCTATTCTCCGTTATCGAATTTAAAATGTTTCCCCTTTGGGTTACAATTCAATAAATAGAACATTTTTGAAATAAAAGATAAAAAGGATTCAGAATGAATCGGTTATTTGGTTGATTCTTGAACAGGTTCAGCTTTCTTTAGCTGAATTGAGGCATAAACAAATCTTTGAATTACAGTTATAACACATAATCCGGTTAAAACCATGTAACCAATTGAGAAACCGGTTAAGGTAATATCTAGACTAGCAATAGATAAAGTACCAATAACATTGTCTCCGAATGCGGGCACTAAAAGAGCTATAAACATTAACACCATCAAAATGATCCATCTCTCTGCTCTCTCCATAATCCCCATAGCCATTTTCTTAATTCCAACACTCTCCCCTTTTGCTCTAATATAACTGATTAGAAGAACAGAAGCTAACATTATTATTCCTGTAATTGGATCAATTCGTTTGAAAACTGCTCCTGTAGCTGTAACTTCATGATTTGCTAAGATTAACCCTCCAAAAACACATACATCACTAATTCTGTCAAAAATACTGTCAAGGAAAGAACCTTGTTTTGATTCAAGTTGTCTATATCTAGCTACTCCTCCATCTATGAAATCCATTGCTCCTCCAAACCAGATTAAAATGAATGCTACTAAAAAATTATCTATTGCTAGAAAAATACCTGTCGATATAGACAATAGCAACCCTATTACAGTGAATACTGTTGGGTGTAGGCCTAACTTTGCAAAGAAAATGATTACTGGCTGAACTATTCTAGTTAATGGTTCACGGATTTGAGAAATTACCATACAAGTCAAACTCTGTTACTATACTTTTTAATGTTTCTGTAACTATTTTTATTAGATTTTCTTCGTATATCTACAGTGTGGCTTAGGAAAAAAGTATTGTTTTTGTAGAATTTGTCTTCTATTAATTTGCAATTTTTAGAATTTCATTCATTTCTTCCTTTTTTATGAGAATTATGCTTTTGTTACCTCTTTTATTGGTATTACTAACCATATCATAGGAATTTTGTGAAAATCTAGAGCCAATTATAATTGCTCCATCACAGTTCATATCTTGAATTTGGTGTTCTGTTCTTATTATCGTGTTGGTCCCTATGCTTTTTTTCCAATGAAATGCAAACACAGCAAATTTTTGGTCATCGTTTTCAACAATATAAGGCAAAATTCGATTGCTACTATCAAAATTTACTCCATTTAACACTTTTACTTTACCATAGCGATCGAGAAATTTACCAACTTTCTCTTCAAATATTTTTCTTTCCATCATCTTCATTAGAGCTATTTTGTCGGAATATTTGATTGTTGGTAACCCTAAAGTATTACGTTTGACAAAACAATAGGAAAACTATTAAAGAAAGAAGGAGTTTAACGTCTTCTCATTTGTAGACTATCTTTCTTTTCTTCTTCCTTCTCCTCAGAATCTTTAGTAGGAGCAGAATGTTTGTAAGTAGTTCGGGACGTAAAAAGGATAATTGCTAATCCCATTATTCCTAATCCTGCAAAGAAGCCGTATTCATTTTGCACTGCGATTTGAAATACTAATATGAGCGTCATTCCTACGATAAAAAGAAGGATAATGAAACTTGTGTAGATACGATTGAATCTTTTTCTGTGAAATAATCCTGTTTTTTTCTCTAGTTGCTCAGGTTCCATAGGAATTTTATTCTTTTTTGAGCTCATATCTAATTCACTTCCTTCTAATTTAAGAATTTATTTGTATTTGAAAAATGAGTGAAAATGAAGATAAAACTTCATTAAAACCAATTTGATGGAGGAACGCCTCCTGTCATGTTAAATAAGATTGTCCATATTGCTACAAATGTAACGAAATATTGAAACATTGCTGATGTAAAGTATGCTCTGATTTTAATTCCAGGTTCTTTCTTTCTATAAAGTAGCATCCAAACTGAAGAGATTGTTAAGAAGATGAGAAGCATAGTTAATCCTGCAGGCCATCTTGCAAAATGAGTTACTCCAAAAATTAGACCAGCTAGGAATGCTGTAATGATTTTAGACCAATAAACTTGGTTCATTAAAACCATATCCTTTATTTTTTCAAGAATATTCTTCGGTTTCAAACTATTTTTAATCTTATCTGTAAATTTTATTTTATCTTTGGACAATGCAAACCACCGTGATTAACATGAAAACATCATTATCTAGTATTGACATAGCTGCTTTAGTTCATGAGTTACAACCAAAATTAATTGGAAGCTGGGTTAATAATATTTATTCCATATCCGAAAATCGAGTTATATTAAGATTTCGTAAGTCAACAGAAAGTCCTATGGAACTTGTAATTGAGTTAGGAAAGCGTTTTCACTTTACGAAATATGTAAGGAAAAAACCAACCTCACCTAATAATAAAATTATGACCTTAAGGAAACATATTCGAAATTTACCAGTTAACAATTTCTATCAATGGAAACTCGATCGTGTAATTGTATTTGAGATTGCTTTTAAGGATGGGTTCTATAAACTAATTGTTGAATTATTTGGTGATGGGAATTTCATTTTGGTAGGTCCAAATAAGAAGATAATCTCGGCATATAAGTATAGACGGATGAAAGATAGAGATATTCATCCTGGTAAGATCTATGAATATCCTCCTTCTCCTAATGAGAACATTACCACACTAACTGAAGAAAATTATGAATCAAAATTAAAATCAGCAGATGGCAAAATTACGAAGTTTCTTAATGATATCTTAGGTTTAGGTCCATTGTACTCAAATGATATATTGGCCAAATCAAGGATAGATGTGAAAAACGTAGAAGAGTTAAATGAAGAAGCGAGATCAGCTCTTTACAATCAAATCAATGTGTTAAAAGAGAAAATAACTCAGCATGAGTACTCTTACTCAAAGTATATGGATGATGATGAAATAGTAGATATCACACCCATTGACATTTCAAAATATAGCGAACTTGTAAAAATTGAAACTGATTCCTTTAATGATGAACTTGACGATTTCTTTTCGTTACAAGAGGAAGAACCGGAATATACTGAGGATAAAGAAGTAACTACGGGTAAAATCACTAAGTTCCAGAAAACCCTTCAGAGCCAAGAAAATCATTTGAAAAAATTGATTCTACAGGAAGAGGAAGAGAAGCATAAAGGAGATTTGCTTTATGTTCATTTTACAGCAATTGATGAATTGTTAACAACTATAGTTAATGCAAGGCAGAACGATATTTCATGGGATGATATCCTTAAAAAACTGGAACTAGCACGAGAGAAAGATATCCCTTCAGTAAAGATTTTAGAAAAAATCAATCCTAAAACAAAACAGCTTTGGGTGAGTCTTTTTGATGAAAAAACAAGTGAGAATGCGATAATTGAATTAGATTTTACACAAACTCTGGTTGATAGCGCGAACACTTTCTATGAAAAATCGAAAAAAGCAAGACGCAAAATTCCCGGAGCTAACGACGCTATAGCTAGATCAAAGAAATTGATAGAAGAGGAAGAATCCGCTAAAGACGAGATCATTGTCAAAGTTGAGTCAACTCCAATGGTAATCAAACGCAAGAAAAGATGGTATGAGAAATTCCATTGGTTTTTCTGTGGAGAGCTTCTCATAATTGGGGGTACAGATGCTACCGCAAATGAAAAAATACTGAAAACCTATCTCACTGACAATGATTATTTCTTCCATGCTGATGTGCATGGCGCTCCCTATGTTATTGCAAAGGATGGTTTAACAAATCTAACTGATGAATGTTTTCAAGAGATAGCAACATTTGCTTTGAACTATTCGAGTTTGTGGAAAGATAACAAACTAGTTGGAGACGTCTATCGAGTTTTACCCGATCAAGTTAGCCTCACACCTCCTACAGGTCAATTTTTAGCCAAAGGTAGTGTTATGATATATGGGGAGAAGCAGTATCTAAAGAACATAGAAATCAATCATGCTGTGGGATTAGTTATCTTTGAGAACTATGCACAAATCATAGGCGGTCCGGTGAAAAGTGTGAATGAGAGAACAGAGATGTTAGTGGAAATCAAACCAGGGGACGTTCCCAAAGGGAAAATTGGAAACCAGATTAAAGCAAAATTAGCTAAACAATGTCCTTCTGAGGAGCTACACAAACTAAATGCACTTACAGTAAATGATATTCTTCCATTTATTCCTGGTGATGCAGAGATTATTGAGTAATTACTTGAGAAATAACAGAAAATGTAAAACCTTTAAAAGTACTAAAGTACTCTATTACTTAAGCAACTAGGATGGTTTACGAAGTGAAATCTATATTCGATAAGGAAAAATTCGAAATAGCCCTCAGCGAGATAATGACCACTACTGTGATAACTATCACTCCTGAAGCATCTGCTGAAAAGTGTGCTAAACTAATGGTTGAAAATCGTATTGGATCAATTGTGGTTTCCGATCAAAGCAATAAAGCTCTCGGGATTATCACAAAAGAGAATCTAATAAAGAATGTAATTGCAAAAAACGCTAATGCTTCATCAGTTCAAGCTTTAGATGTTATGACCAGTCCTGTAATAACAGCTCCTCAAACAATGACTATAATTCAAGCTATGCAATTAATGTCTAAACAAGGTATAAGACATCTTGTTATCCTTAAGGAAGGAAAGCTTATTGGAATGTGTTCAGACACAGATATCTTCAAAGTTGTTCCTCAATTAATAATGTTAGAACAAGAATATCTGAAAGTAATAGGAGATAATCAAGATACTGAAGCTATGCTAGATTTAGCAGGATATTGCGATGACTGCAAAGAATTTACAGAGGATTTAATTTTCCACGAAGGACAATATATCTGTGCAAATTGTGCACCGGTAGGTTTGTTGGAAAACGATGCCTGACTTTTATGCAGATTCAATGCTTGGTAAGCTTTCCCGTTTCCTACGTTTCTTTGGGTATGATACACTTTATCGAAGCAAAGAATCAATAGAAGATATGATAAAATCTTCTTCTGAAAATAACAGAATTGTTTTGTCACGATCAGAAGAAATAGTAGATAAATGTACAAAATTAAATGTTGTTGCTGTTTTTATCTTAACAAATGATATAGTCCAGCAATTGAAATATTTGCGCGAACAACTGGACTTAGATCTATCGGTTCCACCGCATTCTGCAAGATGTAGTATATGTAATGGTAGACTACATGAGAAGAAAAAACACGATATACTAGATTTAATTCCCACTGGAACTGCTCAACATTATGATAAATTCTGGTCATGCACTGAATGTGGAAAAATTTATTGGGTAGGTAGTCATTGGAAGGATATTGAAAGATTGGTGGAAAATACAAGATAGCTGTGATTAAATGAATGTAACAGATGAAACAGGTGAATATTTAGTAAAACTAGCTCGCCATTCAGCAGAAAGCTGGGTGAAACATGGTAAAGAACCAAGTGTAATGGATCCTATTCCTGAACAAGCAAAGTTGACAACTGGTGCCTTTGTTACAGTAAAAACATATGAAGGCGGTGAAACAAGTCTTCGTGGGTGTATCGGTTACCCTCTTGGGATTAAAGCATTGTATCTAGAAATCATAGATCTTTCACAAGAGTCAACTCTTAACGATCCCCGATTCCATCCAGTAACTGAGGGAGAATTTTCTAGTTTGGTTTTTGAAGTGACAATACTAACCCCTCCAATTGAAATAGAATATTCGGATCCTCAGGATCTTTTAAATCAAATTAGAGTGCCTGGCGATGGTTTAATTGTCAAATTTGGAAAATACCAAGGCTTGTTATTACCTCAAGTACCAGTAGAACAAAACTGGAACAGTGAAGAATTTCTATCTTATACTTGTAGAAAAGCTTACTTACCTGTAGATATTTGGAAGAAAGAAAGAGTATCAGTCCAGAAATTTCAAGGAATAGTTTTCAGTGAAATGAAACCTAAAGGTAAGATAAAGAGATTACCTCTAAATAATTAGTTTGCGAATATACTGATTTCTTTCTCGTTTACTTTTTCCACTAAATAAGGAACAAAAATAGGTATTGAAACTGGGATCATATCTGAAATTTTCTCAAAATTCGATTTTGATACAGCCATACTGAGACACTGTGTCTTTTGATAGATACCTAAAATCTCCTCTGAATTTAGCTGAGGCAATATTGACGAAAAGATCTTCTCTGATTTTCTGAGATTCGGTTGTAAAGCAAGTAATTTTGTGATAGAATCTTGAAAGGTTTTGGGATATTGAGGGAATTCTTTTATTGAATAAATAACTGTGATAGCTCCTCTTTTGTAAAGCTGAAGAACATTCGCTATATCTTCGTTTTCACCATCTATAATAACAAGTATTTTTCCCTGACAGCCTACCGGAAGACCTCCCAAACCTTTAGTTATCTGGTCAAAAACATATGTGGTTCCTTCTCTTATATCC
>JAGXNV010000165.1 GCA_019894795.1 Candidatus Heimdallarchaeota archaeon | reverse complement strand
GGCTTATTATTATTAAGAAAAACAGGAAATAAAGGGATTTCATTATTCTTAATTGTGTTTTTGCTATGTAAAGCTGACAGAAATCTTGGGAAGGTGGGAAAAAATAATCATTACTGATACGCACGTTACTTTCAACTAGCTTATTATAAGTCGCTTTAACATGTGACAATTTAGTAATCTCTCTCAAAGGAAGAAAGAGAAAGAGCTAACCTCTTACTCTTCTCTCTTTTTCTAATATCAATGTCAAAAAATATTTAAGATTCAGAGGTAATTTTGATATTAAATATTCATAAGAAATGGGACTGGAAGAATCCAAGTAAGAAAACAATTGAAAGAATTTCATTCAATAAGACTTTTATCTTTCATTTTGTGAAAATTACTAAAAATAAAAAAAAAGTGGAAATTAGTTTATTTCTCGCTTTTTCTTCCTTTTAACTAGATAAATTATACAGACTAGAATTGGAACCATTATGTAACTACTAGCATAGAAACTGTGATATTCTGCAATGAATGGAGTAATTGTAGGACTACTTAGTGGGTAGAGATCTTGTGATCCAGAGTCTCCATCAATATCATAAGGTCCAGATGTCCAGTCAGACCAGTAATTACCTTGTTGCAGCGTTTCATTGTACCAGAGATTATTTGTCCCCTTATCATATGCTTGAGATGCGTAGTAATTCAGCAAGTTATTATTAACAAAGGTATTATGATAAATCGTGCAATTTTCTGTTTCGTTGTTTAACCTTATGGCCGATATCTCTAATTCTTGAAATAGATTATCATGTATTGTTATATCATTGTTAAAATCTACATCAATACCACTGATGCTCTGATAGAATATGTTATCATAGACTTCGATAAATTCCCCATAATATATCCATAGTCCACTAGAACTCTCAAATATATAATTCTCGTAGACGGTTGAATGAGTTATACTATCTAGATAAAATGCTAGACTTACATCAACAAAGTCATTTCCTCTAAGTGTAACATTGAGACCACCTTGAATGTGAAATCCTACTGTATCTTCGAAATAATTATCAAAGAAATATCCATTGTCACAAGAATGTAATCTCAGTGCCTCCCATTGAGGATTATGCTTAAATTCACAGTTATGAACATATAAACGATCAGAATAATCAATCTTGATACTTGCGAAGTTATATCCAAATTTACTATCATAGATTGTCATATTGTTGCATTGATAAGCTTGAATTCCAAACGTAGTATTTCTTAGATCCTGATTTCTTATTATTGCTCTGTCACAGTCATAAAGTAGCAATTGTCCGTAATAATCTGTAGTTGAAATATCGAGATCATTTTGGTGAACGAAGTATCCTAACGTTTTGTCATTAACAAGATTATCTTCAATAGTAAATGTATCAAAGTATGGTAGGGTAAATAACCCGAAAGCTATTCCACTACCGTAGAATTTGTTTCCTGTAATAATAGTGTCAGCATCAGTACCAAATACTATACCGTACCAGTGAGTAGCATAAATCGTATTGTTTACGATAGCTAAATCTACAGCAGTTTCTACTTCAATACCCGTATAGTCAGCTTCTATGGTATTGTTAAGAATTGTCCCGTTAAGTACTGAATACACAAATATTCCTGTATCAACATTTGTCAGAATATTATGTTCAACACGGCAAGAATTCCAACTAAGACCATACAAAAAAATTGCTGTAGAAGTATCTTCTATTAAACAGTTTTGAATAACAAAGTTCATAGTTACTACTTGAACAATGATGGCGAATGAAACTTCTGCTTTAATATGCAGATTTTCGATTCTGTAAGGATTAATTTCTGTTCCTTCCCCAGGAAAGCCGTAATCGGTAAAATTATCGTCGGAGGTTATTTCTATAGGGTCGTGAGTAACATAATTCAGATTAATTGGATTATTTGCTGAAGGAATTTCAGCTATGCTTGTAGTCGTTGTGTTGAAGATTGCTAAGCAGAGGAGAAGCGAAGAAATAAACAAAACAGATTTGATTAAATTTTTATTCAATTTACTCATTTTTATCACTTTTGATACCAATCGAAAAAGGTATCAACTTCTAGGCTTTGCAAGTTTTTATTTAAGGGTTTTGCACTCGGAATTTTTCAACAATCAAGGTCTGCTGGAAACTATATAAGTGTGTTAATCGAACATTGATTTATGCATAGAAATAGAATTAAAACTAAACTTCTTTTCTTATTTCTCTTAGCATTAACATTTCTGTCAGGTATCTCACTAAATATTTCAGGATTAAAGAGTGATATTAAAATTAAAATGGAAAGCTATCCTGAGCTGGAAAGAGATTGGGATAACGTTGCTTTATTGTACTATAATTACTATCATAATTCAACTGAGATAGATGAGGAAATAGATAGATTTCATGATTTAGTTCCTGAACTAATTGATATGGAAGTAATCGGACAAAGCTATCTGGGAAAAAACATCACTGCTTTGAAAATAACAAATGAACAAAGAACAAATCAGAAAGCTAAAGCACTAGTTGTTGCACAACATCACGCTCGAGAACCAATAGCCGCAGAAGCAGCTCTCAGATTTATTATATATTTGCTCAACAATTACCAAGTGGATGACGACATTACAGAGTTCATTGATAACCAAGAAATCTATGTTATCCCAACTCTAAATCCTGATGGTCTAGATAGACGTGTGGATCAAGATGACCATTGGTTGAGGAAAAACCTTCGACCTTGGGACGATGACGGTGATGGTTTTTTTGATGAAGATACTTGGGAAGATGTTAATTTAGATGGCAAAATCTCTTCGTTTGATGTGTATGAAAAAATTGACTCACAGTTGCAGTATTCTTATACATATTATGAAGGAATCGATAACGATGGAGATGGTAAAATAAATGAGGACCCTATAGGTCATACAGATCTCAACAGAAATTATGATATGTTCTGGAGAGACGGGGTTGGTTGGGAACCTGAAACTACATCTCAGATTTATCCAGGTAACACAGCTTTTTCAGAACCTGAAACTAAAGCTTTTCGAAATTTTGCTCTCAAGCATAGATTTGGGATGGCTTTTTCACTTCATTCAGGAATTAATGCCACGTATTTTGCTGATAATCCAGTTGGTGGGTGGGCAGAACCATATCTTTACAATAGCATGCTGCAAGATTTTGCTGAGATTTTACCTCCCTCTTTCAATCTTGATCTTTTCTATAAATCTGGATCTCCTTCTCCCGTTGCTGCAACAGCAGCTCTTGCTGGAGGGTGGGAAAATTGGATGTACCATGAACGTGGAACTATTGCACCAATCACTTTTGAAATATATCGTAATGCTTCGTCAATATCTCCAGCTGCTGAAACAATCGTAGAAGATAACTCAACTCACCGTATACTCGAATGGACAGAAATCTATGGATACTTTTCTCCAGAGTTAGATTACATTGAAGCTCTTTGGGTAGACGTTAGACCTGGCTTCTATTATTTGCTTGACAATACTCCCAGTCTTCAAATCGAAATACAAATAACAGCTGGAGGAACACAAGCAGGTAATCGCATTGGTTTAAATTTTGGTTGTATAAACTGGAGCCCTAGGATTAGTACTTTAGAAACTATAAACGTTCTAACATCTAATGGATTTATTATAGCTTCTGCTTCAGCTATCCCAGCTGCAAGTAATAAAGAATTGTCGGTTGATTTTCTCCTTTCGAGTGATTTGGCTGATTCTGGTTTAGAGCTCAAAATAGGAAATGAATTTACAGGATACACTCACTTCACTATATTACCTTCTGGAACTAATTTAGGCCTTATAATTGGTTTATCTGTTGCTGGTTTAGTAGTTGTAGCTAGTGGAATAAGCATACCTCTTCTTCTGAAAAGAAGAAGATAACATTCCCTCTTCTCTCTTTTTCTAAATTATTTTTTTCATCCAAGAAAAAAGGAATAGTTATAAACAAGAGTGGGTGGATTAACCCGAGTAAAATGGTTTATGATGTTGTTATAAAAAATGGAAGAATAGTAGATGGCACAGGTCATCCAACATTTTTATCAAGTTTAGCAATTAAGGATGGAAAGATAACTAAAATTGAAAAAGAGATCTCAGATGAAGCAAGACTGGTTATCGATGCAAAAGGATTAGTAATTTCTCCTGGATTTATTGATATCCACAGTCATTCTGACAGTAATATTCCAATTAGTAACAAGCTTGAATCTATGATTACTCAAGGAATTACTACTGCTGCAGTTGGTCAATGTGGCTCTTCTCTTGCTCCAATTAGTGACGAAACTTTTGATCTTTTCAAAAAGGAGGTTGATATGTGGAGTCCTCCAGGTGTTGAAGTGGATTTGTCGTGGAGGAGTTTTGAAGAATATTTAACTGAAATGGAGAAAGGAAAATGTTCAATGAATATTGTTCCTGTAGTCGGTTTTGGAACGATTCGCTTAGCTGGAGGTCCAGGATATGAAGACCGACCTCCAACAACTGATGAGTTAGCTAAAATGCAATCCTATGTTGAAGAAGCCTTGGTAGCAGGTGCCTTTGGATTTAGTACAGGTCTAATCTACTCTCCTCAAGTTTATGCAAAGACTGAAGAAGTGATTGAACTCGCTAAGATTGTTGCAAAATATGATAGAATTTACTTCTCCCATATCCGTGATGAAGGGGCTAAAGTTGTTGAAGCGGTAGAAGAGTTTATCCGAATTGTAGAAGAATCAGGATGCAAAAGTGGGCAAATAGCTCACCATAAAGCTTCAGGCATAACTAACTGGGGGATAAGCAAGAAAACCTTACAAATTATCCGTGAAGCAAATCAAAAAGGTTTAGACATCACCTGTGATCAATATCCATACAATAGAAGTATGACTTCTCTTATCACCATTCTTCCACCTTGGGTGCATATTGGTGGAATTGAATCTATACTTGAGAGATTGAGTGATGAAAAGATTAGAGAGAGAATCAAAAACGAGATGGAAACAGGATTAATAGATCACGAGAATTTTGCCAAACATCAAGGTTTTGAGAACATCTTCATTTCTTCTATAAAGACCGATAAATGGGCAGATATAGAAGGAAAAAGTATTGCTGAAATAACCAAAATACGTAATCTAAAGGACGATTATGAAACTGTGTTTACTCTGATACTTGATGAGAAAGGAGAGATATGGATCACGATAAAAAGTATGGGAGAAGAAGATATCAAGAGAATCATGACAAGTAAGTATAGTATGATCGGAACCGATGGTTCAGGAGTTTCCCCTACCGGTCCTTTAAGCCATGGTAAACCACATCCTAGATTCTATGGAACATTTCCAAGAGTGCTAGGGAAATTTGTTCGAGAAGAACAATGGTTTTCATTAGAGGAAGCTATTTGGAAGATGACAGGATTTCCCGCTAAGAAGTTAGGTCTAGAGGATCGAGGATTGGTAAAAGAAAACTACTTTGCTGATTTAGTGATATTCAATCCTGAAACTGTTATAGATGAAGCGACATTTGACGACCCGCATAGATTCTCGAAAGGAATAGAATATGTAATTGTAAATGGGAAGATTACCGTAGAGAAAGGTATACAAAACGAAGTTCTAGAAGGGAAAATTCTGAGAAAATAGAATATCAAATCCGTTATGAATTACCTTGGTTAAGCGTCTAAGTCAGAACTTTAAAATTTCTCGCAAGCAGCAAAAATCTTTATTGAAAAATATCTTACCACGTAAATATTTTTTCGTGTGGTAAGATAATATGATTATAATCGCACAGTTGTTTTTTCGTTTTCACTCAAATCGCAGAAATTCGTTCATTAGATTAAAACGTATCAAAATTCTATTTAAGTCAGGATAAAGCATATATTGCTGATCCAATAGACCCAAGCAATTGTGGTTCATCTGGTAAACTAATTTTCAGACCTGATATCTTTTTGAACATCTTCACAAGTGACTCACTTTTTGCTACTCCTCCTGATATAACTGTAGGTTGTTCAATGCGAAGACTTGAAGCCATTGATAATACTCTTTTTGCTATAAATTCATAAGATCCTTGTATTATCTCAGCTGCTGAAGATCCTTGTGAAAGTAGATTAATTACCTCTGTCTGGGCAAACACTGCACAAGTCTTTGAAAGAGATGAAAAACGTTTGGCTTTCTTTGCTTCATCGGACATCTCTTCAATAGGTATCTGTAAAACTTGAGAAATTAATTCTAGAAAACGACCGGTTCCAGCTGCACATTTGTCGTTCAGCTTGAAATCTTGTACCCTTCCTTCTTTAATCTTGATTGCTTTATTATCTTGACCACCTATATCTATTAAGGTTTTCACACCTGGAAAAAGAAACTCTGCTCCGAGTGCCATTGCCTTAATTTCGGTGATTTGGTTCTTTGCAAATTGTGATCTTTCTCTACCATACCCTGAAGAAATAATATTAGTTATCTGGTTTCTTTTAAGACTAGTTTTCCTTAAAACTGCATTAAAAGCTTGTTTCTCTGCTTCTTCTTTTAGTGTTGTTGCAATTTTATTTACCTCCATTTTGATTTAGTTCAGTATAAGTTTTAACTAACTCATCATTGACTAATTTTAATCTTTCTAATATCTCTTTTTCCGATTCACCAATTAACTTAATTTCCCATCCATAAGAATCTCTTTGGCCCTTTATTAATTTGATAGAATTTAAATCCTTAATCGGTGATAGTTTTTCAGTTTCCATCTTTCACCTCATTAACA
>JAGXNV010000164.1 GCA_019894795.1 Candidatus Heimdallarchaeota archaeon | reverse complement strand
GTATTAGATTTAGTGATGAATATCTTCATTGTTATTCATATTACTATCGGTTTGAAATTTCTAACAATACGAAAGAAAATCCGAAAACAATGGATTAACTATGTAATCGGAATAGTTACGATTCTTCTCCTAACTGGAGCAATCTATCTACAGATTCCCAAAAACAATTCTGGGACCCCGAATCCAACAGGAACACCCTCTAATGAAGGAAATGTTAAAATTACTGTTGCTGGGCTTCCCTATGAATTTAATCCTGCAAATGTGACAACAACTCGTCCTGATATTTTCAAAGGTTCTCAATTTTCAATGTTTGATGTTCTTGTACATTTAGATGAACTCGGTCAATTGAATTTAAATTATCATTTTGATGTCTCTCTCAACACATATGTTATTGATTCCATGGATGTAAAACGGATTGGTGGTATAGAACTTGGTATTCTGGAGGTTGGTCTGAGGAAAATACTTTCCGAATGGATCACTATCCATGGAAAACTGGAACTACACTAAATTTTTACCAAGAAAGAGAAGCCTTTCTAGAAGATGTTCATCTTGCATTTGCTGAAGAAATAGAACGTATTGAATCAAACGCAGGCAAAATCATTATACCTCAGATTATCATTAATGGTGATACAATTTACAAAGCATTTGAAGATATAGAAATAACAGCTCATAATCTGAGAGATGATATCTCTCAGGTTGGAGTTATTACAGCTATAGATGTCATCATGTCATTGGGTGATCTGGGTTTAATAACTTACGAACTAAAATGGTATGATAGCATTGGTACAGCAAATTATGTAAGAAATTACTGGGTTGAAGGTATAGATGAGGACATTGCAGCAGGAACTTGTGGTTGGGTATATAAATCCGGTTCGCTGAATTTTCTAGGTTTTCAAGGTAATCATATTCATCTTCCACAGGATTCAAGGGTACTCAATAGTCCTGAATATTACAAAACATTCTGGATTTGTCTGTGATTTAACGGATTATTGAGACAACATTTTTATTATTCACCACGTATTGTTTACAATTCATCAACAATCTGAAAATTGTGATTGTCATGGGTAATCCTGAAGAAGGACGAATAGAAATTGCACTATCTCCTAAGGATTTACTTGAAATAATAGGAGATTGGTTTAAATCAAAGAGGATTTTTTATTCTGATGAGATGTTTTATGATTATCATACGATGTTAAATGATAAGCTGACTGAAACAAATGAAATGACAGAATATCTTAATATCAAACTGCAAGAGAAAATATTCCAATGGCTAAGTCTTCACCATTCTAATAGAAAGGATGTTTATGGAAAAGTGGAAGAACAAGACGAAGAACTTGTTCCAGCATGGTTTTTACAAGAGAGGTTTAAAGAGATTGAAATGATGATTTCTTCTAAATTCTTCAGTTATGGTTTCAGAGACATTGCAATGGAATACGATAGTGCTTTGAAACAGTTCATTGTATCCCTCTTCTCAGAAAAAGAAATGGATGAAGTGTCACTAGGTGTCTTAGCAAGTGACATGCAAGCTTATCTGGAAAATCAACTGACACTTCTTGACTTAGAGAGTACTAAAATTCTTGAAGAAAAACAAATTGAATTAGTTTTTTCACTAATTTGGTAAATATTTTTCTTATTTTATTTTAGTTTTTTTCCCGTTTCTTGTTCTTGTTTCTCTCCCTTTACTTTCTCCATCTCCTTTGCTTTCGCCATCTCCTTTGCATTTACGTAGGAGAGCATTGAAACTGTTAGCAGTAGAATCCCTGCACCTACTAATTGTAGATTAGTCAATTCATATCCAAGAAAGAAGTAGTTTGCGAAAATTGCTATTAATGGAAAAGCTAATTCAGCGAGTCCAGCAATAGTAGCTTTTGATCGTTTCAGACCAAAGTAGTAGAGAGCTAAAGGTAGTACCCCTCCTGTTAAAACAGCTGAATAAGCTATACATGCAATTACTGGCCAATTACTGTTTGATACATTTGGATAAACGCCTATTCCATTGGAAAGAAACATATAATCTGAAACATCGTACAATCCTGGAGAAACATAGGTTCCAGCAAATAAATACTCAAAGTAGGTGTTATTATAAGTCAATAGAATGCCATTAAAGACCACTAAGAAAAAAAATCCACCAACATATCTTAGAAATGTCAGATCCCAATAGTTCAATTTTTCGGTTAATCGCCTTCCAAATACTGTTGATCCTCCCCACATTGTAGCAGCTAATAATGAACACAATATTGCTACTAAACCTACCCAATTGAATGATTGTCCAGATTTTACTAATTCATCAAATGTTATAAGGAATACTCCAATTAAAGAAATACCAAGAGTTACATAATATTGCCAACTGGGTTTTTCTTTCAAAATCACAGCTGCAAATGCTAAAGTTATTAGGGGTTGAGTCTTTTGAAGAAGGATAGCGACAGTTGGGTTTCCCATCCCTAAGGATATCAAGAAGAAGAAAAGTCCAAGTGCAGATCCACCCATTGATACATATATTAATGCAAACCAGTCTTTTCTATCGAACTCTTTAAGAGTCTGGAAAATTTGCTTAAATCCTCTCCTGTACAGAATGATAGGTGTAAGTATTAACATACCAAAGAAATGTTCGATTAAGCTTACGAATGCTGATGCTCTAGGCATAGCTAAATAGTTTGTTCCACCAAATGCGAATCCTGGTGCTTTAATAAGTAAAGGATTCCTTACTGGTGCATCAAATGCTCGAGCTGCGTTTGCTAAAGAAACGATGGCGGGACCAAATTTCTTTGCTACAAGTTCTTTTCCATCAGACATCTATTATTCCTCTTTAAATCTAAATTGATAACCGTTTGTTCTGTCAGTGTAACATTATTAAGTTTTATTGTACAAAAATGAGTAAGCGAAAAAACAGTTTACTACATTAATAAATCTGATAAGAGCATTTTGTCATAAACTTCTTGATACATCACTCTGATAGATTCGGAGGTTAGATCCTTTTCAAACCTCTTTTTCATCTTTTCAGATTCACTTCTACGAGTAAGTAAACTTTTACCCATATTGTACAGTGATTTCAATAATGACCAAACAAGGAGAGGGATGAAGAGTAATACTTTAAGAAGGAATTTCCCGATTTTCTTGAATATTTTCTTGAAGTCGACATCCAAATCTTTCTTGAAATTCATTTTATTACCCTTGTTAGCTACGTTTACGTAAGTATCAGACAAGGTTGCAAAGATTTCTAAATATCTATGTTTAAAGAAGCTTCCCACTTTTAATTTACCTAGATCAACCAGAACTTTTCCAATCATAATGATTAGGTGTTTAATATAGCTGTATATCGCCATGACTAATGTAAAAATTGGCATAAAAGGCGCAATTAAAGTATTACCTATTTTCTTTCCATATCTTTTATACCAAGGTTCTGAACTGAATTTATCTTTCAAATACTGTTGAGCACCTAAAGCTAAAGATATCGCTAGTTTGTTATACTCTACATCTGCAATAATCTGATCGTATTTGTCCTCTTGCTGGGCTATACCTTTCAATGCTCCTGTAATCATCACAGAGGAAAACAAATCATGACTGAGATATCCTTCCTCTATTTTCTTTAAGATTAATCGAAGTGATACTTTTGCTTCTCTCTCTGATAGGTTATTGTTTTTAGCAAAACTCTCAAGAGCTTCATCTTTCCTCCATGGAAATATAGACGATTCTTGAGACCATATAAGTAGAGCAAAAGTTCTAGCTGTCTCTCGAGTCACTGTTGAGATATCTAGTTTATTTAAGGGAATTTCCGCTTTTCTCAATAGATGTTCTAATTGTTTTTTTGACCTTTCAGGTACATAATTATTATCTAGAGCAAGAAGATTTTGCACCCTTCCTTTCATTTCTTCCAATTCTTTTACAATCTCAATTTTGAAATCTTGATATGTCTCTGAAGATATTGGTGGAGCATCAAAGAAACTAAACGATGATTTTGCTAAGAAATATGGAAGCGATAATAGATTTTCTATATCTTGATAAAATGCAGCCCACCTATAAGCTCCCATTTTCATCATGTTTGCACTACATTCATGAAATAGTGCATAAGTAGGACCAAATATTGTTGCAATCCATGAGGCTAATAGTAATCCAGTACCAAATAAAATCAAGGCAATGGGTGCTACTGTTTCAGATGGAACGTCTACTGCATTCTCAATAAATTGCCCTAATAAGTATAACAGATCCTCGCCCCAGATTGCAGTTGGTATTAAGAAGAAAACGATAGGAGTGACTGCTAGATTTATCACTTCACCAACACCTCGTCTAATTGGATAATTTTTTATCATTTTTTCTTCACGAAAACGAATATCATCAAGCTCTTTTGATACCTCTAAAATTTCTTTAGATTTCTTTCCTGCTAAGAATTCAGAAGCGGTGAGGAAGTATTTTCTGTACATCTGTAGCAGAGGTACAAGTTCTCTTAAACCTCTAGGAACCAAAATATCAAATAATGTGAGAAGAAACCTCCCCATTGCTGAAATAAATGTGAAAAGCATAGCTAGAAATCCAAAAGCAACTTTGACAACGCCTGGTACGATTCGTTCAGATTTTACTTTATTGCTTTTAGATTCATCTTTACTTTTCTTTGATTTCTTTTCCGATGATGTTTTTGTTGAAACTCCACTAGTTTCCATCTACATTAACAAAACATCACCCTATTTTTAAAATTGTGATAGTATCCGGTCTTTCCTATTTTTTTAGATTTAAGGAGATATAGTCTTCAATATACACAATTTCCTCCTTATTGCATCCATATATCTTGAAGATATTTTCATCTATCAATTCATCAGTTCTGGATTTTTCATCTGGATCTATAGTATTCAAAATAGCTTTGACAAGTTTTGTGATTGACTTAATTTCAATATTAGATGGAATTATAATTGGTAAGTCATGTAGAAACATTGGTAGATAATGCAAGTATCTTCCCATGATTTCTGTACCTGAATACATTGTTGCATAGAGAAAACTGAAAAGTTTACTGTTAAGAGTAGCAAGAATTAATTCCAGATTAACACCCAAGCTTTCAGCTTTATCTTTTAAATGCCCCAAAAGAAAGATATCTTTACTTATGTATGAATCTCTATCTAACGTTGCTCTAATACGCAGAGAATGCTGACAAAGGAAGATTTTTTCTTCAGTGAAATATTTTAGATCTTGGAAATTATTTTTCATTCCCTTGGCTTTTTCTCTGTCATAGTCTATCCAATATCCTCCCCATTTGATCGCGTATCTTTCCAATTCTCTGTTTCCACCATATTCTTTCCCGCCTAAGAACTTTAGGGGATTTTTCCCTTTAGGTTGTCGAAAAACAAACATTTTTCTTAATCCCTTCCTATGAAAAGAAACTGACCACCTGAATCTTATCAGATCAATTAGATTATAGTTTGATTTATCAAAGATTCTCTGAATAATATTCATTGAAATATCGTCTAGAAAGAAGATAGTTTTATTAGAGGATCTCACAAATATATCGCGATTTGATAGGATTCTATTATTAGTGATATTCACATTACTAAGATTATCCATTGAAACATTTGGAATCATTTCAATCTGATCACCATTACTTGAATTTTTATTAAGAATTAGAATTATAGGATAGACAGCAGGACGAAACACTTTCTGATGAGCTAGGTCTACTATTTGCTTTATGATTTTTTGTTCTAGAAATTTTTTGCGCAGTTTTTTTCCATATCTTGATATTAAGAACTTATTAGGTATAATAAAACCAAGCTGACCTTCAGGGCTTAATAATTGTGATCCGTAATCAATAAAACAGTTATATAGATCAAAACTTCCCATTACTGATTCGGGAAAATTGCTTCTGCAAATTGCTTTAGTTTCTGCATCCATTCTTTTTGACTCGATATAGGGTGGATTCCCAACTACATAATCAAATTGCGATTTCTTCAATTCCAAAATAGTTTTTGAGTCTTTTTTGGAGTGTTTCTCTAGCGAGTTTGTTTGATATATCTTCAGCTCTAACACATAATTTTCTGGAAAATTTAATTTCATTATAGAAATGATAGTTCGCAAAACATTGATTTTAGTTAGGTATACTGCTATTGGATCTACGTCAAAACCATGAATTGTCTCTTCTATACATTTCAATATTTCATGCTCTTCCAAATCCATTTGTTGTGCTAATTCAATTATATGTTTTACTGCAGCTTCAAGAAATAATCCTGATCCACATGCAAGATCTATGAGTTTCCTTGGAGAGTTTATTCCTTCTTTCTGGGGAAATTGCATTTGATGTAGGATATATTCTATGACCTCAATAGGTGTAAAAACTATTCCTTTCCTTTGTTTAATTGATTTGGATAATACTTCTTGATACATATTCCCTAACGGATCTTCTCCCAAATCTCCATTTAATAGATAATTGTTGATAAATGGGTACTGTTCCTCGATTTCTGCAGGAGAAAACATCTCAAAACAGAATGGGAACAATTTCAACATGATATTCAATTTTTCAATTAACATGGATTTGCACGAAAGAATATCGTTTTCTTCTAAATTTCTTAACAATAGAGCAATTGATAGAATTTGATTAACGATAAATTAGTAGATAAAAATTGAATTGAAACTAATACCTAAAACATCCTTTAAACGTACATTTTATTTGATAGCCATGGTGATTGTGGTTAGTCAGATGGTCACGTTGATAT
>JAGXNV010000163.1:2751-6727 GCA_019894795.1 Candidatus Heimdallarchaeota archaeon | reverse complement strand
TGCCACTACAAACGATAAATGTTTCATCCCTTAATACTGATGATAATGATATAAAAACAAATGGAGTTAAAATATACACAACTTCTGAAGAAAAATTTTCTACACGTGAAACAAATAATAAAGTTAGATCAATGAATGTTACGTAGGTTGCTCTGAACCTCCCTCTAAAGATTGTAATTTCATTATATCTTCTAACCCATTGATAAAATTCAATAGGGTGGACAAAATATCTATTTACTTCAATCCTTTCTATTTCACTCTTTACTTTATCAATAGTATGTATATTTGCACCTTTTGTATCGTAAATGATTATTGCTACAAGGGGGCTAATATCAATCTCTGGAAATAGCATAAGACCTCTGTCTTAAATTATAAAATTATCTGCTAATAAGCTTATTGGAAATCCTCCTTTATATACTACTGAAAAAATAGTCAACGGTACCAAAGAAATATTTTTAGATTTTAACGTTATATTGAACTTGAGGTAATATAATGAGTAAGAATTCTAGTAATTCAGAAAAACCACCAACTAAAATATCTTCCTATAAGAGAAAGACCGTTAAGAAAGACTTGTTCGTCGAAATGGAAGAAGTTGCTTATGAGACTTTTAATATCTCAAAACGAAAACTAAAGAGTGGTCAATATCTTAGAGAATTTCTTGATCAAACATCAACAGAAGTGGCTGTTCTAGAGGCAATAAAAGTTACAATCGATGCATTGCTAGATAGCATAGCTTCAGATTTAGATTCACTTTCTGCAGCTGCTTTAGTACCTCATCCTGAAAGTCAAGACCCAAAGGCAATTGTAAGAGGGCCTTTGAATCGAGATGTAGTGAAACAAATTCTAGCTATTTTCAGAAAATATCCTCCTGTAATAAATGATCTTCTTGGCTCTGATGAGGAGCTAAAAGTTCTCGATACAGGTGTTGGTTATGTTGTATTGGAAAACTGTCAGAAGGAGAATTATTTGGTTGGAATAGTTAAGAAACAAAAAGATGTAGACGAGTTATCTAGAAAACTTAGACATGTTCAGAATGTAGTCGTTGAAAATACTCTCCTTCTTGATGGTTTGTAACATTATCATGTTTGTTAGTTAAACCTTTTCTTACATTTTTTGCAGATGTCTTGTTCTCCACTTGATTCACTAAAGCAATTCCAACATATTTTCATTGTTGGTTTCTCTCTAGAGTAGTTTTTAATCATTAATTCAATAAGATTTGCTAGTTCAGCAATTTTATCCATTTTTACTTTCTCAGAATTTGAAAATAATTTAGCAAATGAATAATAAATAATTATAGATAGAAATGCTAAACTCACTGAAAAGATTCCAAGTAATTGTAATGCTAAAACATTTTTGTGAAGTATTGAAATCAACGTGGCAAAAATGGCTAAAAGAGAGATTAAAAGTAACCAAAAACTGTTTTTAACACCTAGAGTTCTTTTGTTAACTAATTCATCACGAATCTTCTTCAATTTATTGCTTTTTAGAATAAAACTAATTCCAATAGAATTATTTTCTATTGAATCATGAATTTCGACAAATATCTTTTTTCGATTAATCCTTGTTATGAATTTAATGAAGTTATCTTCTACAATAACTATGGGATATTTCTCCATTAATTTATCTGAAAGATAAGTAAAAAAATCTGATGTTTCTTTGATGTGTGTATTAATCTCTTTTGAATATACTATATTTTCATCTTGATTTTGAAAATCGATTATACTCACCATCTTCTTTAATATGTGGTAATGAGAAATTCTGATATCATTGTATTAACCAACTTCATTCTCTTTGCTATTATAGGTATTTCTTCTCTGTTTTTTGTTATACTAACAAGAATTCCATTAGTTGATTCTTCTAAAATTACTACTCCATCACCAGCATCCAAAGTTTTTTCTTCAGATTCTGATTCCAGCGTTTGTTTTACAACTTCTGGGTACTTAGATAAAATTCCTAAAACAAATTCTCCATGTTTCTCAGACATCCCAAATGTGATTGTTTCTAATGTACCCTTATCTCCTGTAAAAACAAAACAAACACCTGTCTTGGAAGATAATCCTTTAACTATAGATGATAAAACTCTCTCAACAGATAATCTCTTTGTTTCTTCTAAAAGTTGTTGTGTTAGCTCGACTTTATTTGACTTTACAGATATATCTTGTCCAGTTTTATGACCTATGAACTCAAGCAATCCTTCGACATTTGTAGTATTAGTAGAACTCACTGTTGAGGATGATGCAGGTTTTGTTGTTGGTTGTGTATATCCTTGTGTTGATTCTTGAGTTTTCTCAACAGGTGTAGAAACCTCTACTACTTCTTTAACTTGTTCAATTGCTTGAGATTCGACTTGTTGAGGTTTTTTAGTAGGATAAAAGTCATATTTAATCTGACTTGCTGCTCGATCTGAAATCAAACTCCCTAAACGTTTTATTAATGCTGTTTGTGATTGTGGTTCCATCTTGTCAATAGCTCCGTAATCTTGAAGCTGTTCTTTGAGTTTACTTTTAATAATATCATTGATTTTTTCTGCTTGCTGCTCTTCAATTTCAGGTAAGAACATACAACTCAATATTATATTAAAAAAAAGATGATAATCAACTCTGAACATCTCATTTTTCAAAGTTATTGTTTGTGATCTCCTTAATTCCTCACGTGTTTTTGCACCTGTGTCTATTACTTGAAATACAGTTGAAAAAGCAGTTTTTTGATTGATAACTTTGTCGAAAATCATATCTTCATCCAAGGTAAAGAGGCTAAAACCTACAAACTTATTCCAAGGTAAATCGAACTCACTCATGTTTTATACCTCACATAAAAATGTGATCAGCTATTTCTACTTTTAAATTTTTGAGACCTACTCAACAACCATTAATTATAACATGTTAAATAACTTGTGGAGCTTACTATTTGTTGCTTTTTTCTTTCTTCTTTTTTTTCTTATCTTCTTTCTGCTGTTGTTTCTCAATTCTTTTCCATTTCTTGAGATTTTTATTTGATTCTTGACCAAAAACTACTGCGGAATATTGTCTCCCTTCAGTCTCCCCTAATTCTCTTACTGCTAAGTCTTCTTTCTCTTCTCTTTTTTTAGTTTCTTGAAGCATTTGCTGAATAATCTCTTCTCTTCGTTTCAGTTTTGCTTGTAAATCATGATCTACCTTTTCTTCTGGTTCAGCTACCACTTCTGGTTCAGCTACCACTTCTGGTTCAGCTACCACTTCTGGTTCAGCTACCACTTCTGGGTCTAGTAACTTCTTTGCTATTATTTCATCTTCTATCTTCTTAATTTCTGTAACCAGCGATATTTCTTTAATCTCTAAATCTTCTTGCACTTCTACGCGTGGAATTTCTTCCTCAGTTATAGGAACACTAGACGCTTCACCAACAAAAACAAATTTATGGACATCTTCGGGGATATTTTCTGGTTTGATTAGAACATCCTCATCAATTACAGGTTCGGTAACAATCGGGGTGGATGAGTCAATAATTTCCATATCGTTAAGATGCTCTTTAGCTGTTTGATATTCAATTATCTCTTCAGCGAATAATTTTGCAGCTTCTTGGATTTCATGTTGATCCTCAAGTTGCAATTCAGAGTCTAAAACCTCATCTTGTTTGGTTTCAGCATGAGTCAATGAACTTTCAACTGACTGAGACATTATTCTTTCAAGGGCAGTTTCTTTTTCCTCAGACGGTATGGGTATTTTTTCTTGCTTAATAATCTCTTTTATTTCATCCAAACTGGTATCTTCAAAAATGGATTCAACATCTTCTCCTGACACTGTTTTTGCTAAACCAATTGTCACTTCTTCGAGCTCTTTTGATCTTGTAATCTGTTCATCTATGTCATCTCTCTGAATTTCCAGATGTTTTTCTTCTTCAACAACCGATTCTTCAATAGCTACCTTCTCTTCTTCAACAACCGATTCTTCAATAACTACCTTCTCTTCTTCAACAACCGATTCTTCAATAACTACCT
>JAGXNV010000163.1:0-2653 GCA_019894795.1 Candidatus Heimdallarchaeota archaeon | reverse complement strand
TCAATAACTACCTTCTCTTCTTCAACAACCGATTCTTCAATAACTACCTTCTCTTCTTCAACAACCGATTCTTCAATAGCTACCTTCTCTTCTACTTGAATGGCTTCTTCTTCAGCTTTAGACTTCGCTAAATCATATAAATACTGGGCAAATCTAGATATGTTCTTTTTGTCCCATTCAAGCATCTCGTTCTCTTTTTCGTCCGAATTCATAAGGTAACCACTTATTAAGACATTTCTAAATCCTTACTCTTACATCTTTTCTTATCTTATTAAATTTTCTTAAACTTCTCAGATACAAATTATAGAAAGACGCATCAATATTAAATCTCTTTGCACATAGGAAAAACTCTTAACAAAAAATTAAACCAAACTTTAAGAATATAATTAAAAAATATAGTTTGATGAGTGATTCTCTTAAACCATTGCTAATTCGTCTTGTGGATTCTTTTTCTTATTATTTAATTAACGAAGCAAGAATTAGCACAGGGAGAGATGTTGTTCAATCTAAAATCAATGATATAGCCTATAGAAAAGCAAGTGGAAGGTTTGGAGAGGTATACGTCATTGACGTTTTTTATAGTTCTGAACATGGAAACCATAAGAGCAAACTTGCTATAAAATTCATTGATAATATTGAGGAAATTATCACTGAAATTAAAAACACAGCGATTTTAGAGAAGAAATTTTCTACTCGGTCTATAGTAAAAATCCCTCGATATATCTATGTTAATCTGAAAAAGCCAACCTATATCGCTTATGAGGGAATGACAGGAATTAATTATGAAGATGCTCATTCAGTTTCTAATAAGAGTTTTTGGGCGGGATACATTCTATCAATTATACACGCAGGAAAACCAAGGGCCGTTATTACGGACATTTATGAGGAACTTTATAGAAGACTAATTCTGTCAGTTTTTGGTAGTACCGATGAAGAACAAGGCATCATGGAAAAATCTAAAATCCTGGTTGAGATGATTAAAACATCTCAAGGTGGTAGTGATTCTTTTGGTGACTATCATCAGAGCAACTTGATGATAAGAGCTGCTCCTGAAGGGGAAGTCGTGAGTATAGCTTTGATTGATCCTACGTTCTGGATGCAAGGTTCTTTTGACAGATTTGAAGATATAGGCACTTTCTTCGGAAGACAAGCATTTCTTGAATTTCGAGTTACAAAGTTAATAACTTCTGTAATTCGAGATATTCAGCAATTTATTTTAGGCTATAATGTCCATCTGAAGGAAATCAATGGAGTTCTCTTAGAGGCGATGTATCCAAAAGGGTATCCTATAGATTTGTTTTTAGCAACATGGGCAATGATGGATGTTCTTGATAAAACAAATAGTTTTAACATTGATGCAAATCACCCAGACATCATTCTCCTAAAGGAACTTGCACATTACTTACTTACAGTACAACCAATTGGTAAGGAAGTAAACAATTTCTAATCCATTGAAGGGGAAAAATTTTATAGAACTATTACTATTTATTTTTGGATAATGAAGAATTCTAACTCAGAAATTGTGATATCTGCATATGTTATAGCTAAAATACTGGAAATTGATGCTATTGATCCATCAAAAGAATCAGCAGGAGTCCTCTTAGGATATGTTGATAACGCAACTCAGAAATTAATTATAACCGATTTTGATACTGGTAAACAGAGACAAACATCTACTTTTGTAGTTCTAGATGATGAGGCTCTTGTACAAATTGTAGAAGATTTGCAACGTAGAGATAGAAAAGAATCTATTGTAGGATGGGTACATACACACCCTTCTTATGGATGTTTTCTTTCAGGTACTGATAAAGGGACACAAAGAACTTATCAGAATCTATTTTCAAAAGCAGTTGCTTTAGTGATCGACCCATCAAAATATTATCACTCTAAAAAGAGTTCTGATTTGGAAATTCAGTTCTTTAGACTAATTGATGATATTGATTACAAAGCAATACCCTATCAGCTTTATTTTGATGAACATACAAAACATATATCTAATTTAGCTAAAGTTGATTTGAAGTGGGAATTACCAAAACTGAAGAAAGAGGATGTTTTGCTTCTGCATAAGAAACTTGAGTCAATCGTTACTCCTTCCTTCCTTGAGCAAGATAAAATGCTGCTTCATGGTTTAGTAGACATTCTCAGTGATTCACAAGAAGTTCTCTCTGATGATATTAAAGATAAAGAAATCTTAGAGAGCATTGATAAAAAACTTTATTCCATTAAAGAGAATATTAATCGGATATACAATGAGGAGACAAATAACATTTATTCTATCATGAATGTTGTAGCAGTAATCATACTAGCAATTTCTTGGTTTCTTATTGCTTATTTTGTTTAGACCTTTCCAACTTCTCTTTTAATTTCTTCAATACATAGAAGGATTTTTCTAACTGAAATTTTTACTTGATTCATGCCAAATATTGAGATTATATCTATCCCATCTCATAAAATCATAGAAGAAGGTGATGATTTATTAGAAATTCTAACCGAATCTATGAAGCTAGAATCATTGAACTTCCAACAGAATGATGTACTCATAGTTGCAAGTAAGGTAGTATCAGTAACTGAAAAGAGAGTGATAAGCTTCTCTGCAATATCTCCCACCCCCTTAGCAGAGAAATTAGCCGAACAAATGCATACTGCTGCTGAG
>JAGXNV010000162.1 GCA_019894795.1 Candidatus Heimdallarchaeota archaeon | reverse complement strand
ATATATTGTTGAATAATCTCAGTTGCTTTCTTTAAGGAACTTATTGGTAAGGATTCGTCATCTAGAAGTTGGTAAATAATGTTTTTTCCGGGACCAATAACACCAAGTTCTCTTCCTGCAGAATAAAGAAGAGCACCACAAAATTTATCTCTAAATTTTAAAGAAATAATCTGTTGTTGTAGAGCACTAATATGTACAAAGTCGACATCATTTGGTCTGAGGGCTTCTTTCATCAACAATGAGTTGTGACCATGTTGAGTGGTTTCATGGATGAATTCATAGAAAAGTTGTCTTCTGAAATCTTCAGCGGGAATCTCTCCTAAGAATTGAACTCGCTTATCCCCATCTTTAGGTTCATATACTTGATACGGTGCTTTACCGACTTCTTTTCCAAGGAAAACTTCAATTTCGAATTCACAACAATCATCACCTAACCCTCTACATTTAGTCTCAAAAACACTAGTAGCGGATCCAATCATTGCTTCTATAGTTCCAGCAATTTCTCCTGCTGTATAATGACATAATGGCTCTCCAATATTAATTGCTCCAGCACTATTAACAAGTTCGTACATACGAAGAGTTGCAGTGTAGCCTTCCATTTTAGCAATGTCACAGTGAGTTGCTAGATACAAGGGAACTACATTATTGTGACTATATAACTTTGCAAGTGCAATCAAAGCTTCTTGAAAGCGTTCCTCGGGTTTTACTGCACCAACTTTGGGATTTAATACGGTCAGATAGTATGGTGCCGCACCATAAATTCCTAATTCTCTACCACTTTGATAAAGCAACTGGGGAATAAGTGGGTCTAACTGGAGTAAAGACATCATAACTTGTTGGTATATTCCAATATGGACATAATCACCAAGATTTTGTCTTACTAGCTCCTGCGAGATAATGCTGCTAATAGTATTTTTTGTAAGAATCATCATGCTTTCTCTGAGCCTAGTATCACGTTGCCTATTGATGATGTTAGGTAGAATTGATGACCAGAGTTTTTCTCTGATTACATCCTCTGTAATAAGTCCTTCAGCGATCCTTTCCTCATTCATTATTACTACTGGAACACTCATTATACCATATTGAGCAGCAATTTCCTGTTCTTCAGTAATATCGATAGTACTGACATGAAGCATGCCTTTCATAGAAGTACCAGCGATGTTTTCAATAATGCGTTCTACTTCAGGACAAGCAAAACAATCAGGACTTGTAAAGAATAGAAGGCGCACTATCTCTGTATCTTGAAGTGTATCTTCGTCACTCATTTAGAATATCCCCAGTAACAGACAATTGTACATGAACGATAAAAATGTTTTCTTAACTTCAAGATGAAAAGTAGATATATATAAAAAAACTAGAAGAACAGTTTGCATCTATTCATTTCAATAGAAGAGATTGATAAAATGACACAACTAAGTATTTGAAGGAAGGAAATTGGGTTCTGTTAAGTCTTTTCGAATTTTTAGAAGATAGCAAAGATTATATATCAATGATTGGAAGATGAATTTGAAATTTACGTAAATATTTTAGGTGATAATCATGATGGGACAAGGACAAGTACCAATTATACTTTTGAGAGAAGGAACTGAAAGAGCTAAAGGTCAAGATGCTCAAAGAAATAATATCATGGCTGCTGTTATCGTTGCAGACACTATTAAGAGCACTCTGGGACCCAAAGGCATGGATAAAATGATGGTTGATGGACTCGGTGACATCTTAATTTCCAACGATGGAGCTACTTTGTTAGATGAAATCGATGTACAGCATCCTGCTGCAAAAATAATGGTTCAAATTGCTAAAGTTCAAGACCAAGAAACAGGTGATGGTACAACTAGCTCAGTTATTATTGCTGGTGAATTACTCAAGAAAGGTGGAGAACTCTTAGATAAGAAGATACATGCATCGTTAATTGTTGAGGGATACAAGGCAGCTGCAAATAAGGCTCAAGAGATTATAGTAGAATTAGCTCAAAAAATGGAATCTTTTCAAGATGTTGACAAGGTTTTGCATAAAATAGCTAAGACTTCTCTCCACAGTAAAGCTGTTCATTCAGCTAAGGATGAGATGGCTCAAATTGCTGTTGATAGCGTCAAAAAAGTAGCTGATGAAGTTAATGGTGATTATAAAGTTGATTTAGATAATATCAAAATCATGCAGAAAACAGGCAAATCCCTAGGTGCTTCTGAGCTAATTGAAGGTGTAATTATTGACAAGGAAGTTGTTCATACAGCTATGCCAAAATCTGTAAAGAACGCTAAAATTCTTTTATTAAACCAAAATATAGAAGTTCAAAAAGGCGAATGGGACCGTGAGATCAGAATCAATGATCCTTTGGAAATGAAATCATTCTTAGATAATGAAGAACAAATCTTACGAGATATGGTTGATAATGTCAAAGCAACAGGAGCTACTGTTGTAGTTTGCCAAAAAGGTATAGATGACATGGCACAGTATTTCATGGCTAAAGAAAACATCTTAGCAATTAGAAGAGTTAAGAAAAGCGATATTGAAAAAATTGCTCGAGCTACTGGAGGAAAGATAGTTACCCATCTTAAAGATGCTAAAGCAGAAGATCTTGGTGATGCTGGGTTAGTTGAAGAAGTAAAACTTGGAGATGACGAACACGTTTATGTTCGTGAATGCAAGAATCCAAAAGCAGTTTCTATTATCCTTTATGGAGCAACAAAGTATGTTACTGATGAAGCAGAAAGAGCACTACACGACGCTCTATGTGTTGTAAGAAACGTTGTTGAAGATAGAACTTACCTACCTGGTGGTGGAGCCATCTATACAGAACTTTCTCTAAGAATTGATGAGTTCGCTGATGAATTCAAAGATAAAAGACAATTAGCTGTTAAAGCATTCGCTGATGCTCTACTAGTTATACCATCAACTCTTGCAGAGAATGCAGGAATAGATCCATTGGATATACTCAACGAATTAAGAGCAGCACACGCTGAAGGTAAAATTGCAGCTGGTATTGACATAATGAAAAATGGAAAAATTGCTGATATGCAAAAAGCTGGAATTATAGAACCACTAAGAGTTCTTTCTCAAGCAATTAAATCTGCAAGTGAATCTGCTATAATGATAATGAGAATTGACGATGTCATCGTGTCTAAATCAGATAGACCAGCTATGCCTCCTGGTGGTGGAATGCCTCCTGGTATGGGTGGAATGGGCGGTATGCCCGGCATGATGTAAAAAATCTTTTTCTTTCTTTTCTTTTATTTTCTTGGCTTTCAGATAATTTTATAAGAATCCGTTAGGGTTGTGGCTTAATGTTAGAGAATGTTGAAAAGTTTCTATACTCAAATAAATCGTTACATATTGCCTCAAGCAGTTATAATAACCCCAATCTTTCTGAATGTTCATATGTTTCAGAAGGAACTACAATAATAGTCGCTGGAGAGCAAAACAGTTCACTCATTGAACAAATTCGATTTAATCCGAAAGTGGAAATTATAGTCACTGATGGTGAAACCACCCTCAAATATAATGGAAGAGCTAAAATAGTTAGTGATTATCCTAATCAAGATAAAATTATTGGAGATCTAGCGAAAAAAGATAATCTAGAAAGAAAAGGTATTTTTGGTGTAGATCTTGTACAAATTGTTCCCACAGAGATAGTGGTGGCCAAATGGGATTATTTCCAAGAATTCAAAGAAAATAAACCTTCAATTCTAAAAGACTTCTTCCATTCAATAAAAAAAACCATACAAATCTGGGTAAAAGGAATACGATTACCCTTCATTTCTGTTAGTGTGGCTGCAGTTGTGGTTGGAACAGCCGTTGCATATTATGAGAGTAAAGCTTTCGATTGGGTATATTTTCTTCTAGCAGTTATTGGAATTTCAGCTTTTCATGCTTGTGCTGATTTACTGAATGATTTCTTCGATCATTTATCAAGAAATGATGAAGTTAACGAAAAACTCACACCATTTTCAGGAGGATCCCGAATGATACAAAACAAATTGTTTTCTACAACTAGGACATTGTTAGGAGCAATAATTACCTTTTTGATCACTCTTGGAATTGGTCTATACATCAATTTTACACTAAATGGAAACATCGTACTCTACATTGGTTTAGGAGGAGCTTTTCTAGGTATTTTCTATGTAGGAAAACCAATCAAATTAGCAAATTTCGGATTTGCTGAAATAGCTATTTTCCTTAGTTTTGGACCAGCGATTGTTTTCGGGTCATATTATATACAACAGGAGAAATTTTCATGGAACCCCATTTATTTGTCTATTATAGTAGGACTCCTCATCTCATTAGTATTATTTGTTAATCAGTTTCCGGATTATGAAGCAGATAAAGAATCTGGAAGAAGGAATATTGTTGTTTTAGTTGGAAGAAAAATATCCTCAATAATATTTATCATTTTCTTGAGTTTAACCTATGCTATCCTTATAATATTAGTAATTCTTCAAATTTTACCTTATTTGAGCCTAATTACTTTGGCATCGCTTCTATTCTCTGTGAGAGCTATGATAACAACTAGAAAATATCATGACAATTATCTAGCAATGATTCCGGCACAAGCAATGACCATTCTCACAACTCTAGCTTTTACTCTCTTACTAGCTGTTTCTCTATTTATTACTGCAGCAATCTGGTAAAAAAGAAAATTATGCCCTTATTCTTTCTTTATTTTGGACAATCATTTTTCCATTTTTGATTATCATATTTGTGTGATTAACTGCATACTGATATGGAAGTGAAGACACACTAGGGAGATCAAGAATCAGAACATCGGCATTCATTCCAAGATCGAGACTACCAATTTGTTGTTCTCTGTTAAGAGATTTTGCTCCACCATAGGTAGCAGCTGACAAAGCTTCTTCTGGCAACATTTTCATCATAAAGCAACCTAGAGCTACAACAAATTGCATATTTGTTAGATAGCAGTTTGGATTAAAATCTGATGACAATGCCACAGTCACCCCTGCATCTTTGAACATCCCATAATTCGCATAATTCTTTGACATCATAACGAAAGGTGTTCCTGGTAGTAAATTTGCAACTACACCTGCATCTGCCATTGTACGAGCAGAAATGGCTTCAGCTTTTAAGAGATGGTCTGCAGAAGTTGACCCCATATTTGCTGCCATCAAAGCTGCACCAACATTTTCCATCTCGTCAGCATGTACCCTCAGCTTAAAATCGTAATCTAATGCTTGTTTAAGAAAATGTTCAGATTCTTCAATTGAAAATGCGCCTTGATCTGTCCAAATATCAACATATTCTGCTAAATTTCGTCTTTTGATTTCTGGTAAAAGCAGTATCATACTCTCAATATATTCCCACTGGTTTCCTATGAAATCTTCAGGTTTAACGTGACAACCCAAAAATGTTGGTATAACATCTATTGGATGTTTTTCATTAACTTCTTTTATTACTTCGAGGATTTTAATTTCATCTTCTTGATTTAATCCATACCCAGATTTTGCCTCAATTGTTGTAGTACCATGTACTAACATCTCATCCAGTCGTTCCAGTGCCAAAGCTACAAGTTCTTCTTTAGTAGCAGCTCGTGTTTGGTTGACTGAATAGGATATTCCTCCTCCCCCCTTTGCGATTTCAAGGTAGGATTTTCCTTTTATTTTCAAATTTAGCTCATGTGATCTGTTTCCTGCAAAAACCAAATGAGTATGAGAATCTACAAAACTAGGACAGATTGTTTTGTTTGTACAATCAATTATCTCAAAATCGCTTCGTGTATACTCGGCTAGTATCTGAGATGATTCACCTATGGCTTCTATTACTCCATTACGTATTACAATGCTATCAGGGACTTCATTTGAGTAAATAGGTTCATATTTTGAAACATTTCCAAGAAAAAGCTCAGAAGCACTTGTTAAAATTAATCCTTCCTTCTGGTTAGAAATCATGAATCTCATACCTTTTAGAAAATACGTTGTTTTAAAGTTTACTTCCAAACGTTTGAGCGAAAAGAAATAAAAGAAATGAGTAGTTTCATCGATTACTCATTCAATTACTATTTTAGAAGTTTCAATCTAAGCTTCCGATTTCTTTTTCAACTTCTTCTAGAATTTCGCAAGATTTGACCAATTCTTTCATATTAGTATGATCATCATACAATGGTCTATCTATATCTAGGAATTCTACATGTCGTCTTATAACCTCTTTAGCTTTAGTTACACCATCACCGAATTGAAACTCTCGAAAGTCTAAGGCTTGAGCAGCTGCCATAAGTTCTATTCCCAGCACCCCATATGCATTATCCATGATTTGGAAGTTCTTTATTGCTGTATTCATACCCATGGACACAAAATCTTCTTGATCTGCAGCTGCAGGTATTGATTGGATACTGGCAGGCATAGATAGAATCCTCATTTCGACGATTTGCATATCCGCAGTATATTGACTTAACATCAACCCTGACATCAAACCTGCTCCTTTTGTTAAGAAAGGTGGTAATCCCACGCTTAGAGCTGGGTGATTCAATCTATTCATCCTTCTTTCAGACATTACACAAACCATTGTAATAGCAGCTCCAATCATATCCATAGGAAGACACACGGGTGTTCCTTGGAAATTGGCTCCTGTTAACTGAATCTTTAGATCTGGGAAAAAGACTGGGTTATCACCTACTCCATTCAACTCTATTTCTACTTGAATTCTTGCCCAAGCTATTGCATCATGAACTGCTCCAAGTACTTGGGGTGCAGAACGCATTGAATATGCATCCTGAACTTTTTGTTTTAGTTTTCCTGTTTGTAAATCACTTCCATTAACACATTTCATAATCGCATTTGCAC
>JAGXNV010000161.1 GCA_019894795.1 Candidatus Heimdallarchaeota archaeon | reverse complement strand
CATTTATCTTTGTTCTAATAACATCCTTGCTTTCTTCTAATAGATATTCAATGGTATAATCAATTCTGACACGTTCATCAAAATCTGTTAGAATAAAGCCTCCAGAAGTTATCAATTCTGACACTTGAACTATGAAACTTAAATCCTTTTCTTTTTGTAAATTAGCAACAGTCTTATTTATTAAATTTTCATCTCTTTGGTCAATTATTATTTTCATGTCTTTTGTTTTAAAAGCTCTTTGAGTTGATTCTAATCTGCTTTTTAGATATATCTTATATTCTGGATTTATTCTAAAATTCATTAATTCTTTCTCAACTTTTTCAAAAACAGCATCAATGAGCTTTTCTTGCGCTTGTATTCTTGTTTTTCTAGCTTTCTGCTGATATTCAACTTCTGTTCGTTTTCGAATGAATTCCAAGTGTGGAATTTCCTTATCCAATTCTTTTTTCTTTAAATTTATTACCAGATTCTTGGTTTCTTTCTCAAATATTTCAAGATTTTTACGTGTATCTTCTCTGATTTTTTCTGCTTCATTTTCAGCTTCTGAAATGATTTTTTTTAACAGATTATCTAGGTTTGGAGAAGAATGCTCTTCAGAAGTTTTCTTTTTATCTTTCATACCATCACATCAAACAGGATATAATAGAACTGGAATTGAAGCAAGTTCAATAACGAATCTAATATTATTCTTTAATAATTTTTTAGCTATTCTTTCTCTTTTAGTTCCCATTGCAATAAAGTCAACTTCCTCCTTAACTGAAGCTTCAATTATTGATTCAGCAATTATTCCTTCTTCAATACTATAAGTAATGAATAAATGAGTATCAGAGAATGTTTTGCTGAGTTTATGCAGAATATCCTTACTATCAATTTTACGCTTTTCAATAGTTTCCTCTATGGATTCACCTCTAAAATTAGCCAGATGTTGATTTGCTTCTCTATCTACTACATTTAGGAGATGAATTTCAGTTACCCAGTCATCAAAAAAATCAATGAGTTGTTTAATTAAGTTCACACCACTTTCAAAATCACCTATTGCTACCAGCGCTTTTTTAATTGAGCTCACCTCTTTTTCTCATTTTTCTTTCATCTATTTTATTTTTTAATTTTTTAATTGTGTAAATATTCTCTAATTCAGATGATTCAATTACATCTTCTATAAATTTGATTATATTCCGGAACCTGATTCTATATACTTTGTCTAAAGCATTGAGATTGAGTTGAATCGATTGTAAATTACTCATAATGCTAAGCGCGAGATTTTCTAACTCTGCAAGCTGAATAATGAGATGAAATGATTCTCTAAATCTTTCAGCTGTAATCCATAGTAAGCTAGAAATGCCAAAAAAACCGTAGGAGGGTTCAGGAAGTTTTTCAATTTCTAAATCCTTATAATCTACTCCCATATATTGAGCAGGTACCGATTTTATTTCTACATCTTTAGGGATTGTTTCGCTAAAAACATTAATCATCTCTCTCCCCAGTTCTGATTCAGCTTTTATATATTCAATGTAAGCTTCACTAAGACTTTTTTCCATTTTTGTTCTTAAACCTGACACTTCGGCTGTTATGATATGTAATTTCATTAATAGCGCTTCGTATTTTTCTCGTAGAAGATCATATGCTCTTTCTACCAGCTGTAATTTCTTCTTATATTTGAGAAGATTATCCTTTGTGGGTGAAACGGTGATTACTTCTCTCATTTTACTTCTTCAACTCTCTGGAATAAAAATTCCTCTATCTCTTCGGAAGTTAATTTCGTTAACTCCGAGACTGGGAGCAAGGTTAATAGTGACCATCCTAAATCAAGCGATTCTTGCATAGTTCGGTGTGTGTCTCCTTGATTAATGAAACTCTCTTCAAACTTCTCTGCAAATTCTAGATAGATTTGATCTATCCTATTCAACTCTTTTTTCCCAATTACTTCTGCTAAGTTTCTTTTATCTAAACCCTCAGCATAAGCAGCATACAACTGGTCGCTAAGAGATGAATGATCCTTTCTAGTGTATCCTTCACCTATCCCATCTTTCATTAGTCTTGAGAGAGACCCCAAAACGTCAATAGGAGGATAGATACCGGATGAATGAAGTGATCTATCTAAGATTAATTGTCCTTCAGTGATATATCCTGTTAAATCAGGAATTGGGTGCGTTATGTCATCATTAGGCATAGTCAAATTTGCGAGTAAAGTTATACTTCCTTTTGAACTCTCTATTATACCCGATCTTTCATATAACGACGCTAAATCACTATACATATATCCAGGAAATCCTTTTCTGGCTGGAACTGTTTCAAGAGCAACAGATACTTCTCTCAAAGCTTGACAATAATTTGTAATATCTGAGAGTATGGTTAAAACATGGTAATCTCTTTCAAACGCAAGAAATTCGGCTGTTGTTAAAGCAACTCTTGGTGTGAGTAGTCTTTCAGCAGCTGAATCGCTTGCTAAGTTGGCAAACATAACTACTTTATCTAAAGTTCCCGTTTCTTTGAATAAACGTTGAAAGTAGATATAATCATCCATTGTTAGTCCCATTGCACCAAACACAATTGCGAATTTTTCTTCTTTGTCTTCTTCTGCAATTCTAGCTTGTCTGACTATTTGACCTATGACTCTGTTATTTGGTAAACCTGCTCCTGTAAAAATCGGGAGTTTTTGACCTCTAACAATTGTGTTCATCAGATCAATTGAGGAAATTCCTGTTTCTATGTAACTACGTGGATAAACTCTTGAAGTTGGATTAATAGGCGCACCATTTACATCAAGGAATTCTTCAGAGTAAACTGCTGGAAGACCATCAAGAGGATCGCCAAGAGAGTTGAATGTCCTTCCAATCATGTTTTCTGTAACAAATAACTGCATGGTTCTACCGAAAAATTGTGTTTCGATATTATCTTTATCAGTCTCATATGTGCCTTGATATAAGAGAATTATGACTCTCTCTTCCTCTATTGCAAGTACTCTTCCTTTACGAATTTGATTATTATGAATTTTAACTTCTAGATATTCTCCCATTTGTATCCCTGAAACACCCTCAACTACCATAAGCGGACCACGAATTTCTGAAACTCCTTTAACTGTTATTCTTGCCATAATACTCAAATCCTATAACCGTATTTGGAACCTAATTCTTCCATTTCAGAATGTATGTAATCTTCAATTTTGTTCATTTGTATGAGATCTTCATTCAATACATCTTCTTTCATTCTTTTGAGAATTTGAACAGTCTTTAATGATGTTACGAGAGAAATTGGACATCCGTTCTTAACTAAGACCTCAGCTCTATGATAGAAAAGAAGCATTAATTTCATCATCCTCATTTGCTTATCTAAAGGACAGAAGGTATCGACGGGGTGAAATGCACTTTGCTGCAAGAAACCGACTTTTATCATATCTGCGATTAGAATTATTAATTGCTCCTCTGAGGGTAGTGCTTTAGATCCAATTAACTCTACAATATGCTGCAATTCCTCATCTTTGAGGAGAATTTTCATCATCTCTTGTCTGTATCTCCCCCAGTCTTCAAGACCTGATTCAAGTGCCCATTCTTCTATTTCTGCAACATAGCCTGAATAACTTATTAGCCAGTTAATAGCGGGAAAATGTTTTCGATTTGCTAAGGTAGAATCAAGTCCCCAGAAAGTCTTAACAAACCGTTTTGTATTGGCTGTAACTGGTTCACTGAAATCTCCTCCAGGGGGGGATACAGCTGCAGTAATATTAATTGAGCCTTCTCGATATGGTGAGCCAATTGTGATTACTTTTCCAGCTCTCTCATAGAAATTTGCCAATCTAGCTCCTAAATAAGCTGGAAATCCTTCTTCAACAGGTAGTTCAGCTAGTTGTCCGGAAATTTCTCGCAAGGCTTCTGCCCATCTGCTGGTACTATCAGCTGTAAGTAAAACACTGAAACCTTGATCTCTATAGAATTCAGCCATTGTGATTCCCATATAAATTGATGCTTCCCTAGCAGCAACGGGCATATTGGAAACATTAGCCACTAGTATTGTTCTAGCCATTAATGGGTTATCAGTATAAGGGTCAATAAGCTTAGGGAATTCTCTAAGGACATCAGTCATTTCGTTTCCTCTTTCACCACAACCAATGTAAATCACTACATCAGCATTACTCCATTTTGACAATTGATGCTGAATGACTGTTTTTCCAGACCCGAATCCACCTGGAATGGCTGCTGTTCCTCCTTTAGCAATTGGGAAGAACATATCGATTATTCTTTGGCCTGTTATTAGCGGTTCTGTCACAGGTAATTTTGTAGAATATGGTCTTGCAATTCTTACTGACCATTCATGCATTAAACTTAATTCTCTATTCTCTCCATCTTTATTCTTTGCTGTAAGTATTGGTTCTGTTACTCTATAATCTCCTTTCTCTTGGAGTTCTATTAATTCACCAGAAAAACTTGGAGGAGCTAGAATTTTACTCACAATCGTCTCGGTTTCTTGAACTTCACCAAGAATATCTCCCCCATTAATTATTTCACCTTTCTCTAAATCGTTATTTGGATGAAAAGACCATTTTTTCTGTCTGTCAAGAGCAGTTATATTAATACCTCTTTTAATGAAATCAGATTTAGAGATTTGTTTTATTCTTTCTAAAGGTCGTTGGATTCCATCAAAAATATTAGAAAGCATGCCTGGACCTAATTCAGCAGTAAGTGATTTTCCTGTTGGATATATAGGGTCATTGATGCGTAATCCTTCTAAAGGCTCATAAACTTGAATAGTAGCAATATCTTGTTCGATTACTATAACCTCTCCAATTAATCTTTCTTCTCCAACATAAGTAATCTCTCCCATTCTGTATGAAGAAAGTCCCTTAACTTGAACAATTGAGCCAGTGATTGATACAATACGTGCACCTTCTGCCTCTTTAACAGACATATGGATATATCCATATAGAATTTTAAGTAGTTTATGTTTAACGATATGAATTAAACCCAAAGTTTTAAACTGAAAATCAGTTTGTTTAGATATGGAAAAGCTTGGAATTACCAATAAAGCATATGTGATTGGTGCAAGGGAAACTGTCAGAGGTTTTCACTTGATTGGTGTTCCTGGTAAAGAAGCGAGTAGCTCAACTGAAGTTCTAGAAACTCTAGATGAAGCGTTAAATCAAGATTATAGTGTTATCATACTTTCAGCTTCTTGTATTTTTGAAATTGAAGATCAGATAGCAGAAATTAGAAAAAATGTTCAAACTCCTATAATAATTATTTCTGATGTCAATACAAAAGTAGATGAGAAGCAAATCAAGAAACAGTTTAGATCATTTGTGGGTATATGATTTATTCTTTTTACCTATCACAGAATGAGCCTTATCTGTAACTTTAAAGCCAATTTTCTCATAGATTTTTATTGCAACTTTATTTTGTTCTTCAACCCAAAGAAATATCCTGTCAACATCTTCTTCAAATGAAGCCTCACATATCTTTGAACTAACATCATATCCCAAACCTCTACCTCGAAAAGAAGGACGAGTCCAGACGTCTCTTATTATAGAGAACGAAAAATCTTCATTATTTACAACATGAGGAGCAAATGCACATGCATTAATTGAATTATTCTCCACAATTCCAACTCCACCAACTCCGCTATTCAAATGTATTTTCCTATTTAATGTCACTAATTCTTCGTCTTCATGCAATAATCTTCTAGCTGAATGAACCTCCTTTTTTTGAAAATTATCTCTTGAAAGCTCCATACAGTAGAATGTATTATAATCATTGTCTTGCCAAGAAGAATCGAGCAATCTTAAATCTGTGAATTTCTGTTGGATTAAAGGTAGCCAATCAAGATCAAAGGAAATGACGATATCTCCCTTGTCGTCAAGATTATCAATAATATCTGAATTAATCTTTCCGAAAATTAAATTGTGCTGTCCATAAGTACATCTCAGAGTTGAATCAATTACCTCAACTTGAAAAATCTTGGGTGTGAAATAATAATCCCAGACCATAAAACAGAACCGAGAAAGATTATTTTTTGCAATTTTCAGGAAAAAATTCAAATCCTCACTTAGACTCATGGATTTGCACTTTAATTTGTTTCATATAAGTTTTAACTTAAGTACTAAATACATCTTCATTTTTTAGAACTATAAAGATCTCTATCAGCTTGCAGAAGAAATTCTTCATACTCAGGTTTTGGGTCTTTAGCCATCGCTCTTTTAATTCTAGTAATCCCATCATATCTCTGACCAAGATATATTAGAGCTTTTCCTGAAAGGAATGTTGCTTCTGGATCGTCTTTCAAAAGTACGAGCAATTCATTACAAAGATTGAAGGCTTTCTGATTTTTACCATCTTTCAGATAAATCTGAGCGAGTTTGTAATATAATTCTTTCTTCAAAGGTCTTGTAACCTCTTCTACTTGCAAACCCTGTAGATATTTCTGTTGTGCTATATCTTCTCTACCTATAATTTGATAGATATCTCCTAACTCTTCATAAAGGAGTTGATTAGTTGGATCAATCTCTATAGCTACATTATATGCATCAATGGCTGAAGAATGATTATTTAGCTCTTTGTAAGAATGTCCAAGAAGACTCCATACGTCTGAATCTTTACTTTTATTTCTCAAATAAGTTTCAAAACATAAAACTGTGACTTGATATTCCCCTCTCAGTAGAGCAACTTTTCCTCTTCCTAACCATGATTGGATCGCTTGAGGATTTAGTGCTGTAGCCTTGAAATAGTATGTTTCAGCTAATTCTGTCTGATTTGTAGACCTGTAAGTTTCTCCTAATAATTCATAAGCTTTCCAGAAATCAGAATCCATTGCGATGACCGATGTAAGCTCTTCAATGG
>JAGXNV010000160.1 GCA_019894795.1 Candidatus Heimdallarchaeota archaeon | reverse complement strand
CCAAATTTGGAGACCCAGATGAAGAAATTGCAAAAATAACTTTTAGAAGAATGTTAAGTCACTGGGCTAGTTTTACTCATGAAGCTCCACTGGGCAACAATTTTGATGCTACTCCTTGTACTTTCGATGACCACATTCAAAGTATCAATAATATTTGGTTAAAAAACCCAGTTGGTTCAGAACAAGCATATTCGAATGTTGGATTGGATTTAACTGGATATGTTATGGGGTTAATTCTTAACAAGTCCTTTGAAGAAGTTATGAATGAAGTACTTTTTTCTCCTTTAGGCATAATTAGTGCAACTTACAATATTTCAAAAGCACTGAAATCATCATTTGCACATGGTCACAGTGGCCTATATGCAACTCCTGATGAACAGATCCCTATGCTTCCAGCAGGTGGATTATATATTAGTGCAAACGAGTTAGCTAAGTTTGTATCTTTCCATCTAAGGAAAGGAAAGCTAAATGAGGAACAGATTATAGATTCAAGTTTACTTGAAGAGATGTATAAAACACAATTTCAAGAATCAAAAGAATATGGCTATGGATTAGGTATTTATTCTGCTGAACATATTAAGGGCGCTAAATCATTAGAGCATGGAGGGGGAGGATATGGTTATCAAACTCTCATGAAATGGGTACCTGAACACAATATTGGTGTAATTGTTCTTACAAATGATATGAAACATTCTTCAGTAAGTAAAATAGCTAAAAAAGCTCTTGAGCTATTTATTGAGGAGAAAACACTACCTGAATCAAAACCTGTTGAAAAAGAATTACTAAGAAGATTAGAAGGAACTTATAAGGCTTACAGAAATCCTTTGTTCAATGTTGTTTACGAAAATAATCAATTGGTCATTTATCCAACAACTTATTCAGAAATCGAACTTATTCCTCAAGATGCAACAAACTTTGTAACAAAAGGAGGAAAGACATGTAAATTTAATCTAGATAGTGAGGGACATCCTCTATCATTCTATTATGACCATCCATTATTTGCAATAGTAGCAAAATACAATGATGGTGCTCGAGATAATCAAGGTCCTAACAAAGAAGAATGGAATGATGCTGTAGGATTATACACTATTCAATCATATGGTAGAGAGTATCATCTAGCAATAACCATTATTGATGGTCACCTCTATTTAATTGATGAAGATTGTTTCAAACTACGTCACCACAAAGATAACATCTATTTTACTGCTGATGGAGAAACAGTGTTGCTAGAAAAGGACAAAATACTTTTCAGGAATATTACAGCTCAGAAAATAAATTTAGATATAGACAAAATAATTACAAGTATAAAGACAGGAAAAATAAAGTATGATTACTATCGAGGATTAGTATCAAGTCTTGTGAATATTTTATATGTAATAGAAAATTTTGAAACAACTCTAGATTTAATAGATCAAGTTGTTGGGATTGATAAAGATTTCAAGGAGTTTTATTCAATGTTAGGAAAAAGAGCTTACGCATTAGGAAAATTAGATGAATCTACAAAATGCTTCACTAAGTTACTTGACATAGACGATGAAAATGAGAATGCAAAGGATATGATTAGAAAATTAAAACTAAGGCAGATTTGGAGTTTAAAGAATAGTATCTGAACTAAATATTCATCTTAAAAATATTATGCCGATATAATCTTCGGACAACTCCCATAATCTTTCCTGGTCGTCTAAATCATATGATGCTGAACTCGATTCAACTTCAGTACCATCCGATGTGAAATATTTTCCAGTAACTCCTTCTAATTCAGATGAAGTAACTAATCGCATTGTACTAATTATGCCCTTTTCAACGAGTAAAGCTCGATCTACAATATGTTGCGCTCTTTGAGGGTTCAAGTTTGTATTTATTAGTCCTGGATGAAGGCAATTTACTGTTATTCCATTGCTCTTAAGCAATCGTGACAACTTGTAACTAAACATCACATTTGCTAGTTTTGAGTGAGCGTAATTTTTGTATAATTCATATTCTGTTTTTCCCTGAAGAATGTCAAAATCCATTTTGTCTACTCTCAAATGCATTCCTGAACTTACGATCACAATCCGCTTATATTCGGATTTTGTCACTAAATCCAACAAGAGAGAAGTAGTAAGGAAATAAGCTAAATGATTGACTGCAAAAAACAACTCATAGTCATCTCTGAATAGTGGAGTCTATGAATTTGCGCTCCAGCATTATTTACTAAAACACCAATTTTGGTCCTTATGGTCATGTAGATGATGGAGTGTTAATAGTGAATACAGATGATGGAATTGTGAGTTTGCACTCAGACTCAATAACTTATAATGTCCAAGGAGAAGAGAACCTATTAATTAGCTATTGGAGAAAACGGTCTTCCACAGATGTTGGGAATGATGTAGGTGTTAAAGTAATAATAACAGTGATGCTCCAAAAGATGAAATCATTGAATCAAATCAAATGATCGTCTCTTTCACTAAATCTCAAACCATCATAAGCACCAATAATTATTGCATAAAAAATAAATATGTTGATTCCAATTATTAAATGAGAATGCCATTTACTCCAGTACATTTTGGTTTTGCTATTTTTGTTTTTAGTATTATGCTGTTTATGGATCCAATTGCATTGTTGATAGGTACAATAATAATTGATGTTGAACCAATTTTCTATTTAATTACAGGTATAGGACAAATGCATGGAATCATGCATAGTACTCTGGGAGTTATTGTTTTCTTTATACCTTCATCATTCATAAGTTGGTTGGGCTACAAATACCTGAAACTGGATAGATTTCTTCCAAAATATAATGTTTATATCTCTCTTCTTTCAGCGATTTTAGGTTTGTTCTCTCATATCTTTTTTGATGCTATCCTCTATAACGAAATAATGTTCTTTTATCCTTTCTCAGAGACAAATGGAACCTTGTATAACCTTATTTCTCCAAGTGCTGTTTATCCTATTTTAGGAATAATGTTTTTAGTTGGAGCTCTAATCTTAGGTTTAAGATACTACTTAAAATATCAAAAGAAAAAGAGAATAGAAGAGTAGTCAGACCTTATTAGAAGTGTATTATTACTAGGATTTGTAATTGTCTTCCCTAACCTTTTTATTTGCTTTGATTGAATTCTCATTCATGAAAATTTTCCTTGTCAGACATGGTGAAACAGATTACGGAAAGAAACATTTTACTACAGGGCACATTGATATTCCTCTAAATATGACTGGAAAAAAAGAAGCACAAGCTACAACTGAATTTCTCAAAGGAAGAAATATAGTAAAAATTTTCTCTTCAAGTTTGAGTAGAGCAAGTGAAACTGCTAACATTATAGCATCAGAATTCGATTTACCAGTTATAGAAAGTGATGAACTCATGGAACATACTTCAGGGAAACTTGACGGTGTATCAATCAAGGTATTCTTAGATAAGCTGAAGAGTGTCGGAGATTTTAATAAAATGATTTTACAGTCGGGAGGGGAACGTTGGAATGTATTCACAGAACGAGTATGGAATAAGTTTCTTGAAATTGTTACAAAAAACAAAGATGAGGGGAACATCTTGATTGTAACTCATGGAGGAGTGACTCGTACTATTTTTTCTGAAATATTCGGTTCACCTTTTCTTAAAGTATTATCTCAAGGAAATTGCTGCATTAACGTTATTAATTACGATAAAGAAAAAGAAGATATGTTCCGTGTTGAGCTTGTAAACTATACATATCACATTAATTAGTATCATCTGTTGCGATCATAACGAAACATGGAAACGGTCTTAGATGCAGAAAATGAACAAAGATTTTACAACAATTGTTTTGTAAAACTAAAAGAAGAAAAATGATTAAAAAAGGAATAGGAGGTAAATCTACCTATACTAGTCGATTTCCTTAATCCTTCTTATAAAGTGGAAAGATATTTTTCCTCTATTTCATCAGTATTTATATTAATGAATTTGCAATATGTTTCAGTTAATATAGGTTCATGATTTCCTTTCACAAGTGCTCCTTCGAAGTATATCTTGCCGAAATATATAGGATTTATGAGTATTTTTTCAATCATATCGATGCTAAGTTTTATAGATCCAGAAATCTCTTGTACGCTCCTATTTTGTTGGTAAAACCAAGAAAACACAATTTTAACTTTCATTGCTTCATCTTCTTTGATAACCAGTTTGTCTTTCTGTAAATAATACCCAAATGGAATCAAATCACCATCGACATCTTTCAAAATAAGCTGGATATCACCACCTAATTTCTTGATATCTTCTGGAATCTGTTCAGTTATAGGTTCAGGTTTATATTCAGATTCAGATACTAGTTTCACTTCTTCTACTTCCTCATCAGCTTCTTCTACAACTTCTTCTACAACATCTTCAAGAACTTCTTCTTCTACAACATCTTCAAGAACTTCTTCTTCTATTACATCCTCTACAGCTTCTTCTTCTATTACATCCTCTACAGCTTCTTCTACAACTTCTTCAACTGCTTCTTCCTCAATCTCTTCTAATTCCTCATCATCTTCTGCAAACTCTTCTACTTCTTCTTCAAGCTCTTCTTCGAGATCTTCTTTATCCTCGTCACTAAACTCTTCTACTTCTTCTTCAAGCTCTTCTTCGAGCCCTTCCTTATCCTCGTCATTAAGCTCCTCTTCAGTTTCCTTTAGTAAATCATCTTTAGATTCTTCTTCCATTTAAAACACTCCTTAAACTTAAACGACCGTTATGAGATATAAATATTTATACAAAACGGCTATAAACCTCACTTTTTCAAATAAGAAGAATGTTTTTTCCTAAAAAGCAAGATTATAGGAGAAAAGGAATTCAAGTTACGTAATTCTTGAAAACTTTTCACCTATATATTCTTCAGATAATTTCCATAATTTTTCTTGGTCATCTACATTATATGATGCTGGACTTGATTCAACTTCAGTTCCATCTGAAGTGAAATATTTTCCTGTAACTCCTTCTAATTCTGATGAAGTGACTAATCTCATCATACTAATTATTCCTTTTTCAACAGGTAAAGCGCGGTCTACCACATGTTGAGGTCTTTGAGGATTTAGGTTAGTATTTATGAGTCCTGGATGAAGACTGTTTACTGCGATGCCACTCTTCTCTAGCAATCTAGAAAGTTTATACCCAAACATCACATTAGCAAGTTTTGTATGAGCATAATTATTGTATAATTCATATTCTGTTTTTCCTTGAAGAGTGTCAAAATCCATTTTATTTACACTCGGATGCATCCCTGAACTTACAATCACAATCCGTTCATATGCAGAATTGGCGACTAGATCCAATAAGAGCGAAGTAGTAAGGAAATAAGCTAAATGATTGACTGCAAAATTCAACTCATAGCCATCTGCTGAATAATGGAGTCCGTGAATTTGTGCTCAGCATTATTAACCAAAACATCAATTTTATCATAACGTTTGTGAAGGATTTCTGACATGGATTTTATTTGTTGAAAAGAGGACATATCAGCTAATACAAAACCAATATTCTCATTATTTGACTCAGATTTGATGAAATCAACTGTAGCTAAGGTTTTTTCCTTATTCCTACCATGAATAATTATATGTGCTCCTTGTCTAGCTAGTTCAAGAGCTGCTTGCTTTCCTATCCCATCAGTGGATCCTGAGATAAATATTATTTTACCTTTCATTAATTATTTGTAGATAATAAAACTAAATAGTTTTCTGTGAAAAATAAATGTTGCTGTTAGCAATAATAAAAGAAAAAATTAAAAGAATGTAAAATTCTTTTTATTTGATCCATGCTTGGAAGAAGTATAATAAAATTATTCCAGCAACCAGAATAATTATTCCATTGATAAGTAAGAACAGTCTGGAAGCTTTTTCTGGGAAAGTTTTTCTTCCATCATCGTTTACCCAAAAGAGATGGATCAATGCTGTTCCTGCCCAACTTTTAGGACGTAAATCAAAGAACAGATGGGAAGCATGTCCTATTAGATAGAAAGCATAAATAGGTACTAGGAATTTTGTACTAACTGAAACAAAGTAGAGAGGGGTACAGATAATTAGAGGAAGGAAAACTGAATGAGTCATAATATTTCTGTGCGGAAGTATCTTCTCCCAAATCAGATCGTAATCAGGAAGTTGTGCCCCAAAATGAGCTACCATAAAGGAAAGTACAATCCATAGAGAATGGAACTCTAAGCCACTAAGATCTCCACCTAAACCTAAATCAATCCATGCTGTATTCAAATCAAGTGCATAGAAAATTCCAATGAAAAAACCCCAAAACAATGTTCCGCCAAAAAGATGCATTTTTCGATTTGCCAAATAATCACCATATTATTTTAACTAATCAGTATGTACTGATTTTTAAACTTTACATAGAATTTGTGTATGTAAAAGAGAAAAAAAAAGGAAAAAATTTAGTTTTTCTTACGTCCTGTCTTCTGTTTCTGTGAAGGAACAGCTTTGAATAGAACCACTACAATGATAGTGAGTATCAACTGAAATCCACCTAAGATACCAGCAAGGATTAAAAGTTCACCTAGACTAAATGATTGGAATAAACCTTTTGCGTCAGTTGGTTCTAAAACTGTAATTGACTCAATATTAGAAAGATCACTGTCCCCAAAACGATTGGAAGCAACTACTGCGTAGAAATAATCTCCACTTACATTTAATTGGTCTATATAACTTTCTTCAACTGTCGTTGTTATAGGTGATAAAGATCCAATTGAAGTAATATAAGTACTATCTCTATATATTTCATAACCTCCTGCGCTAAGAACATTTTCCCATGTTAAGGTTAAATTACCAATCTCTATATTATCAAGATTAAAAGCATGGAGCATAGTAGCATCTGGTGGACCAACAAATTTTCTGTAAAAGGTATCATAATC
>JAGXNV010000159.1 GCA_019894795.1 Candidatus Heimdallarchaeota archaeon | reverse complement strand
GTTGAATTATTTAGACTTTCAAATAATTGCTCATCTGGTAGAGGTTTTGATGCCAAAGTGAGTTCATTATTTAGGTATTGTACCACCTTCTTTTCAGAACTGTTAGTTGACAGATGAGTCCACCCACATGAGCCCTGAAAAATGAATTTGTAAATATCTTGCCATTCAAGTCTTGGATATCTCTTGATATGATCGATGATAGGATTCTTATTTACATTAATGAAATCTTCTTCTCTCAGAGTTATTGGTGTATTAGTTATTTTAGATGATAATTCGTGGAATTCTTCCAATATTTTCATGTTCTCACTTGCTGATTCTTGAGAATTTCTATAAGATTTTCGGTATCTTAGGTTCAGTAGTTTACTATTTATTCTAGTTTGTGCAAGATTCATGGAAGTGCTGATTACTTGCAGATGGTTATTTGTAACTTTGCTAGAGACATGAAGTATTTATTTAGTTGCATTCTCGAAGAGGGAATATCCTTCTTATCACCATATTCTGTAATGCTTTGCTACTATACTTTTAAATTGAAAACAATATGAATTATATAATAGGTGTATTAATATGAAAAGAAATAGAATTCTACTTGTTAGTGTATTTATGTTTCTACTTATGATCCCAATCGTAACGTCGAGAAATACTCCAATAGCTGTTTATGCTGAACCAAACGGGAGTTCTTATAACTTTCCCAATATAATCTAGACTCTCCTGTTTCAATTATTGACAACACTGGTTTAGAATCATATCCCGGTTCTGGAACTTCAGGAGATCCATATAGGATTGAGAATCTTGTCATAGATACAGCTATTGGAACGGGGATCTATATCTGGGGAACAACTCATTATTTCCAAATTATAAATTGCACTGTTAAATCTGCATTAATTGGAATTAACATTAACTCTGTAGCTGATGGAACAGTTGAAATTTTGAACTGTACCGTAGATAGTGGTGATTCTGGCATATATGTTTATGATGTTGATTATGCAGAAGTAATTAATAACACTATTTTCAATACTGTTGTTGGTATTTCCTACGATCTATGTGACCTCTCTTATATTTACAATAATACTATTTCAGGTGGTTTTAGAGGAGTTTTTATTGAAGATAGTTATCTTGCTTATGTGAAGTTTAACCATATTTTCAATAATTCACAAGAAGGAATTCTTGCTCAAAATTGCGATGAAATCGTTATCCAATATAATACATGTAATGACAACCTTGATGGTATTCACATATACAGCTGTTTTAATCCTTATGTAGGGTACAATTATTGTTCTGACAATAAGAACAGAGGGATATATGTTCGCTATTCAGATTATGCTAGAATAGGTGGAAACAACTTTCATGCTTGTGGTCTGGGTGTTTATGATTCAGTTCTAGATGATCTATTAACGGTACAAGTAACTACAAATTATATTGATGGTATTCTTATCTATTATGCTGAAAATCTTACATCTAGTTTAATTACAACAGATTATAGCCAGATTATATTAGTCAACTGTTCAGATGTTCAAATATGGAATCAAGATTTGCTCTCCGAAAGTCTATACGTTGCAGTTTATTTAGCTTTTTGTGATAGTATAACAATCAAGAATTGTTTATTCGAAAATTGCCATTATGGACTTGCTAGTATAACTTGTGACAATATATATGTTGAGAATAATTTCTTCTATGATTGTTTAGTCGGGATAGTAGCAGATACTACCTTCAAAGGGATTATAACTGTGAATGATTTCTACAATAACTCATTCGGAATTTATTTCTTAAATCATGTAGATAACTTCACTATCATTTTAAATCATTTTGAGTTACATTCGAGTTATGCTATAACACTTGAAGTTTCAGATTATAATGTAATATATCATAACAATTTCTTGTATAGTGGAGCTTTGAGCTATGGATTTGATAGTGGACAATACAACTACTGGTATAATGCTACATTATATGAGGGCAATTATTGGTCAAATTATGTAGGTTCAGGAATTTATTCTATAGATGGTTCTGCTTATTCTAATGATCTTTATCCGTTGAATGCTCCAGTAAATATTCCCTTTGTACCTGAATTTGCTTTCAGCAATTGGTTTGTTTTGATTTTTTTGTTACTTATACCAGCTTCAACTGTTTATGTTTTAAAGAAAATGAGATGAACACATCTTTTTCCCTTTACCTTTTTTATTCATGAAAACGCTGAGATTGATTTTTTATCTTTTAAAAGAATTATTAAATTAAAAGAAGAGTTCCATCTAAATTTGGTTTATAATTATCCTTTAATATAATAATCTTTTTTTTGAATCATGAGTAATAAACAGAAAGAAACAATACCTAAACGTAAACTAGGAAAAACAACAATAGATATAACTCCAATTGGTCAGGGAGTTATGCAGTTTGCAGGTGGAACTACTTTCATGAAATTTATGTATCCTGCTTTGACAGATGAACAATCTAATAATATTGTTAAAACAGCTCTAGATAATGGTATTAACTGGTTTGATACAGCTGAAGCTTATGGATTCGGACTATCTGAAGAGAAACTTTCCAAAGGGCTTAAAGCTGCTAACGTAGATGATAAAGATGTCATCATTGCTACAAAATGGATGCCTATGATGAGAAGAGCAAAATCAATCAAGAAAACTATTCAGAACAGGATAAAGCATCTGGAACCCTATTCAATTGATTTACACCAGATACATATGCCATACTCATTTTCTTCATTCCAGAAACAATTTGATGCTATGGCAGAAATTCTTGATGAAGGTCATATCAAATCAATAGGAATAAGCAATTTCTCAGCGAAACAGATGATCAAAGCTCATGACATTTTGTCTGAGAAAGGTTTAGTTCTGGCTTCTAACCAGGTCAATTACAGCTTAATCAAAAGAAAAATTGAGCGGAATGGAGTTCTAGATGCCGCTAAAGAGTTAGGCGTAACCATTATCAGCTGGTCTCCTCTTCAAAGCGGGATACTCTCTGGAAAATACCATAAGGATGAACAATTATTCAACGCTTTACCATATGCAAGAAAGATGAGAAGTAAAAAGCAAATTAGAGATAGTCAAGATCTTATTAACACATTGGACAGTGTTGCTGATTCTCATAAGGCGACAATAGCTCAAATTGCTTTAAATTGGTTAGTTAATTATCATGGAGATACTGTAGTAGCAATACCTGGTGCAACAAAGGCTAGTCAAGCTGAATCAAACGGAAAAGCTATGAGCATAAATCTTACTAAAACTGAATTAAATGAGATTGAAGAGAAATCGAGTATGTTCATCTAAGATATTTCTCTCATCTATTCACAATTTCAATGCTTCGAGAAGTTTGTTTACTTCCTCATCATTTATTAAATGAAAAACTTTTTTTTGTTTCTTATAATTTTCAATCATTTCTAGAATGAGCATTCGGTATTCATTATGATAAAGATCTATGACTTCATGTTGTTTATCAATAAGCTCTACAGGATAGGGACATCCTTTGTTAACAAATGGATTTGGTCTGTCTAAATCTTCATGCGCTCTCTGAACAGCTCTCTCCTTACAAATTTCTACTGGTGTATCTAGGTAAATGATAGTATCTGCTGCCTCAAAACGGTCTTTATAGGTAGATTTGTAAGCAACTCCTTCTAATATCCATTCTTCTTTGTTAATGATTTCTTTGTGTTTATCAATAAATTCTTCCTCAGATGTTCTTTTCCAGTTTTTCTTCCAGAGAATTTTGTCTAGATGGTAAACTGGTATTCCAGTTAACTCCTTAATCTTCATGGATAAAGTTGACTTTCCTGAAGCAGCATTCCCAAATACTACTATTCTTTTCATAAATACTTCAAAAAATGGAATTTTCAGACATTAAAAACACTTCCTCTTCATTCAAATAATAATTGTCTTTTTTGGAATAAGAATATTTGATGTTAGTTTTTATTCTGAAGTTAGTGATTATACAATTTGGAATAGACTTTGGAATTGTGCTAGATATCAATCATGTTGGGGACGCCTAAACTAGGTTGTATTCTTAAATCTATTAGGTTAGACATTCAACTGTAAAAGGCTGAATGGTATCCTCTTCCACAGTTTATCTACATAATCTACAAAAAAAATATAAGTGTAAAAAATTATTTAGTCACTATGAATAGAAGCTCACTCCATTGTAGTAAATGTGGTAAAGAACACATTACCAATAGTAGATATTGTAAATACTGTAAAAGTGATTTGGAACCAAGTATAATCGAATTCAAAAATAAAAGGCTTCCAATTCATTTTGATGGTGGGATATTTGATGATGATCCATATGATGAAGAAGAGGTTGAAGTTGACAGATTATCTACTTGTTTTTTTGGGAGACAGAGATTATGTTATAGAGAGGCTGGCCTTTGCGATTTGCTCCAAATTCCTTTTGCTTTGTGTAGGAAAAAATAAAAAGTTATCTGCTTTTTCCTTTTTTCGTTCTTAGAAATATATTTTTTTTAAGCAACAAATATTGAAAAATGTTTTCTATTATAAAAATATTTAAACTCTAAATACAAATCATGCACAAAAGGTTTTTATCACAATAAGAGAAAATAATATTTGAATGTCTGCTATCTTCTGTTCTAATTGTGGAGAAAAACATACAACTAGCAGTAAATTTTGTGAAAATTGTGGTACAGATCTCGGAGAAGCTATTTTAAGACATAAGCAAAAACATCTTCCTATAAAATACGTGCAAAGTTTACCTCCTAAACCTGACTCACAAGAATCAATAAATGAAAAAAGAAAAATACCAAAACAAAAAGTATCTACAATAGCATTTATTCTTTCAATTATTTTCTTAATAGTGGCAATTTTCTTGTTGTTTATTGCTAATAGAATGGATATTAATGAATCATGGATTTTCATCTTAGCAGCTGTCTTTGGTTCATTATTTCTTATTTCTTTAATTATACATTCAGCTTTCAATCCTAAAAGATCCGGAATTTGCTCTGGTTGTTCTGGTTGTTCTGGTACCGAATGCAGTGGTTGTGGAGGTTGTGACTGTGGAGGATTCGATTGCTAGATACTGCTGTAATTCAAGTAAGTTTCCTAGTAAGAACTTTGATACAGTTTTGCTTTAAAATAAAAAAAGAAAAAGAGTGAAAAATGTCAGATCAAGTTCTTCTAGATATGGTGTGCGTATAATTCGCAAATGTATGTTGATGAAGTAAGTGATGTCTCCAATGCAACTGAAACGGTTCAACCAATTTTATGACTATTTCATATGGGTAGGGTTGACTACATCCTTCCTTTACAAAATCTTCAGGTAATCTTCTATACATAATATAGCGACCAGTTGTGCAAATGAATGAACATCCGCGTTTATTCTCCGATTCTGCAATTCTTAAGTGCATAAATTCGTATTTCACGTTCTAATTACAACTTACAACAATTTGCAAATTTCACCTAAGATTATCTTGCTTTCACCCTTATTAAAAAAACGAAAAAATAGCTCTAGCTGTGTTTAGATCTGCTAGACGAAAGAAAAGGATATCAAATTGATTTCAAAAAAAAATTTATAAGAAAAGTAACAAAAACAAGTATTGTTAGGATTATAGAATGAAATATTAGCGAATTAAGAAGTAAATTCAAAATCTTATTGAAATTCTTCTATATTGTAAGTAATCTTTATAGGTGTTTCAGCGTAATATTTGGTAACAAATTCCTTGGTGAACTAATGAGAAGAAAAATAGCTATCTCTGTAATTTTCTATCTACTTCTCACTTTTAGTGCGATAAATGTAGCTGGTGAAGATACTATTGAACCTTTTTTCAATTTAGTAATAAGAACAGCTGGAGGAGGCTTTTATTCAGATTATGGTCTTTACATCGCTCAATATCTTAGAGAGATAGGTATTGAATTAGAAGTAAAAGTCGATGAATGGTTTTGGCCGTATAATCCCTTTAATCCTTATGTGTTAAATGATTTTGATATGACTTTTTCTGCTTTCTCGGATTTAAAAACTCAAGATATGAGAGATTATTATACAGAAGAAGGTGAGTTAAACTTATTTCAATTAAATAAAAATATTCCTTATCAGAATGAAAGTGACACAATGCAGAATGAAGCAGTCACTTCGTACGATTTAGAAGAAAGCCAACAAACATATTATGATTGGGAAATTTTACTGATGGATAAAATTCTTCCTTTATTACCCCTTTTCAGTTCTAGACGATATATGACCACATGGAAAAATACATTGGGATATGATTCAAGATGGGGCTTAGTTGATTCCTTACCATATATCGAATACGATGGTTTACATGAAGGTCAAGAATCATCATTTGAATTCAATATTGCTGATGCTAACTGGAGAGATTTGAACATGTTGACAATAGGTGATACAGCCAGTTCTTTTATGTACAGCTTAATGGCTGAACCAATTGTTAGTTTGTGTCCTGATTTTGCCCCACTCAAAACTTCATTAGTTACAGATTGGGAACAAATTGATGATTCCCATTTTACATTTACCATGAGAGATAATATGTTTTGGAACCCCTCATACAACGTTACTGGAAGAGATGCTAGTTCTGACGCACTTGATCCAGCTACCACCCCACTAATGGCAGGTCTAAAAGACGGTTCTGTTAGCGATGGTACAAATCAAAAAGTTACGGCAAAAGATGCAGTCTTTACCTATCTTGCATGGGGAAACACAATCGTCAGTGAAAGTCCAACTTATCATAACTGGATTTCAAATATATATGTTGACCCAGTTGATGAATTGACCTTCCACATTCATATCGACGGTGATCCCCTAACCCTTGAACTTGAAAATTATGTTGAGTTCTGGGCAAGCCTATCCAAAAATATTCTTCCTGAGTTCTTCTTGAATTCATCCGATACTACCGTTTCATATAC
>JAGXNV010000158.1 GCA_019894795.1 Candidatus Heimdallarchaeota archaeon | reverse complement strand
GGCTTCTTGAAATACAGAAAATTCAAAGAATTCCTTCGAGTGGAAATCTTTTAGAACAATTGGAAGCAGCTCAATCAATAATTCAAAGAATGGAATCTAGACTTAAAAATAGCAAACGTTATGATTATGTTATCTGGATGGATATTTTTATCTCTGAGATATTTTAATCCCGCTTTATATTTAGAGTAAAGAGTGCCTCTGCTTCGGACAGGAACAAATTCAAGATTACCATTCAAATCTGCGTCAGATTCATCTAAACCAAGAATATATATTTTATCAATATACGCTGATTCTTCTAATATATCAATAACCCATTGTACAAGTGGTTTTCCAAGAAACGGCAGTAAACTTTTAGCTTTATATTTCTCATTTGGGTCATGGAAAACTAGTAAATCCCTTCGTATCTCATCTCTTCCTGCAAATAAGAAAACCGGGAATTGTTCCATGATAAATTGATAAAGTTTAAGTAATTTATAATTCCTTCACTGCAACCATAGTTTAGTATTTAAAGCCATTTAACACTGATTTAACTTATTCCCTCTGTGTATGGAATGTTTTTTGCTTTACTTACATATTGCTTTAGTTTATCATAGTCTTCTGGCAAATCAATATCCATTCCGGAAGCACCATCATGAGAGATTATAGCTTTTGCTTTTAATTTGCTAATAATTGAAATTACTTTTTCGGCACCTTTTAAATCTAATTTTCCTCGTATAAACTTAATTACATAAGGCCACGTTTTTGGTCTTTTCAAAACCATCCGAATTATTGGAGTCAATGCACTGGTCTTTTTTGACCTTTCTCTTCTTTTTATCAATCTCCTTCTTCGACCGAACTCATCTATCAGTCTGGAACAAGTTTTTATTGCTTTCTCATTGACTGCAAAAAGTTCTCCAGGAAAAACATTAATATCTGTAAAATTACCTACAACGCGTTCGTGCTCTGGAAAAATTGCTTTAACAGATTCTTCAGAAACTACAACTTGAATGTACTCATAATCTTCATATTTCTCTACAGCTTCAAAGAATTCATCTATTGCATCTACTGTAATTCCTGGAGTATCAGAGGAGGAAACCACAATTTTCTCAAAGTTCTTACCTTGTGCTCGAAGATAGTTTAAACCTGCGACCAACTTTTCTCCATAATTAGAAGTTGCTGAGATAGGTACATAATTCACGTGAAAGTCGAATTTTATCTGCTTTTCTGTGACACCTAAAAGATATAATTCTTCGACATAAGGTGATTTGATAAGTTCTTCTATCTGCCAATCCATCATAGGTTTACCAAGAAAAGGTACTAAACCTTTTACGCCATATTTTTCATCAGGATCAATGTATTTCAATAATTCTCGTTTCTTCTTATCACTACCACATAGCACAAATACGGGATATTTTGAAGCCAAACCAATAACCGTTTTATCAGTTCTTTGCTCCTTTAAAAATTATCGCTTGAAATTCAGATTGTTTCTGACACCTCATTATTTATCTGAATTCTTTAATGAAACAACTTTAAATAGAAGTTTTACAAAGTATACTAGTTATTAAAAGAACAATTATTCTCTAAAATGAGTGATTAAAATGGTATTAAAAGATGGAGACTGCATAAAATTTGTAAAGGAAAAATATAAAGAAACCTTAGATTTCCAAAAAAGTGAACAGACTGAGATCTTTAATTGGAGAGATGAGAAATTGACTCTCGGTTTTCAATACCGGGATTCAAAACTTGAAAAAGTAAATGAATGGAAAAATAACCAGAGGCAATCTTGTGTAACTTGGTGGGTTGGAGTAAGATGGATTTGCATTGCTTATACATTTACTGTCTTTGGTGTATGGTTCGCATTTGAATGGGTTAAACATATAATTGGTCTATGCTATGTTTATGAGGTATTTGCTTATGCATTTGCTTGGAATTGGGTAAGTACAAGTTTGAAATTAGTATGGTATTCAATTGTAACTTTCATTTGTATGGTCTTCTTATGGATGTGGAAACCTCTAAGACCAGCACATAAAGTGTAAAATTCTCAAGGAATGTTCCTTGACCATTCTCTTTTTTTCATTTAAAGAATAGTTGCCATATCCAGTCTACAAGAGTATGTAATAGCATTGCTGAGAATAAACCTCCTTTCCACCATGAATATCCATATGCCATGCCAGCTATCGAAGCTAATAAGATATACACCCAGATGAACTCTAACGAAGTATTGTTCCAATGGCTAACTCCAAATATAATCGAAGCAACAACTAAAACAATCCACTTCCAATATTTGTAGAAGTTCTTCTCTTTATCCACGATATTTTCTGTAAGTTGATGTTGGATGACACCACGTGCAATAAGCTCCTCTGGGAGTGCAATGGTCAACCATATACCGATAAAGGAGAAAATGAACATGAAGATTCCTGGCCAACTTGGAGACCAAGTTAGAAAACCTGTTGCTAGTCCAATTGGAACGGAAATAATAACCAAACCAGCACTAAATACTGATGGATAGAGAAGTTTTTTCAAAGACGATTTCCAGTTCATTTTTTCTGAATAATCCTTCATTTGAACAGAATAGAGAAGAAGGATTAGAGAACTTATCCAAAGAGCGTTAAAAGCATATCCCAGTGAAACAAAGCCTGATACTGTAGATTCAGTATATCTATTGTCGAAACCTATAGCAAAAAGAAGAACCCCTATTATTTGTAAAATAAAATTAAACTTGAATTTTGGCGCATAAGTTGGAATAATGAATATAATGGTTGGAAGTAGATACCACAATAAGAAGGAAGTGAATGCGGATAGAATATTTTCAGAGTAAAACCAATTTATAACCGGTAAGATCAGCAGATATAGTACTAAAACAGGATAGAAATGTAGATGGTTCTTAAAGTAGTCAATTATTATTCCATTGAGGGGAGGTATTAGGAGAGCGAATATTACTACAACTAATACAAAGGCTAAGGTACAAAATAGAACAGTTTGACCTACTAGAACTTGATTGAAATTATCTCTTTGAGGTTCTATAAAAGCAATCAACAGACTCAGAAGTGCAACAATTAAAGGAATAAATACAAGCTCTAAAATTAGGGTAGTTTTTCTACTTATCATTTTTCTTCTTCCCCACTGATGCAATGTAAATTGCAAATTGCGTATCTCCATCTATTCTAAGAGCACCGTTTAATTGATCATCATCAAAGGCTGCTACTGCGCAAACACCTGCGCCTATTGCTTCAGCTGCTAAATACAAATTCTGACATACGTGTCCTGCGTCTATATGTAAATATCTATAACTTCTCTCACTATATCGATAAAACATCCTATATGGTACAGCTGTCCAGATAAAAGTTACAGAATTTTTCTTTAGGAATTTCTGGTCTAAACATGCTTTAACAATAACATCGGCTATATCTTCTTCCAAAATATATTCGACCAGTTTATGCGCAGAAGCCACATAGCGATAGAGTCCATTTTCTAATCCTTCAACATTATTGATAAGAAGATAAGTTTCTAGAGCATGTCTTGCTCCTGCACTGGGAACATTTCTAAGAGTGATAGTATTATTTTGTACATAATCTCTTATCCCTTGTGTAGACCATAGCAACCAAGATAATTCTTTCAATGTCATTTTCACTTCGGAATATGTTCTAACACTTTTTCTCTCCTCGATAGCAGACTGTAATTCATGTTTAATATCTAGAGTTTCAGGTTTAGGTAAATTATAAGATCTCATTTTATGAGCATGTTCTATTTCAAAAGAAGGAGTAGGTAAACCTTGGCTCTGATCAGAAGGAGTTACGTAGCTGTAATGAGTTTTTTTCATAAATTCCTTACCAATATGATTCTTCATCCTTATATCACTAAATACAATTCAATAGCATAATAATGTTAAACATCAATATAAAATTAGCTCAGTAACGAAAATACTTTTTACAACTTAAATTCCGTTTAACCTTTGATCTAATTCCTTTAAGTCGAATTTATACATAGTTTGAGCAATATTAAGTTTGAAACCCATTCTATCATTAATTGATATCATAGATACGTTCGAGATAGCATTATCAGTTTGAATGAACTTGGTTTCAGGAAAATTGTCTCTGATATAGAGAAGCATATCAGCTTTTAGCCATTTACCTAATCCTCTTCCACGATATTCCTTTTTAACCCCAGTAAGAAGTTGCATAATCCTTTCAGGCATTTCTGGAATTTGTAGAACTTCTGTCAAACCACTTATTTTACCATCTTTTTCTCGAGTGATTTGTGTAAACCACTTCAAACCTTGTTGTTTGATTTGCTCTTCTTGTGCTCTTCTTGACTCTGTAGTTACGCGCATTTCCACATCAATTTCACCCAAAGGTTGTTGATTGATGGTTTCTGTGTAGATGTCAACATATTCTGTAAGTATATCTTCAGGACAATCTGTGAATGAATGCATTGTTACACCTTCTAAATCAGCCTTTTTATCTCCTTCAACCTTCCACTGCTCAATCATCGACCAATTAACTTCTTTCATATGCAAACGATTTTCAGCTGCTTCTAAAGCAACTTCTCCGCCCAATTTTTTACAAAATTTGTGACCTGGTTCAAGATTAACATCAACTAAAAGCGTATTTACATGCTTGTCTTCCTTAGCTTTCTCAATGAGAACTTTCAAAGCATTATTTCCAATCCCTCTCTTCCGATAATCTTTGTCAACATCCAATCGAATGTCGGCATTATGTTTATTTTCTTGATATGCTGGGTCTTTTTTAGTCGAAAAACCAATTCTAGCCACACCAATTGCTTTTTCTTTCTCAATTTCCTTTGTGAGAACTAACCACCAGTACTGCTTAACCTCAGGTATTTTTGTAGTCATAATTCTTCGAAGTAAATTTCTAGGAGGTGGATTCTCACCAGGTCTTTTTTCTTCACCAAGCTTTTCCACTAATTCGAAATACATGTTGTAAAGCTCGTCTGAAGCTTTATGTGTATCGAATTCTACAATACGCATATCACCAGAAGTCATTATCGATAATACTTATCCGTATTTATATAATATAGCAAATAGGCCACTCAAGAGAAAAAAGAGAGATTATTGAAAAGATGCTACAATCATTCCATAATAGCTAGGACATTCATAAACGCAATCTTTATTTTTTAGATCCTTACTTCTGATAATACCTAAGAGAATTAACATCTGCCAAACACTGTCAGGTTTAGCACTCTCAATAAAATCTTTAGATAGTCCTTCAAGATTATCCAATTTATTCTCCCGTATCCATTCAGTCATAAAGCCATCAAATTCTTTAGCTGAAAGATCATAACCATAAGGTCCTTCTTCATCATGTGCATGAGCATGATCAGCACTAGCGATAAAGACAACTTCTTTTTCATATTCATCACTAACTTGCGAAATTGCCTCACCGAATTGGACTAAATTTTCCCAAGGAATTTCTCTTGAAGGAGTGACAAGAACTATCAAAGGAGGAGATTTGTTATTTGCTTTGTAAGCTTCTTGAATGAACCAAAGAGGTATAATAGTTCCCCAATCCATTTTATGAGTTGAGTATTCACCACTTGCTGCACCATAATTTACAGCTACTACGGGCAAATTATTCTCTTTAGCTTTCATGTAAATAGCAGAACCAAAAGAGCGGTCACATACACTAGTTACTGTAATGTTTTTTGATTTGTCATCATTCCACAAAGTCCCTTCACACCATTCGGAGGTTATTATGCCTATATGCTCAACAATCCTCAGATTATGAGGAGATGCAATCACAATGACATCAGGATCAATATTGCATATTTCTAGAGAAGATTTGATCATAGCTTGTGAGAGTCTCTCCCAATCTTCCCCCATATCAGGATATATTTCAGAAATTAAATTAAAACCATGAGGCATGATAGCTGTATAATGAATAGGCATATTCGCTAAATAACTACATCATTTTTTAGTTTTGTCTACGGAGGAATTTTATCCAAAGAATTGAAGAATAAAAATTAAAAGAGATAAATACAATATAACTTGATGACCATTAAAATAGAGAGTAAGACTCTTCTAATTGTGATAACTCTTCTTGTGACTAATTATTCGTTAACCTCACAAGGTACACAAACACCCATTAAGTATCTATTAGGTGAGCCCATTATAGAAAGTAGTCAAGGATATTTCGATGGTTACAATCTCTTCATTCTAGAGAGAAGGAATATTAGTGATTATACTACAGTTGACAAAACCCTATTCATTGTAAACATGGAAGGAGATATTATCGTAGAAAAAGATGTAGGAACAGATGCCTTCCTTGGGGTTGAATTTATCAATTCAACCACATTACTCTATGGTAATTATGAGGGTGCATTGCTATGGAATATTGAAACAGATTTAGAAGAACAATTGTATTTCAAAGGGCACCATGAATATGAATGGAACCCTATAACCAACACTTTCTTCACGCTCAATCAATATCTTGTATTTCATGATGGATTGGATTATGTATATGACAGGATAGCTGAATTTACACCTGATGGAGAAATGATTTGGAGTGTAAATATGAGTGATTTTGTTCCTTTTGACCATTGGTGCCCCTTCCAGGATTCAGAGGATGAAGGAGTAGCGGACATTACTCACGCAAATTCGATCTTCTTTGATGATGTGGAAGATGTAATTTATGTTAATTGTAGAAACACTAACACTTTCTATAAAATCGACCACAAAACAGGTGAATTGCTTTGGTCATTAGGAGAATATGGTGATTTTGAGTTATACGATATAGATGGAAATCTAAAAGAAAGCCTCTTTTACCATGGGCATGCTTTAGAAAAAATAAATGACAATACATTCATCTACTTTGATAATGACCAACATAACCAAGAAGATGCTCAAAACAGAGAATCCAGAATTATTGAAATTCAGATAGATGAATTGTCTATGGA
>JAGXNV010000015.1 GCA_019894795.1 Candidatus Heimdallarchaeota archaeon | reverse complement strand
GTATATATGAACTTAGTTTGGGCCAAAGCCCTTTGGAGGCAAAAGTAATTAAGAAAATTATATGAAACGAACTGCTTCTATTGATTTATAAAGATAATGTAAAGATTATGAGATATCTTTAGAGGGTCTCAATATCGCAAAAGTTAATAAATATACAGAATTATGTTCTTCTGAGGAAACCTTCATGGGGTATCGTGTTCTTCTTAACTAACACAAAGATTATCCGTTTTAGAGGTTTCCAGGTTTTTTGGTTTTTTTACAGTAAATCTATATCGATAAGCAACTTTTTTAAAACTATGATTTGGTTTTTTATAAAACCACGTAGAGCTAACTGTATTGGAAACAATAAATCTAACACAATTCTAGGTGAATTAAAAAATGACTTTTCTGGATGAAATACGTCAAATTGAAAAAAAATGGCAGAAAAAATGGCAAGAGAACCAGATTTTTGTTGGAAAAATAGATCACTCCAGACCTAAATGGTTTATCACTCTACCTTATCCCTATGCTTCTGGAGCATTTCATCTAGGCCATGCAAGAACTTACAATTTAGGAGATGTTATTACTAGATTTAAGAGGCAACGAGGGTTCAATGTGTTATGGCCTATGGCATTTCATATTACTGGAACCCCCGTGCTTTCAGTATCATGGAAAATAAAAAATAAAGACGAGAATGAGTGGCAAAAATACCGCGACTACGTATCAATTTATGAGGATGATAAAAAGAAAATTGAGGAAACGGTAGCTACATTTGAAGAACCTGAAAACGTTGCGACTTATTTTGCAAACAAAATTATCAAAGATTTTCTTGGAATGGGTTTCTCAATAGATGATACTAAACAGTTTACTACTGGTGATCTAGAATATAATAAATTCATTGAGTGGCAATATGGAATTCTCAATGAAAAGAACCTTATTACAAAGGGTAGTTATCCCATTTTATGGTGTATAAATGATAAGAATGCTGTTGGAGAGGATGATATCAAAGATGGCGATGAACTTAAAGTCGAAGTTAACGAATTTGTTGGTATTAAATTCCAACTCGATAATGGAACATTTCTAGTAGCAGCTACTTTGAGACCTGAAACTATTTTTGGTGCAACCAATGTTTGGATTCATCCTGACGCTAAATATGAAGAAATACAGATTGATAACGAACGATGGATTGTTTCTGAAGAAGCAACTTTGAAACTCAAGGAACAAGATCATAGTATAGATGTTCTAAGGAAATTGAAAGGAAAAGAACTCGTTAATCAAGAAGTCATAGTTCCTATAACTGGGTTAAAAATCCCCATATATCCAGCAACTTTTGTTGATACAGATCATGCAACAGGAGTGGTATATAGTGTTCCTGCACATGCCCCTTATGATTATGCAGCATTAGTAGACCTACAACGAGATGAAGAAACAATTAACAATTATAACCTAAATAGAGATCGATTAGGAGAAATCACACCAATTTCGTTAATTACGGTCAAAGGATATGGTGAGTTTCCTGCGGTAGAATTGTGTAAAAAGCTAGGTGTAAAGAGTCAAAAGGACAGAGAGAAGTTAGAGAAGGCTACTCAAACAATCTACAAAGATGAGTTCTATTCTGGTATAATGAAAGAAAATACTGGAGAGTTTAAAGGATTAAAAGTAGAAAAGGCAAAAGATGTAGTTGCTGATAAACTAAGAGAATTTAGTTTGGCAGCTGAAATATATGAAACATCAAGAAAAGCTTTCTGTCGCTGTGGAGCACAGATTATAGCAGCAGTATTAGAAGAACAGTATTTCCTAAACTATGGGGATGAAAAATGGAAGGAAACAGCTTTCAAAGCGTTAAATGCTATGAGTATTATTCCTGAAAAATATCGTTTAATGTTCGAGAACACTTTTAACTGGTTGGATAAGAGACCATGTGTTAGAAAGAGAGGTTTAGGCACAGAGTTTCCTTTAACAAAAGGTGAGGGTTGGATAATTGAATCTTTGAGTGACTCTGTCATTTATATGGCATTTTATACAGTAGCTCAAATTATAAGAGAAAATCAAATCAAACCTGAACAGCTTAAACCAGAGTTATTTGATTTTATTTTCTTAAACAAGGGAAGCATAGATAAAGTGATGGAAAACACAGCTATTTCAGAATCGTCTATTAAAGAAATGAAAGAATCATTCGAGTACTGGTATCCGAATGATTTCCGTCATACTGCGATTACACACATCTCTAACCACCTCTCATTTACTATCTTCCATCATGTAGCCATCTTCCCAGAAAAATATTGGATTAAAGCTTTTTCACTAAATGAAAACTTGCTGAATAATGGTGAAGCGATGAGCAAAAGCAAAGGAAATGTAATCCCCATTGCACATATACCAGAAAAATACAGTGTGGATCTGACAAGGTTACATTTGGCATCTGTTGCGGCTGCAGATTCAGTGCTAGACTGGAGAGAATCAGAGGTCATTTATGCTCAACTACGATTAAAGAGATTCTGGGAATATGCTACAAGTGTCATAAGTATAGAAAATAGGGAGATTAATCTCTCATTTCCTTCAAAGATACTAATATCTTCAGTTAATTCAAATTTGAATAAAGCTTTATTTGCGATGGAAAATTATAATGTTCGTGAGTTCATATTGAACGCATTTTACACAAATCTAAGATCAATAGATGACTATGAAAAATTAACAGAACATATTTCCAAGGAAGAAACAGAGATTGTGCTAAGAAAAGTTATGGAAAAAATGATCCCTGTAATGTCACCTGTTACACCTCATCTATGTGAAGAACTAAACGAAAGAATGAAAAACGAGCAATATATCTCATTAACTGAAATTCCTAATATAATCGTTAGTGAAGAGGACAAGTCATATGCTTTACAAGCAAAGTATTTGGCAAATCTGCAAGAGGATATTGAACAAGTAGTTAAATTGGTGAAATCAACTCCCAAGAAGATTCATATCTATATCAACGCTGAATGGAAAAACAGGCTATATGATTTAGCTAAACAAATTTTCGAAGATGAAGCAGTTAACATAGGTAAACTAATGGCAGAAGCAAAACAAGTTTCTGAACTCAGTAATTACATGAAAGATATTTCAGATATTGCTAAACAAATGATGAAAGATCCAAGTATCTTCAGAATAGAAATGATCAGTTCATTGCTACAAAAGAGAGCTGTGGAAGAATACAAAGAGTTTCTGAGTCGAACCTTCAATGGTGCTGAGATTATCATTCACATGGAAGACAAAGATGTGAGTTATGACCCACAAAATAAAGCTCGAAAATCTCGACCGATGAAACCTGCTTTACTCTTGGAATAAATTTACCATAAAAAAGGAAAAAAGAAAGTGGAAAGTTCCATTTTCAATTTTTCTATTTTCGCCTCTAATTAAAGTATATTAATGTTTTATGGCCATATAATATTGCTCAATGAATATACTTTTAAGCAATTTTTTAGAGATAGAGCTTGCAAATAGGGCAGTTACTAAAACAACGTAATATTATATACTGATGAAAACACAGAAAGGTTATATACAGCGCCTAGATATTAAAGTCCGTAACTACTAATAGCTCTTCCAAGCATGAGGATGAACGAATGATGATACCAAAATCGAAAATCGACGGTATAACCTTAAAAAAAATGATGATTACTGCTGCTAGCAATTTAGAGCAAACCAAAGAAGAAATAAATGCAATCAATGTATTTCCAATTCCTGACGGAGACACTGGTGTTAATTTGTTTTTAACTATCAGAACTGTTGTTGAACAGTTCAATGAAATTAATCCTACTTCTATTCAAGAAGCAGCACAACTTATTACAAAAGGGAGTTTTCTAGGAGCAAAAGGCAATTCTGGTGTCATTATATCACAATTTTTCCAAGGCTTCAGTGCCGAAGCTGAGGAACATGATGAAGTAGGGATTGAAGAATTCGCAAATGCTTTAGAAGCAGGAAGTGAATGGGCTTATGACGCCGTACTCCATCCTACTGAAGGAACAATTTTAACAGTTATCAAAGATACTGCAACAAAAGCTAAATCAATTGCAACCAAGGGAGGTAACTGGACAGAGATGATCACAGAGACATATGCAACAGCACTCAAATCATTGGAAAATACGCCAAACCTTCTTCCAGTATTAAAAGAAGCTGGAGTTGTTGATGCTGGAGCTATGGGCTTTGTCAATGTCTGGTTAGGCTGGTGTTTCCAACTAATGGATAGTTTAGGCATTAAAATTGCTCACATTACTGAGGAATTTGACAAATTACAAAATGGCAATTAAAAACCATTTTTCTTTTATTTCTATTTAAAAAGAGAATAATAGCTAAATCATTTATTCATAATTTTCTATTTGATTTAGCACTTTCTTTGAGAAATCTTTGGGATTAACACCAAACTCTACTTTATTTCCTCTGGATCTAACTGCAATTGTATTAGATTCTAATTCTTTATCTCCTACATTGATAATATAAGGAATCTTCTGCATAGTTGCTTGACGTATTTTGTATTCCATCCTATCACCACTAAAATCAGCTTCGGCCCTGATACCAACTTGCTGTAATTCTGCAACAATTTGCTTAGCATATTCTATATGATTGTCTGTAATTGGTATGACAACTGCCTGAATTGGGCTTAACCAAATGGGCAATTTTCCTGCATAATGTTCAATTAAAATGGCTAAGAACCTTTCAATTGCACCGTATATTACTCTATGAATTACGAAAGGTCTATGCTTTTGACCATCTTCACCTATGTAATTAATATCAAACCTATCAGGGAGATTAAAATCAACTTGAATGGTTGCAAGTTGCCAATTTCGTCCAATAGCATCCTTTACATCAACATCAATTTTAGGGCCGTAAAATGCCCCATCGCCCTCCTTAATCTTGTAGTCTATATTGACTCTTTTCATAGCATTCATTAAGGATTTAGTTGCGTGATCCCAACCTTCGTCAGTTCCAATAGCATATTCAGGTTTTGTACTTATGAAGAATTCCCACTCTTCGAATCCAAAGGTTTTGTAGAAATGGTTAACCATCTCAATAACACCAACTATTTCATCTTCTAATTGATCGGGTAGCATGAATAGGTGGGCATCATCTTGGGTGATGCTTCTTATTCTAAAAAGCCCATGTAAAACACCTGAAAGTTCATAGCGATATACGGTACCCATTTCTGAAAATCTGACAGGTAATTCTCTATAAGAATAGGATTTCCGATTATAGATCATCATATGTCCTGGGCAATTCATTGGTTTCACATACCATTGTTCTCCACGTAAATCTACAGGAAACATATGCTCTAGGAAATATTCAGTATGACCACTAGTTTTCCACACTAAATCTTTGAAAATGTGTGGAGTTTGAACGATTTCATAACCAGATTTCTTATGTTCCTTTTCCCAGAAATCTCTCATAACTTTGAGTATTGTTCTTCCTTTAGGAAAGATTAAAGGCATACCAGGTCCCCATTCATCAGCAGTATCGAAAAGATCAAGTTGCTTTCCAAGCATCCTATGATCTCTTTTCTTAGCCTCCTCTAGCATCTTCAAGTGTTTCTTCAACTGCTTCTCCGAGGTGAAAGCAACACCATAAACTCGTTGCAAAGATTCTCTTTCAGCATCTCCTCTCCAAAAAGCAGATGAAACATGAAGGATTTTAATTGCTTTCACTTTACTAGTAGATGGAACATGAGGTCCTCTACACAAATCCTTGAAATTCCCGTTATTATGAACATAGAAAGAAATTGTCTCTTCTTCTGATTCTTTTAGAATCTCTACTTTGAATTTATTTTTCTCGTCCTTTTCATAATACTTGATAGCAACTTCTTTCGAAACTTCTTCTCTTATGAAAGTGGTATTCTCTGCAATTACTTCTTCAACTCTTTTCTGGATATTTTCCAAATCCTCTGAAGTAAAAGGAATTTCGATGTAGAAATCGTAGTAAAAGCCTACGGGTTCAATGCTTGGACCAATAGTTGGTTTAGCATTTGGGAATAAATCAACAACTGCCCCCGCCATGATATGTGCGGCACTATGATTCAAAACATGAAGGGAATCTTCCGATTTATCTGTTAATATTTCTATTTTAACATCATCGCTGATTTCCTTATTCAGATCAACAAGTTTTCCGTTCATCTTAGCTGCGATTGCAGCATCTGCTAACTGCGGACTAATTTGTTGTGCTACATCAAACACGGTTGCACCTTTCGGTACATCAATCTTGTTACCATCCGGTAGTTCTACTTTTGCCATTTTCTCACCAAAAAAAATTTGCTCAAGAGGACATCTATCCTATTTAACTGTAGGTTATTAAAAAAACTATCAGGAAAGTGTTTCGCATTCACCTAACATTGTCCTCAAGATTTTTATCAGTAATATATTTAAAAAAGTTATTACCTATTCATTTCCTTATCGCAAGCTTTAATATTCGTTTAGTTTTTTCTTGAAACTGAAAAACCTAGAGTATGATTGGAATCATCATTTAAATGCGGTGCAAAACAAAATGCAGAGAAAACACTTCGCTAGCCTTTCAGTCTTCCAATTAATGGCCATGTTCAGAAGAGGAATTTTCTATTTCTTTCTGAGTATCTATCTTTACGAGTTTTTAGGGGTTTCAACAACAGAAATGACGCTTTTTGCAACTTTGCCAATGATTACAAATATAGTTGCACAATCAACTCTATGGGGAAGAATTTCTGATAAATACAAAAAAAGAAGATTGTTAATCATATTTGGCGAATTATTTGCAGCCATTGGTTATTTGGTAGTTTTCTGGATACACAACTTTGTTAATAAGGAAAGAGTTGGAGTAGGACATATTGGTGATGTTCTTTTCACCCAATCTGAACTCGTTTTGCACTTTTCAAGTATAACTATATTTGATCCATCAGGCATACAAAGTATTCTTAGAATGTCTGCTTATACAATTATTATCGGTTTTACTATCATAGAAGCCGGTTGGAGTAGTAGTAATTTGGGTTGGTCAGCTTTAATTGCTGATTTAACCAAAGATTCAGAAAGAAGTAGAGTGATGGGATTATTGCAATTTATTGGTGGAATAGGGAATGTTCTAGGTGTAACCGCCTGTGGTTTTCTATATCAAAATGGATTAGGTTTTTGGAACGGGAATCTATTCTATGTGTCCTCGGGTATTATGATTTTTAGTATGTTAGCTCTTTTCATGATACCCGAATCTTATGCGGACCTTAAATCTGGAGTAGTTGAAGAACAAGAAATTAAGACTAATGAAGTCTCAGAAACGACGTTACGAGTGAGAGATAATTCGAAAAAAATTTGGCCGTGGAAATTGTTTATCTGGTTGATATTAGTATTAGCAGTGGTGAATATAGGTGGAAATAGTATAGGACAGATGATTCAAATATATGTGAGATTACCGAATACATTCAATTCAACTGCTGTAATAGTAGCGCAATTACGGAACACAAGTAGTATTGCAATGATTATTGGAGGGTTAGCTATTGGTTTCTTATCATCACGTTTCGGAGAAGTAAAAATGCTTCTTGTTGGGTTTTTGCTTCTTCTCATTGGTACGATATCCTTACCTTTTGCGCCTCACATTACTATCTTCTTCATTTACATGGCGCTTAAAGGAACTTCAAGGGTTTGGATACAAACTACATCGTACTCGATGGTTAATAGAATAGTTCCTTTAGAGAAAAGAGGCAAGATGATGGGATACTATAATTCTGCTTTTTATCTTTCGTGGGGATTAGGAGGAACAATCATCACTGGACCAATAGCAGATTCAATAGTTGTAGATCCTGCTAACAAAATAATGATAATGTTTTACACAGCACTCTTCATTATTGCCATAGGAATTATGATTTATATGTTAGCGAGAAAATATCTAAAACTCAATCTGAAGAAAAAACAGGTAGATGTGTCAGTTTTAATCAGTTCAATAATAGGTTTAGCAATAGTGGTCATCTTTAGTATTAAACCAATATCTGAATTAATACTGGGTATAGATAATACTGTTGCATATTCTTATGAGATTACGTTTTATGTTGCATCGATTTTGGTAATTTTGGGCACACTTATTTACTTACTATTTCGACCAAATGATTTTAACCATCTATCAAAGGAAATGACAGATAAAATGAAGGTAGGATAATGTTAATTGGTAGAGTTCGATATGATAGTAGAACATTTCCTGTGTTTTACGATAAGGAAGAAAACATGGTTTTTGAGATTTATGCTGATATTAAATCAATTTTAGGATCATTCGGAAAAGATATTCCTATAAGTTCTCAAGGTATAGACTTGGAAAGCGTTGAAATTTTGGTTCCTGTTAAACCAACAAAAATTGTTGCTGTTGGAAAAAATTATTTGGGTCATATAAAAGAGATGGATAGTGAAATCCCAACTGAACCGGTTATATTCTTAAAACCATCAAGTTGCATCATAGCTCATGGAAGTAATGTCATTTATCCTAATGTGTCCAATCGAATTGAATATGAAGGAGAACTGGCTCTGGTCATAAAAAAGAAAATGAGAAATGTTCAAGCAAAGGACATAGAGATTAATCCCGAAGAGTATTTTGGGTATACTTCTTTTCTTGACATGACTGCAAGGGATTTTCAAAGAACAGATATAGTGTGGACTAGAGCAAAAGGGTTTGACACTTTTGGACCTTTTGGTCCATGGATAAACATCGATCCATTGCCAGCATCATTAACCATCAAAACGTTTCTTAATGGTGTGATAAAGCAAGATAGCAACATTAACAAAATGGTTTTTTCATCTTTTGAGATATTGGAATTCATATCGTTCATAATGACTTTAGAAGTTGGAGATATTGTCCCCACAGGAACGCCCGATGGAGTAGGACAAGTAAAAATTAGCGACATCATCAATTTACAGATTGAGAACCTCTCTCCTTTGGAAGTAACGATTACAGAAAAATAGACCTCTTCTTACTCAATAAAGCTGTAATTTTTTATTTTTATTCCTTTTTGACGGACCATACTCTGTAGTAATTCGTCCCCTTCTGCTTTAAGAATTCTTACGGGAATATCGGGAAACCTAGGATGGTTTGTGATTATTCTTGATTTGAAATTATTAATAGATTTTATATCATCAAGCAATGATTTAAGTGAGGCTTGTGTCCCTGCATATTTTGATCCAGCACATAGTATTATGACTTTGGTTGCATCCCAAGGATTAGGCAGTAACCCCACAATACCAGTTAATAAACCTAAATCTGAATGCTCACTATAAGTTTCGTTTGTAAAAGAACTGTAAATATTCTTACTCAGAGGGGTAAGAAAACGAATAGGTAAACTATCACCATATAAGTTCATTATTTCTGAAGTAATTTTATTCACTGCACCAGAACCTATTACTAGCATATTTTCATTTTTCACCTGTCCAGCTTGATAATCTAGCAATGATTCAATTTCTATATCATCTATTGGGACTTTCTTAATTTTGTTTGCCCAATAGGTGAGCATCTGTGTGATTTCAGGAGTGTAAAGTGCATCGATTGTACTCGCGGCATCAGTCATCCAAGAACCATATACTATTTTAAGTCTGAAATTGTTACCTACCATCAAACAATCTGGAAAATCGTTCCACGTATAGCTGAAATCAAAACTAAGCTTCGGTGGCCAATCAATGTCTTCGTATTCTAGAAGCAAATTTCTAAAAAAGTCACTAGAAAGCAATTCGTGATTTGGTGAATAAAAAACTCTATTAGATCCGCCTAGTTTTACCTCTTGTTTTTTTATTAATTTTAACTCAGTAAGTCTATCTAGGATATTGTAAATTGTACTTCGATTGGTTATGGGTAAGCGATTAAGTAATTCTGTTGCTGAAACAGAACGGGAAAATGAGATAATTTGTGAGAGAACCATTCTTCTAGCTGTATCTGAAAGATAAGAGGATATCTCCTTATACTCAGTCATTAAATTTATTCTCCTATTTTATTTTAATTCAACATCTCATAAAAAACTTCGGACATAAAGAGGTTCAATATTAACATAAATAAAAGTGAACAGTTAAAAAGAAGATGAAATATGGGAAAATGTGAAGAAAATGAAGATTGCGGAAGATGATGTTATACCAATATTAAAAGAATTAATCAAAATAAAAACAGAGAATCCGCCTGGTTTTACTATTGAAGCTACGAAATATCTAGTAGAGGAACTAGAAATAAGTGGTATCTCTAGTGTGGTTCAAGAGTACGCAGAGGGGAAGGCAAATCTAATAGCTGGATATGGAGAGGGAAAGAAAAACATCATTCTCACAGGTCACTTAGATACGGTTCCATCGGGTGATGAAAGTAAATGGAAATTTCCACCATTTGATGGTATAGAAGATTCAGGTAAGATTTATGGTCGTGGAGCGACTGACATGAAAGGTGCAGTAGCTGCTTTCATTGCCGTTATGAAATATCTGAAAGAAAACAATGTTAAATTGAGCAAAAAAATCGTTTTCCTTGGAACAGCTGATGAAGAGATTGGTATGGACGGGGCAGTTGTTGCTAAAGAATCAGGGATTATGAAAGATTGTGAGTTTGTTGTAATTGGTGAGCCTACAGATTTGCAGGTTGCAATTGCTGAGAAGGGAACTCTATGGGTGAAAATTAAAGTTGAAGGGAAATCCGCTCATGGTTCAACACCTCATCTTGGTATAAATGCGATTGAAACAGCAGCAAAAATAATCCCATTAATGAATGCAGCTATTCCGGATTATGAACATAAGATTCTTGGGCAATCGACGCTTAATATAGGAAAGATTGGTGGGGGAACGTTAATTAATGTAGTTCCAGAATATTGTGAATTCGAATGTGACTATAGGGTAGTAGCAGATAAATTACGAGGAGCTGTAAAAGAAAAAATCAATGAAATAGTGAACTCTGTAAATATTGAAAGTAAAGCTAAGGTTAGTTTTGAAATCATTCACGAAGTCCCAGCTATAGAGCTACAAGACCATCCAAAATTCTTTGATATACTTACAAAGAAAGCACAAAAATACGGTAAGGAGAAGCTCATAGGCGTTAACTATGGAACAGATGGAGCGATGTTAGTGCCAGATAATAACACCCCATTTGTAATAATAGGTCCAGGTAACCTTGATCAACTGCATGTTACGGATGAATATACGGAGAAAGATAAGGTTATTACTTTTGCCAATTTAATACTTGAATCAATAATAGAAAGCTTCTCAATTTAGGGGGGATGTTGCTTTTTTCTTTTAATCAAAGCATTTGCAAAGGTTTTAAAGGAAAAAACACCTTAATTTCACAAAAGATATGTGTCTACAATGACTGATGATAATTCTTTTAGTGAATATTCTGAAGAATGTTTAGAAGAGATAGCAAACATTAGTGTTATTGCTGAAAACTTCCGAACTGGCAATTTTGGGTTTTCTAAAAGTGAATCAGCAACTTTTCTGAATCTTGAATCAACGCTTCTAAAATGTCTAGATTACAGCTGGGAAATTGACAATATTCTCGAAGATGGCGAATTAACACCTTTTGAATTCGACCAATTATCTATGTATATTAACAAAATAGATGAACTAACAAATATCCTTTCAAAGAGGCACAAAGACAATAAAAAAATTATCAATAAAATTGTGTTTTTCCATAATGCGGTTGAAGGGTTAATCAAAGAAAGTTACTATTTAGTAGATAACTCGAAGGGTATACAACCTTACACGAGAGAGAAGGTTAAGGTGTATTCCATCGATGAAACATCATTTTATAGCAGTTTAAAAGCATTAAATAACATATTAGTAAAGAAAAAACCTGTAGAGGATAAAAATGAGATTTCGAAAATAGAAAGAGAGATTATCTGTTTAGCAAAAATATTTGGTACAATAGAAGAAAAGATTGCGTTTAATACTCTTTATGAAAAACCAACTTTATTGTTAAAAGCTTTCAGAACATCCCTAGAAATTATCGAAGTAACAATTATGCCAATCTATGAGTTGATAAGAAGTTCATACTATTTAGAGAAAATACAAATAGCGAAAGAAGGTTTGGCAAAAATAGCTGAAAGTGAAGACTTTGCTATTGGCAATGCAATTCCAATAAAGGGACTATTCAAAAGAAAAGGAGTTATAGGTGACATTGAGGAACTGAGCTATCTCCTTAAGGGATTCAACTAAGCAACTGCAATTGAAAGAAATTTATTTGCTTGGAAAAAGGTTTTTAACAAGTGTAAAAATTTGAAGTTATGCGAGATGAAACCGAAAACATTGCTAATCTTGTATCTTATGGAATCAAGTGCTGTGAAAAAAACAATGTTGAGTATGCAGATGTTAAATTCATGAATACTCAGATGGAAGAAATCTCATACAAAAATGAAACTCTTGACAGTATGAGTCGCTTGGATAAGGTTGGAATAGGAATAAGATGTCTAGTCAACAAAAGCTGGGGTTTTGCAAGTACAAATGAATTGACAAGAGACAGAATAACAGAGTTAGTTGAAAGTGCTGTAAGAATTGCTAAAGCTTCTTCTCTTGTTAAGAAATTTGACATCGAACTTGCAGATGAACCTATACATGAAGAAACTGTAAAAACGCCAATGAAAAAGGATCCTTTTGTAGTTGAATTAAATGAAAAAATGGATGTACTTCAGGAATGCGTAAAACGAATCCGAAACGTTTCAGAAAGAATAAAAGTTGCAACTAGTCATTATGTCAGCAGAAAAGATCGCATGGTTCTTTACACAACAGAAGGAACGAAAATTGATCAAACTATCGTATTTTGTGGAGGAGGAGTAGCAGCTACCGCTGTTGAAGGAGGAGAGGTTCAAACAAGGAGTTTACCAGCAAGTTTCAGAGGAGATTTCCATACACAAGGTTATGAATACTTTGAAAGCTTAAACCTAGTTGATATTTCAGAAACAGCTGCTAAAGAAGCAACACAATTACTGAAAGCAGAAAAGATGCCCAGTGAAAAAGCAACGATTATACTTGGACATTCTCAACTTGCACTTCAAGTACATGAAAGCTGCGGCCACCCAACAGAACTCGATAGAGCAATAGGATATGAAGCTGCATATGCAGGTACAAGTTTTCTCACCCCCGATTTATTAAATAAGGATTTCAAATATGGAAATGAGTTAGTAACAATGGTTGCTGATGCAACTGTATCCGGTGGTTTAGGTACATTTTACTATGATCACGAAGGAGTTCAAGCGCAGAGAAATACACTTGTGGATAAAGGTGTGTTTACAGGTTTCATGTCATCTAGAGAAACAGCTAAAACCATAGGTTTAGAGAGAAGCTCAGGTGCTGCAAGATCTATGGGATATGATAGGATACCAATAGTAAGGATGACTAATGTTAACCTTGAACCTGGAGATTGGGAATTTGAGGAATTAATTAAAGATACAAAGGAAGGTTATTTCCTAGAAACGAATAGAAGCTGGAGTATAGATGATATAAGAATGAATTTTCAATTTGGTACTGAAATAGGTTGGAAAATTGAGAATGGTGAAATGACTGAGATGATTAAAAATCCAACATATGAAGGAATAACACCGGAATTCTGGGGAAGCGTAAGTGGTGTGTGTAACAAGGAACATTGGAAGATTTTTGGAACACCAAATTGTGGAAAGGGAGAACCCGGACAAGCAGCATATGTCGGACACGGGATTGCTCCAACTAGATTTGAAAATGTAAGAGTTGGAATTTTAAAATAAAGAAAGAACAAGTTTAGGAAAAATTCGCTTTTGCGAATTCTCCAATCTTTACAATGGCTTTTTTGCTTTCAGGTATGAGGTTTCCAAAAATTTGGAAAACATGAAACATGTTGTCCCACAAATCAAGCTCAATCAATACTTTTGCTTCTTCAGCTTTATGAACGAAACGTATCGAATCATCGAGTAACATTTCAGCTGTCCCTGTTTGGATCAATATGGGAGGTAAACCAGCCAAATCAGCATATAAAGGTGATATCAAGGGATGTTTAACATCTTCATTTTTTGCATAAATCTCAGCTGATTGTTTTAACTCTTCTTCTGTGAGCATAATTTCTACTTTTGCTTTCGTCTTTATAGAATCACCGGTATTCGCTAGATCAGTCCAAGGTGAGAGACATATAGCTGCTGCTGGAAAAGGTAATTGATCTTCCTTAATTTTCAATAGAGCTGATAGCACCAATCCCCCGCCGGATGAATCGCCAGAAATCATTACTTTCTTTGGATCAAATCCTTCTTTCTCTATCAACCATTTATAAGCCAAAACAACATCTGTAACAGCTGCAGGAAAAGGATTTTCTGGAGCAAGACGATAATCCAATGATAATACTAAAGAATTTGCACTTTTCCCAATTCGTGCTGCAAGACCTCGATGAGTTCTTAATGACCCCGCATTATAAGATCCTCCATGCAGATAGATAATAACACGATCTGTCTGACAATCCTTTGGACGCAACCACTCCGCTGATAATTCTTCAACTAAAACTTGTTCAACTTTCACATTTCTTGGGGTTTTAAAGAGAAATACTTGATTTTCAAGATCTTTTCGACTTTTCTCTATATCTAGAAATCCATGATTTTTCATTGACATTAGCTTCATTATTCCAACAAAGAATCTAGCACACAGACTTACCATGATAAGGAAGGAAACTACTTGTAAATAAAGTATTAGCCTTGTTTTCAAAGAAAAAAATAGGGGATTCAAAGTAATTTGAAATATTTTGTAAACAGTTGAATATATTTCAATCCCTTAATTTTCAATTTTCTTGTTAATATAGCTTTAATGGGGTTTACTTTTCCTGAACCGAATCCAATAAAAGTTGCAGTGGATGTAATTATTGCTCCATCACACTCTTTTTTAGCTTGTTTTACGTTCATCTTTGAGTTATCAAACTGTTCAAATTTAATAAAACCGTCCTGTATTCTTAGTTTAATTGCTTTAGGATCTTCTTCTGCTACAAGTAGAAATGAATAATTATCTTGCTTATATTTTTGAGCAAATTCAGGATTATTGTTCAAGGACTTAAGCATAGCAAAAATAATGGATGCAAAGCCTTCGTATTCCTTACTTTGGTTATATAAAGGTAAAACCATTAACATTGCTTTCTTGTATCGAGAAATTATTTCATCAATAACTTCCTCATTCATCGGAGTTGATAAAATAAAAGCTGTTATCCCTCTAGATACTGCATAAATCCCATTTATAGCTAAGGCAAGGGTTAGGTATTTTGAGAAATTTAAAGTTGGGATTAGTTTGAAAACAGTTTGGCGACCATCTATAATAGGTTCATCAAAGAGATAAACATAGATTAAAGATTGTAAACCATTGACTTGTCCTTTTATGTCAAGCTCGTTTAACACTCTACGTAGGCCCTCTTTTAATCTATCGCCTAATTTAGTTAATCTTTCAACTTCAGCTTGATTGTATAATTCCATTGCTTTTAACCCAGCAACCATAGTCATCGCATTACCACTGAAAGTACCTGAATGTGTGATAAAATCCTTCTTTGTAGGATTAAACTGATCGATTATCTCATGTTTTCCGCCGAAAGCTCCAACGGGTAAACCACCACCGATAGTTTTTCCAAGTGCTGTCAAATCAGGAGTTACACCATAGTATTTTTGAACACCTCCAGTTGAAATTCTGAAAGTGATAACTTCGTCAAAAATAAGGAGTATATTGTAATTATTAGTTAGATCACGTAAACCTTGCAGATACTCTTTTGTTGCAATAGCACCTCCTCCTGAACCCATAATAGGTTCAAGAATCATTGCAGCAATTTTTTTATGATGTTTTTTCATTATTTTCTCTGCAGCTTCTAAATCATTATATGGAACTATGAAAACGTCTTGCAAAATCGTTTTAGGTACTCCTTTTTCCACAGTTGGTATTGGTAAGTCTCCTGCAGTAAGGTTTGGAGTTATGTTAACTTCCACATAATCGTGCGAACCATGATATCCGCCTTCTGTCTTGATAATCTTGTCTTTTTTGGTATACTCACGAGCGGCCCTAATTGCAAACATTGTTGCTTCTGTACCAGAATTACAAAATCTCATAATCTCTATCGAAGGGGTCCGTTCACAAATAATTTTTGCTAGTTTATATTGGAGTTCCATCGGAGCTGCATGAGCTGTCCCTTCACTAGCTTGTTTCTGCAATACTTTAACAATTTCTGGGTGAGCATGTCCATGAATGTTAACTGTCATGCTATTTAACACATCAATATACTCATTACCATCAACATCGTATAGGTAACACCCTTCTCCCTTAACTACAAAGAAAGGGTAAGGATAGAAATGAGCAAGGTTTCTTGTTCCACCACCAGGAAGCCAATTTTTTGCTTCTTCAAAGTGTTTCTTTGATATGGGTGTTTTTGATTCGTATTGGTTCACTAGTTCTTCTTTTATTCTACCCATCTCATCCCAGATGTTTTGTTTTCCTTTACCCTTGAGTGCCATATTTGCAACATTTCCTATTATATTATAAATCTCTATTATAAATTTGCTTTGTTTCGAAAAATTAAAGATTGTTAGAAGTTTTAACAAAATAATGATAGATCTAACACTAAATGATATTGATTTAGAGGATTCAATTAAAAGATCGCAAGAAAAGGATATAATTATTCCAACTTTTGAACAGCAGAAAGATCCAACAAAGATTCCCTCAACGATTCTGAAAGAACTTGAAGAAGTAGGTTTATGGGACGTTCATCCTAGAAATCTTTTCAGGATTACATGGAAAAATGAGCCAACAGAAAAAGGAGGAGGTTTTAATGGTGTTAACTACATTGAACTTCCTTCAGAGTTAACTGGAGTAAAAGCTCGAATAATTGCCTTAGTTGGAAAATTCTTTCCTACAGGAGCCCACAAAGTTGGGGCAACATTTGGTTGTTTAGTTCCACGTTTAATAACTGGTCAGTTTAATCCTAAAAATCATAAAGCTGTTTGGCCTAGTACAGGCAATTATTGTCGAGGAGGAGCTTATGATGCAACTTTGTTATCATGCGAATCCATAGCTATCCTTCCAGAAGAGATGTCAAAAGAGAGATTTGAATGGCTCAAATCAGTAGCAGGAGAGATAATAAAAACTCCAGGCAGTGAAAGCAACGTTAAGGAAATTTTTGACAAGGTTTGGGAACTACGAAGAACAAGGGAAAATATCGCCGTATTTAATCAATTTGAAGAATTTGGTAACTATCTGTGGCATTATGATATAACCGGTCACGCAATTGAAGAAGTAGTAAATACAAATTGTAGTTCCAGTAATTTTGCAGGTTTAGTTTTAACTTCTGGATCTGCAGGAACGCTTGGTTGTGGTGATTATCTTAAGCAGAAGTTTCCACATTTGAAGATTGCTGCAGGAGAAGCTTTACAGTGCCCAACTATGTTATTGAATGGTTATGGTGCTCACACAATAGAGGGAATTGGGGATAAGCACATTCCTTGGATTCATAATGTGAAAAATACAGACATGATAATCGCAATAGACGATAATGACACATTTCAGTTGATGAGATTGTTCAATGAACCAGCAGGACATAAATATTTGAAAGAAATCGGGGTTCAGGAAGACGTAATAAATCAACTTCATCTATTAGGTATATCTAGTATCGCAAATTTGCTAATGGCTATTAAATTCGCTAAATATTATGAGTTAACAGAAAAAGATGTTGTTTTTACAGTATTCACTGATTCTATGGAGCTTTACCAATCAAGATTAGTTGAAGCTAGAAACACATTTGGAGCATTTACTCGTGATAGTGCGTTAAAAGCTTATTATACAAATCTAGATGGCCAAAAAATGGATAACATGCTAGAACTGAATTACTTACAACGTAAAAGAATACACCATTTGAAGTATTATACGTGGGTAGAACAGCAAGGTAAAGGTGTAGATGAACTTAATCAACAGTGGTATGACCCAAATTACTGGAAACAGATACAAGAGCAATCAGTTGAAATTGATAAATTAATAAAATCGTTTAATGAGAGAGTAGGACTAATTTAAACCATTTACTAATAGAATTATCTTGAACGGAATTGGAGGTTTTGTCTCAAACCTTCCTCATATCCTTTTTTCATTTTCTTTTTGAAAGCTCTATCCAATATCTCGTGATCCTTTCTTTTTTTCTCCATCTCTCTCTCATATTTTCGTTTTTTCCACTTTCTAAAAACCATTCTACATAAATAATGCAATTATTATCTTATATAGATATCCTATCACTTGTAATTTCTCAAAATATTTAACGCGTATATAAATGAAATTGCGGATTAAGGTTTGAGGATATGGAATGGTAGATGCAATTAGAGAAGAAAATAAGATTTTGAAAAAAGATCTAATATCTTCTTTAATTAATGTACAAGTTGATACAAAAGAAAAATTTTTGAAGTCATTAGAAAGACAAGAAGAGCGAGTTCAAGAATGTTTAGATGAGATTATTTCAATTCTTCTAGATCATATTAAGCAAGAATTCCTTGTTCAAGCTGTCACTCAATTTGAGAATCTACAATTATTACTCATTGTTAATCGTATTAATGATAATAAGCACTTTACACGGAATCAAATCACCACGCATTTTTTGGCAATCCTTGATAATTTACTTGCTTCAATTCATGAAAAATTAGCACAAACTCACTTTGAAATATTAAAGAATAATATGGAAGGTTTGAGTACAGGGAAATCGTTTAGTTATAATGAGATGAAGAAGAGACAGATTGAGCTAATACGTAAGGGGTATATATCTAAAATCAGAAAATTAGGCTACACCCTCAAATTGAAAGATACCTATTGTCAAACGGTTAATCACATGATCTCTATATACCCCCAGCACAAAGATAAACTGCAAACCATGGAGATAGAAGGTTATGGTCTAGTTCACTCAAAATCTGTTCCTAAAATAGATGTCAAAAAATCAACTGCGGTTGTTATAGGTTCACAAATACCCAATTACTTTTCCAAAAAGGAAGAAAGGTCCCTCATGTGGAACTTTCTGGAAGATATCACTGATGAAGATGAGGAGAAACTAAAACGAAAGGTGTATAGATTTAATACGAATTTAAGGAATGAAGAAAACGTTTAATTTTATTTTTAAATAACAAAATATTCCTTATCAATGTCTCTTGCAATCAATCCAAGTCGTGAAACCTTAAATTTTTTTCCTCCATAGAGTTCAGCAAATTCTTTTCCACGGTACAATGCATCAGCTATTCTTCCCACAGCATCGGACTTCATTATTCCGCTACCGGAGCCAGAAGTGACAATGATTAAACTTTCAATACCTGCAGGTTTGAAAACCACAGGATTTTTATCAATAGTATTTATGGCATAGAATCCTGACCATTGATTGGTTAATGGTTGATCCTTTAGGACAGGTAAATATTCAGAAAGAATAAGATATTGATCATATTCATAATCTCGCGGATCAGCTTGTGTGTCATCTAATGGATTTTCTCCTGGTGTATAACTATCTGGGCATGACATAACATAAGGGTGACCGATTGTTGAACCACCACCAATCCATACACTGTTATTATATTTCACTGGTTTAACATAGATTCCATGAATGGGAAATATCATAAATGGAATTGTTCTTTCTTCATTGAAATGTTCATTATCCAGCAAACCAGCTAATCTAGTAGTTTGAACCCTATAAAGTGATTTTTTTAATGCTAGTGCATGACTATCAATACCTATAGGAAGCAATAATTCATTGGCCCAAGGACCTGTAGCAAGTATAAAGGTGTCTGCGATAATTTTTGTTTCATCTTGCGTTTCTACTGCCCCTACCCTCTTATTTTGCCAACCAACAGGCTCTCCTGGAATTCCAAGAGTTTCCCCAACTGGTTCTAAAACAAACTTCTTAATTCTTGTTGAGTATAAAGTCTCTCCACCTAACTTCTTAAATTCACTTTCATAGAAATCTCTTGTAATTTTATCTGCATCCAATTCCCCACAATCATACCCAAGAATTCCATAATCAATGTTTTTTAATCCAAGAAGATTTACATTCTCATTTTCATCAAAATCTGTTACTAATTCAGGAATTTTCTGTTTTATTTCATTTTTATCTAAAATATCAATTCGGATATTATTTTCAAGCATCGTTTCAATTGCATGCTTGTTTCTTTCAAATTTCTCTCTATCCATCAACCAGAGATAAGTGATATCTTTCATGGACAGATTAATGTTTAAATTGTTCTGAACATGTCTGAAAAAGTCTCTAGTTGTACTACTCAAGATTAGGTTGACTTCTGAAGAGAATGTATCTCTATACATTGCAGCAGATTGTGCAGTATTTCCAGCTCCAGCAGATGCAGCTTTATCAATAACAAGAATTTTCAATTCGTTATTATTTTTTAGCAAATAATATGCGGAAGCCATACCAAAGATTCCCGCACCAATTATAACAACATCATACTTAGTTTCCGTCATTGTCATTCACTTAAAAGAGGTTTGTGCTGCTCAAATCTTTAGTTTAACAAGAGTTTAAAAATTTATACATGGAAAATATATTATAGATATATCACTGAATTTTTAAGAGCTTAAATATTAGCCAATTATACATTCAAGGGATTTAAATGCAAGCTAATATTCAAACTGAAGAAGATAAGAAAATTGAAGATGTACTTTCAAAGATCAAATACAAAATAGCAGTACTATCAGGGAAAGGTGGAACTGGTAAGACAACAGTCACAGTAAATATTGCTCAAACACTGTCAAATAGAGGATACAAAGTAGGAGTGTTAGATGCAGATGTTACTGGACCAAACATTCCACTCATGTTTGGTGTTGAAGATGATCAGATAACTGCAAAAGATGATAAAATTATTCCAATAGAGGCAGAAAAAGTGAAAATCGTTTCTATGGAATTTCTACTTCAAGATAAAAGTAAAGCGTTAATTTGGAGGGGTCCAATGAAAATTAAAGCCCTAAAACAACTTCTTGCAGATGTACACTGGGGAGAGCTGGATTTTCTGATTGTAGATTTACCTCCTGGCAGTAGTGATGAACCTTTATCCATTGTTCAAACAATCAAAGATCTTAATGGTATGGTAGTAGTAACAACTCCTCAAAATGTGTCTCTTTTAGACGTCAGTAAATCGGTGAATTTTGCAGAAGTTACAAATGTGCCCATTATCGGTGTAGTTGAGAATATGTCTGGTTTCGTCTGTCCGCATTGTGGAGAACAAACAAACATCTTCAAGAAGGATGGAGGAAAGAATTTTGCAGAGCAACTATCTTTGAACTTCTTAGGTAGTATCCCACTTATTGCAGATATATGTGAAGCAGGAGATAGAGGAAGACCTGCTGTATTATCAAATGATATAACAAAAAAAGCATTTGATTCAATAGTAGAAAAAATTCTAACCAAGCTAGAAATCACAAAGTAAAAAATAAACAAAATTGCACTCAAAAAAATTAAAAAATTGAGTAAAGCATAATTTAAGGTTTGAATTTCGCTCCTTCTTGAGTTAACATTTTTCTTTTCATTGGGTGATTTTCTCTTCCAGCAAATTTACCCATTCGTCCATTTGAGAGAATAACTCTATGACATGGTACAATTGGTCCAAATCTGTTTTTAGCCATAACGTTCCCTACAAATCTTGCACCATTTGGGATTCCAGCTCTTTTTCCCAATTCCCCATAAGATACAACTTCTCCAGCTGGAACCTTTAGAAGAGCCTTCATCACATCAATCTCTTTTTTTGTAAAACCACCGAAATCAAAATCAATCACTGGTAGGTCAAATGAAATTCCATCTACGATTCCATTGATAATATCAATTATAGGATGATCTGACTCTTCAACTATTACTTCTTCTTTAGCAATCTTAGAGAGATAATTTATTGCTTCATTTTTGTTTTTAAAGGAATAGTGTGAATAGAACAATTGTTCATTATTCAAGAGAATGCCAGTCCATTCTTCATTGTGTTTAGAAATGACGATTTTCATTTTATCACAAGCCTTTTCTACTTTTTGACTATTTAAAGTATCAGCAAGTAGTTGGATGCAAATGAACTTATCAGCATTGCGTATAGGAAAGATTCTTGAAAATTACATTAAAAAGCATTATAATTCGGAGGATACGTTTGTTGTTGAAGACATTCAGTCATTAGCTAAAGGATGGCAAACAGAACTATTTGCTTTTAAGCTCTATCGAGAAGGCAACGATGACAAAAATATAAAGCACCTAATACTTAGAATGTATCCAGGAAAGAAAATGGTAACAAAGACTAAACATGAGTTTGAAGTGCTACAAACTCTCTTTAAATCAGGATATCCTGTTCCCAAAACGCATATTCTTGAGCTTGATGAAGAAGTACTTGGACACCCTTTCATAATTATGGAAAGAATATTAGGAAAGGATATGGGAGAGAATTTTGTTAGAGCTATAGAAGAAAACGATCAAGAAACCCTATCTGAGGAAATTCTACCCCTCTTTGCTGGTTTATTTGTGCAACTACATGAAATCGATTGGAAAATATTAGCAAATAAAACAAGGTATACTGAAGAAGAAAGTCCGTATTTTTTTATTGATAGTTCGTTGAAAAAACTTGAAAAAGAGATATTGGATCATGAAATTATTGAACTATTACCTTTGTTAAAATGGTTGAAAGAAAACAGAGACAAAGCTTCTTTGGAAAAAATCGCTATAGTACATAGTGATTTTCATCCTCATAATATCGTTCTAGACTCGAGAGGAAAAGGATTCGTTATCGATTGGCCTGGTGCCTACATAGGTGATTATCGTGAAGATTTGGGATGGACATTAATGCTTATAGAAGCGTATACTTCAAGGGAAATAGAAGAAGCATTCCTTCGGATCTATGAACAAATATCAGGAAAACTTCCATCTGAGATAAATTACTTTATAATTCTTTCAATCTGCTATAGATTATTTGAAGTAATTCTAACCATTAAATCGGGCTCTAAGGAAATGGGTTTTAGAGAAGAAGCGAAGGAACAAATAATAGAAACAGCTTATCATATCAGAAATTTACTTGTGTCATTAAATGAAAAAACAGGTTTATCAATACCAGAGACAGAAAAAATGTTAGATGAACTTAAGCATAGATGATTTGTAAATATCATCAGAGAATTACAGAAATTAAAAATTCAGTTTCTCTCTAAAGTTAAGGGGAATAGATATGAGTGAAGAGATTAGGATAAGTTTTCCCTATAAAGGTGAAACATTTACAGGTGTAGTAAAGAGATTCAACAAAAAAACTGTTACAGTTGATACAGACACGTTGAAATTTAGAGTACCTTATTCACTTACAACTCCAAGGTTGGAACCTCCTAAACCAACTTCAACAAAGAAGAATTCTAAGAAAAAATGGTCAGCTTCTCAAACTAAAGACTATGAAAAATCAAAAACAGCTGCAATGAAACCTCTTGTCAAATCATCCATCAAGCTTCTACAAAAGACTACGATGAAGTTGGGTGATTCTTTAAAGCTTGGTGATGATGAAGCGATTAATAAATATTCTAACCTCCTTCTTTCTGAGCTAAATTCTATGTACAACCTCCCACAGTTGACAGTACATACAGGAGGGAAGCGGCGTCTAACAAGATCTGGAGGTCAATACTATGGTTTATACAGAACAAGAGGTGACACTCTGAAAAAATACTCCATTTCAGTATTTAGTAGGACTGCTAAAAAACAAAAATATGTTGCTCCGAAAACTTTTCTCCGCACATTAATTCACGAATGGGGACACCACTATGATAGACACATTTTGAGTTTGACGAATGCTTATCATACCAAGGGTTTCTATGATAGAAGCAATACACTTTATGGACAATTGAAAGAAGTACTTGATAAGAAATAATCATAGATATGATTCACTTCACCCTTATGTGTTTATATTTCTCATCAAATCTAGTAAAATTTTATGTTTATCTTTATTCATCAATTCCCTTAAGAAAAAGGGTGGATGGATTAGTCTTATAGTTTTCTTTTTATTAACAATAACTTCTTTCAGTCTTGCTTACCTATTCAATACAGGAGTATGGTAGGTTGTAGTAGCAACTGCACTCATTGAGGATTCATCTGCTAACATCCGTGGTCTTCTGTATATTCCTTTTTTTCTTACAGATATTGTATGTAAAATGAATCAATGTTTAGAAAGATTTATATATCAATATAGGGAGGTAGTATACATGTAGTTCAATACCACGAGTATGCTACTGAAATAAATAATGAGGCGAGAAATTATGAATAATGAAAACGATAAAGATAAAGATAAAGACATTTACCGCAAAGGATTCAATGAAGAGTTCAGAAAAGTTAGATTCTTTTCAAATGTAAATGGTGTCAAAAAAGAATATGGGTACGATTATGACCGAGATTCTGAAGGTAAAGAAAACTATCGAGAGATAGGGGAAATCCCGGATGAATTTGGAAAAGAGTATATTGAAAGAATTCTAAATCTCAATAAAACATTTGATTGGGATGCAGAGCTTTTCTCTCGCTCTTTAAAGCGGTTTGCAGAAATCTTTCCAGGCATTGAAAGAGTGATTGGGAGTAGTAGTAAACCTCAACTCACCTCAGGAGTGGAGAGAGAAACAAAGACAACTAATCATGATATAAAAGACCCACATCAAGTTGCATATGATTTACAGGTTGACCCAGAGAAAAATCAACTATATCTGATAGTTGAGCTTCCAGGTTTTAGCAAGGATCAAGTAAAAATAAAACTTGTCAAAAATCAGCTGGTTATAACTGCAGAAAATGGTAAGAAACAGATTGATACTAAAATTCCAATTGAGTACGATATAGATAAACAAAATAAGATTGAAGCATCCATGAGGAATGGAATTTTAGAGGTCAAACTGAAAATACTTAAAGAAAGTAATAGCAATGGAGAAGACATTTCCATTAGCTAATTTTTTGATTATGGTGATATTATATGTCAGTTAACAGTGAAGATAAAGGTACACAATTGAGAGTAAAAGAAGCTCTTCAGAGAGATGTTGGTAGAGGTATTGTTAGAATATCTCAAGATGTAGCTGATGATTTGAAAATAGGTACAGGTGACATCGTTTGTATTGAAGGAGCAAAAAAAACGTATGCAA
>JAGXNV010000157.1 GCA_019894795.1 Candidatus Heimdallarchaeota archaeon | reverse complement strand
AATGTCAAAAATGTGGAGTTAAATTGAATTACTCTAATGAATAATCAATTGTTTTCAATCTTCTCTAGAAAAATCAACCTTCTTCTATGGATAGAGATTCTTTTTCTCTCTTCCTATTTAAGAAAATTTTAGTTGCAATGAATGGTAGAACAAGGACATTTAAGGTAAATTGTGCTGTATATCGAGGACCTGTATAAAACTCTCTAAATTCTAAGATTGTTGAAGTTCCTAGATTAAAAGCTATAGTCGTGATAATGTTTTGTAGTAAAAAGAAGCCAAAACCTAATTTCATCATAGATTGTTCTTTTTCATCTGTCATCATGAGGAAATATGGCAGAAGAATCCAAGGGCATAGAAGATAGAGCAACATAGGTGCAATTAGGGAATAGAGAAAAGATAAATTTCCAGAAGCTACATAACTGTGAAATATCGCTGCAAAAATTACAAATAATATTACAAGAACACCAAAAATATATTTAATATTGATTTTGACATTTTTAAAGTTAAACTTCCATCTTTCTAAGAGTAGAAGGAATATCATTAAAACAATGATTATTTCATTAATTAGCCACATGTTCATACCAATTGAACCGTCAAGATTTGAACGTAAGGATAAGAAAAACGATTCCCCCAAAGATGGAATAAAACTTATATCAAAGTGTCCTGAGCTTTCAGCAAAGAAAAATAAACCCACTCTAGCAATGTTCTGTAGATCCTTATAACGAATCATTATGGGAAACGCGGAAAATAAATACATTGCTAGCATATGTCTTATTAATTTAGTTTTACTCGAATTTGTAGCTTTTTCCTTATCTATAGGCATAGCTGTTTTTTGTTCTGATAATTTTGTGTTAAAAATATACGTTGCCAAGTTCACTAAAACAGAAAACAGCAATAAGAAATAACCAACTCTTAATCTTACGATATTTGCATAAAAGTGACTATCACTGATTTTGTACATAATTGGTACTATAATCATTGTCATTAGTAATGTGGTTACTAGAATCTCGAAAATCATATTTTTGTATTTGAAGACCAATGTTAGTAAAAGAAAACACACAAAAATTATTGCCAAAAAGCTAGTTGAAAATTCATCTCCCCTATCGAAGAAAAAGAAAACACTTTTAGATTCTATTAATTCCCCATTGTAATATCTTTCCTGTAAGAATAACGGAATAAATCCTAGAAGGATGATTATTAGAAAAAACTGAATTCTATTCACAAGCGTTATTAATTTGAGATTCTTTGCGATTATGTTTCTCATGATTTACCCTCCTTTTGTTTCCTTCTTTCTTTGATCCTATTGAAGACAAGCGGTATAACAAGAACAAGTAGGAATAGCGTAATCTTGATAATGTAGTCACCCAATTGACTCATATCAAACTCTTCAATATAATAACCTATGAGTGTGGAATAATCAGTTTGTATTATTGCCTTCTGATTACTATTTTCAACATCACAAACAGATCTAAAAAAAGCACTTTGGGTGATAGTTTTTGTCTTTGTTTTTTGCCAACTCATATCTTGATAATTGATGTCAATCTCTGCGATTTGAAGATGCTCAGTTGATGTATCATAAATAACATGTAAAACATCTTCACACACTAATAACTCGTAGTAATAGTCATCATCTACATTTTCTGTTTCAAAATAATTCCATTGACTGTTATTATAGATAGCTATACCCATTTTGTTTACATCATCGTATTTCTCATAGAGAATAGTAGGCTTATCATTCCAAAGCATACAGTCTCTGAAATACTTGTCTTCTGCAAAGTATTCTATATCTTCTATTATAAAAGTTTCATTTGACTCTTCAATATGTCCTAAAATCAATCTGTTTTCTCCATAATAACTATTCCAAGCATCTTCAACTAATAGATATTTGGTGCTTGTACCTTCTTCAAACACCAGAATGCTTGCGTGGTAAAATATATAGCGAAGAATATTTGCACGAGTGAGGTTTAGATATGCTTCTTTGAGTGAATCCCATGATTCCCCATTTGCTGACTCACGGTAACCTATTTTGATATACCCTTCCGCTTCTTGAATAGCTCTTGTAAAAAATAGATTTCCATTATTCAATTGAGTAAGTTCGCAAGGGTAACTTGGCGAAGCATAATTGATAGGTATTATGGATTCAACATCTCTTAAGGATGTCCATGTTTTTAGATCCTTACTTTCACAGAGATAATTAATATCATAATTGTGGCTGGAATCCCATAGGAAAATTGCTACATAGTGTTCAGTATCAGTCTGGATGATTTGCAGTGGACGAAAAGTATCATAGTAAATATGTTCCAGGTCATCTGTTTCAAATTCAACTGGATATGGACCACTCCAGCTCAAGCTATATAAAAAGAGACTATTAAACGTGAATAAAGCTATAAACACAGATACTGAGAGACCTGCAATGAACTTAATTGTGAAAAGCTTAAAACGCATAATGCTTGCAATTGAGAATTCACACCTATAAAGTTTTAGCCATTTTTCCTATCTATCTTATTAGGAAACCATACATTTTTTTCTTTCTTCTATCCTTCTACTGCTTATATTACATCTGATAAGGTATCTTCTTGTAAGGACGTCAGAACAGCTAGTATGGTTTTACGTGCGTTTTACAGGTGTTTAACACTCTTTTAGTATACTCCCCATCTTACAAGGCTGTGAATAAAATTATTCATATAGGTGGAGAAGAGCTCAAAGATTGAAATTTAATTCAAAATCTCATTTATGTTATTTTCGAAGAGAATGAACATACTATAATGGCGAATTTATTAAAAAAGGAATAAGCCTAAGAATTGTTTTCTATTGAAGACTCATCTTGACTTTCATTTGCTTGAATATTTTTCTTTGACTCTGTAAGAGAGGAAGAACGAATAATCCCTATACGAAGGTAGATCCAGGGAAGAAAACCAATAACAGTTAGAGTAAGCAAAGCTACCATTTGATTGAAGTAGGCAAGGAAAACTAATATAGGAAACTCAATAATAAAAGCGATTATCATGTAAAAAAAGTCTCTTTTCTTAGTTTTGAGATAGACTACAAGCATCACTATAATGTATAGAATAAGAACAATTCTCGCAAGCATTTGCGTTATGAATGGATAGCTCTCTAGAAAACCCAAGAAAAGGAAAAATGCTAGAGGTGCAATAGCTAGCAATAAATGTTGAAACATGCTGTATAGTGAATACTGTTTTGTGTGCAACACTATATGCAACTTTGTACTAGATTCGCTATTGTGTCTAAGTAATTTTTCTTCATTTTCAATATTTTTCTTTGAATCTGTTGGAGAAGAAAAGGGATACTTCCTCCTTTGAATTTGAATCCAAGGAAGAAAACCTAAAACGCGCAGAGTAAGCAAAGCTACTATTTGATCAAAGTAGGCAAGAAGAACTAATATTGGAAACTCAATAATGTACGAGATTATCATGTAAAGAACATCTTTTTTCTTGGTTAAGAGATATGCTATGAGAAGTGCGAAGATTACCAAAATCAGAACAATTCTCGCAAGCATTTGCACTATAAGTGGATAACTCTCTAGAAAACCTATGAAAAGGAATGTTGCTAAAGGCCATATGGGCAGTAATAAATATTGAGACAAACTGTATGTTGAATCTTGTTTGGATTGCAACAAAGTTTGCAATCTATCCCCTGTTTTTAACTCTTGCCTAGGTAATTTTTCTTCATTTTCAAGATTTTTCTTCATCAAAATATCAGCTCCATTCCCTGTAATTACTGCACTTAATTATTGATAAAGTGATATTTAAACATGTTGGGAAATTAAATTTGTCTTCAAGAAGGAAAATCTGAATTCATCTACTATGTAACAATAACTAGACATAGTGCTTATTTCTAATTCCCACAAATCCTTCATTCAAAATTCTGTTTTCATCTAGTAAGTGATTTTTAAGAATGCTCTTGGTGGTTCTAAAATTGAAAAACAAGCACATTTTGAAAGTTTCTTATAAAAACATCTCTTTATTAGAAAGACGTGAAAGTAACTAGTGTGGTTTTACGGGTGTTGTACAAGTGTTAAACACTCTTCCAACAAGTTCACTATCTTACATAGTGGTGAAGCGTTTCTTTAATATGAAAGAATTCTTACAACTTTAAGGTAAGGAATTTTTTGAGATGATTTATATTTTACTATTTCCTAAAATGATTGATGTTTTGGGGAGGACATAGTGCTAATTGAAGTAAAATTTAATCTAATCTCTCAGTATAGGTTATCTTCTATGAGCTTGAACCTACTATTATGATGAATTTGATAAAAAAAGAAAAGGTCTAAGAGTTCTTTTCTAATGAAAACTCTTTTTGACTCTTATTTTCTTGAGAAAGCTTCTTTACTGCTTTAAAAGCAGAACAAGGCGAGCTAGGTCTTAAAAAATACATCCATGGAAGGATTCCTAAGAAACTTAAAGTAAGCAGAGCAATAATTTGATCGAAGTATGCAAGGAGTACTAATATTGGAAACTCAATTATGAACGTGATTATCATGTAAAGAATATCTCTTTTTTTAGTTATGAGATAAGAAACAAGAATTACTAAAAGATATAGAATTAGTGCACTCCTTGCAAGTATTTGTGTTACAAGGTCATAACTCTCCTGAAAACCTATGAAAAGGAGCATTGCTAAGAAGAAAATATGTAGCAATAAATGTTGGAATAGGCTGTATGTTGAGTATTGTTTTGTATGTAATAAAATGTGTAGTCTTGTGGTGTGTTCCATATCTTGCTCTGGCATTTCTTCTTCATCTACTATATTTTCATTCATTTAAATATCAGCTCCATTCCCTATAAATCTATAACCCTTTGACGCAAAGAATTAGTCTTGAGCTGATTTTTGTTTTGCTTGTTTTTTGAATATTTGATATTTTGAGGGAAGATGTTTGTAGATAAAAACATAAGTGAGCACAGGAACAGCTAGCCATAGGGGGAGTAAATACAATCCAAAGAGTTTAGCCCAATTATCCCATTTTAACGGATCATGACCATTTTCTATTTCCCATCCATCTAATAGACCATCTTTGTCTGTATCTGCAGTGAAAAGAGAGGTGTGGTGAACTTTCGCTTCTTCATAATTGGTTAACCCATCCCCATCTTTGTCTTTGTTAGCGTCATCAATAAGAGGATTAAGTCCCACTTGAACTTCCCATCCATCAAGTAATCCATCAGAATCAGTGTCACTAGAATCTTTGTCTGTTTGATAGAATTGTTCAGTCAAATCATCGAGATAATCTCCATCCGAATCCATCCAACCAGTATGATATGCGGAACCCATAAAACTTGGCCAAGGCTTAGCATTACCTTGTATATTTATTCTTGAATTTAGGGGCCTCAAAGTAAGACAATATAGGTTTTTATCCTCTGATCCTATAAGCACTTCAAGAGTATCATCCCCATCTAAATCTGTCACAAAAGGTGATGATCCGATATAGTCATCTGTTGTATATTTCCATTCTACTTGCCCAGCGTGATTAATAAGGTAAAGATTATTATCATAAGAGCCAATTAGGACTTCTAGTAAACTATCACTATCAAAATCTATTAATGCAGGGGAAGAACCAATTCCATTTTCCGTTGTATATTTCCAAAGAAAACTTCCATTATAGTTAACACAGTAAATACTTCCATCACCTCCACCTGATCCAAATACTATTTCTAGGTAACCATCATTGTCAAGATCGCCTATTCCTGGGGAGGATGAAACATAATTAATTATAGTATAATTCCATTTAAGTGCACCTAAGTTGTTTAGGCAATATAAATTGTTATCCCATGCTCCAAAGAGAATTTCCAGCCACCCATCATTATCTAGATCGGCTACTGCTGCCGAGGAAGTAACTACACCTTTAGCGAAAAATCTCCACTCTCTTTCACCTGTTGCATTAACGCAATGGAGATACCCATCCCATGACCCCACTAATGTTTCTAGATACCCATCTTTATCTAAATCTGCCACACAAGGAGTAGAAAAAATCGCACTACCTGTAGTATAGTTCCATTTTTGTTTTCCCTGATAATCAATACAATATAGTTTAGAATCTTCAGAGCCAACAAGAATCTCAAAAAACCCATCATTATCAACATCTGCAATAGTTGGAGAAGAGTGGACCCTCCAGTGTCTGGTTCTATAAGTCCACTCAAGTTCACCTTCATGATTGATACAGTAGATTTTATAGTCATCACAACCAAGAACTATTTCAAGTGTGCCATCATTATCAAGATCAGCTACTGCAGGAGAGGACACAATACTTGAACCAGTTGTATAAATCCATTCTATAATACCTTCATAGTTGATACAGTAGAGATTTCTGTCCTTAGAGGTAAAGAGCACTTCTAATAACCCATCCCCATTCACATCTGCTGCAACTGGGCTAGAAACAATTATATCAGCTGTTGGGAAAGACCATTCTAAAGTAGGGTTGGTTATGGCTGCTTTTATTGTTGAAGGAGAGTTTATTACATTTGGCTTTGAAGAATGCTTATAGGTTATACCTGCAAGAATCATTATAAAGATAATAACAAACTTTAACTTCTTTTGCTCCACACTCTTCCACTTCTTATTAAATGCTCACATGTTGTGTTTTCTTTCTTAGCAGAGTTTTCTAAATTATCATCAAGTGTTTGAAGCTTTTTGATTATAATAATGTTATCTTCAAAAATGTAGTAATATTTGCTACATGTAGTATCAATGGAATGAATACACTAGATCTGATGAGAACAACAGTTGAAGAAGCTGGGGCTATTATTGTTGCTGAAGCAAGATTTAAAGGATTTTTCAGACCTAAGTTAAAGAAGGCCGCCCAATTTGGACATTCATTACTGGATTAGTAGTAAAATGTCAAAAATGTGGAGTTAAATTGAATTACTCTAATGAATAATCAATTGTTTTCAATCTTCTCTAGAAAAATCAA
>JAGXNV010000156.1 GCA_019894795.1 Candidatus Heimdallarchaeota archaeon | reverse complement strand
ATGTGAGATACAGTTACTTCAAGTGTTTGAGTTCCATAATCGTAAGATAAGACAACATTACTTGGAGAGTGAGCTTGTAAATCTAAGAACAGGAAAGATGATGCAACAACGAGCAAAAGAGATACAATAACTATTTTGTGATTTTTCATATTTACACCTTAGATTGTAAGACATTATAGTTATTTTTTACAGATTAATAAACTCAAGTTTTTAATAAAATCTTCTCTTTTATTTTTTATTAGAATAGCTTTATTAAATAGCATAAATAATAATTCACACTAAACATAGATCTGTGATGAAAAAATGTATTGTAATAATTGTGGTGCGAACTTAACAGACGGAACAAAGTTCTGTCCTAATTGTGGCGCTGATAGTGGAGTCGCAGCCAAACCTGCTCCTGTTACCCCTCAGCAAGCAATTCCTCAATATTCAGGAACACAACCTTATGCTCCTCCCCCCATGCCTTATAAGGTAAAAGAACCTATACTAGCACTAATTTTGTCTTGGTTCGTTTTGGGTTCAGGGCATATGTATGCAGGGAAACCAGGTAAAGGTATTGGTCTAATGGTGGGTGCTCTTGTCAGTGGTGGAATAATGTATGGAGGCTTCTTTGTGCTACTTTGGTATTCTTCACTTGGTTTTGCAATAACTCTGTTGATTATCGGAGGAATAAGTGTTGTCGTAATAGCTTTATATGCTCACATCGATGCTTATAGTACTGCAAAGAAATATAATGTGTTCCTACAAACAAATGGTAGACCTCCAACCTCCCAAGATAATTGGTAATCTACTCTAATTTTTTCTTTTTAAGAAATGTTTTTATTAATTAATGAATGAAAATGATTCATGCGAGCTTTAATAGTATTAACTCACTCCGAGTGTAAAAGATTAATTGCAAGAGGATTAAAAGAACTTCCTGAAATTCAATATGCCTTGGAAAATGGTCGGATCTTTGTTTCTCGAGGTTCAACAACAGCTTATGTTCTTGAGGAATTAACTGGTGAGCCTTTTGAAAAAAAGTATTATATTGCAGGCCAGATGACTGGGGACAAGCAAAATCTCTACCGATATGGAAGTTTGAAAGGAGAAAAACGTTTGAAAGAAGTTGTTCTTGAGAAAGGTGTAAAAAGAGAAATTGATTCGATTCATGAAGAACTAAAAAAGTTCGAGCCCGGTGACATAATATTCAAAGGTGGTAACACTTTAGGATCAGATGGGATAGCAGGAGTTTATATGGCTCATCCAGAAGGAGGCACAATTGGTGCTATATTACCTCATGCTTTAGCTCGAGGGATTAGCATCATAATACCTATCAGTCTTTCTCGAACAATTGATGATAGTGTTTGGGAACTTTCTCAGATTTTAGGTAATCAGACAATAGATCCAGAATACTGTATGGGTTTACCAATTGGTATTATGCCCATCCCTGGAGAAATTTTTACAGAATTGGAAGCTTTTGATGTTCTCTATCCTGATTTAACTGTTTATAATATTGGCTCTGGTGGAGTAGGCGATGGTGAAGGGTCCTTGCATTTCTTCCTAGAAGGCGATGAAACTGACGTGAAGAGTGCATATGCTGAAATTGTAGAACTAGTGAAAAATGAAGAAACTTATATTCCTGATACTGAATAATCCATCTTCTTTTAATCACTCTTTCAACATCTTGGTAGATAGCAATATTTATAAATATTCTTTTTTTATAATATTCAGAAACCTGAATATGTTATTTTATACTTGTGTGAGTATAAAGTTCATGAAAGTTAGTAAAAAACCAATATTAACCCGTAAGAAAGCGTTTAGACTTAACAACTTGCTACTCTAGAAATAGTTGCAAGAGGTATCCTAACTTGACAATCACAGAAGATAGAATTAATTATGTTAGGTGCTTAAGGAATAATTTAGCTTAACAAGAGAGTGGAAAAAATGAGTAAAACTAAAAACGATGTTGCAAGAAAATTTGAAGAGAAACTTGCAAGAAGACTTGGAGAAATTGCGATACTTCTCCATTTAGCTCGTCATCCTGAGGGTGATCATGCATACGAAATACGATCTAAAGCATCAGAAATATTATTTATGCAAAAGAGGAAAGGTATAGACTTTGTTAATGATCTTCTGGAGATTATTGATGAGTTATACACTTTTGCTACTGAAGAAAATATTGGAACTCAAGAGTATGATGAGAGGAAGAAGAAGCTTGAAGAATCGTTGGAAGAATGTCCAATATTCAAATTTAACCCACATTTTGATAGAATATTGACAAAAGATTCGACTACAGATATCGAGGATGATTTGAAATATTTGCAAAATATAGCAAAATCTTTGGAAGAAACAAGAGAAGAAGTAGATAGTTCTTCAACGATTTGGTCAAATGTAAGTGGGATTTATCCTGCTATAGATTCTTTGGAAAAAAATGGTCTTATTCAACTTCTAAAAGAAGATATTGAGGGTGGACGGCTAAAGAAAATATATGGGATAACTGAATTGGGATCAAAGGCACTAAATAGATCCATACTTTCGTTAATAGATATAACGTCTTTTATTTTTCATATTGAAATGCATAGTGTTATTGGAAAAGATGATAAGACAAAATTTGAAATTATTAATCCATTTAGAGATTTATTCAGAAAATTGGCACATGATATACCTCCTGAAAATCGGAAAAAACTGATAATAAAGAGAGGAAAACATCATAAAGGACCTTTTAGTCGAATGATAGTACAACATGGTTTATCAATTCCAAATCCACGTTTTTTGATACAAAAACCAAAAATGATTCCACACTTTCTTAATCAAATAGAAAATGAAGATGAAAGAAATATTACAGTTGAATTTCTTAAAAAACAACTAAAAGAGCATCGTGATATGATTAACAAAGCTCTGGAGGAGTTGAAATAGATGACATATAAGAGTAGAAACAATAAAACGTTGAAAGAAGACTTAGGAGGAATATAGAATTACAGTAAGAACATCACAAGAAAATAACAATTTAAAGTATGATGTTGATATACAACAGGAATTACTAAGTAAGTACAAATCTGCAAACCAGTGGTTCTGGTCAGGATTTAGAAGATATCCGATTCAATACATAATTGCAACGCTTTTGCTATTGGTAAGCACATATACATCCGCAAAGACTTTAGCTCTTGTAGGTGACATTATTGGTATTATCAGAGATAATGTCCAAGCAAGTCTACCGATATTTTCAGCAGATTTCAACTCTACAATATTGCTAATGATATTATTCGTTATAATAAGCTGGGTATGTTTGAGCCTTAACATCTATCTTTGGGCTGATACATCTTTCAAAGTTCAACGAGACATGAGACAGGAATTTTATGAAGTCATTCAAGAGCATTCTATGGCCTTTTTTGATATAAACGATTCTGGAGTTATTCTTTCTATGGGAATGAATGAAATTAACCAAATAAGAATGGCATATCATCCTTCCCTTCGAAATTTGATGGGATCAATCTTTACTATCGGAATTACAACTTGGTTAGTGTGGAAGTATAATTGGATAATAGGAGCTGCACTAGGTTTAGCATTTGCAATTTATCTCATTATAGCATGGTTATATGCTGCAAGAGTTGGACCAATAAGACAACAACTAGCGACAGATTTAGGAAATCTATCTGCATTATCTCAAGAGATGTTTAAGGGAATTGATGTTGTTCGATCATTTGACAATCATCAGAAAGAAATTGAAAAATTCGATAATGTAAGTGAAGAATATGCTTCAAATATGAAACGTGAGGGATATCTAAGTGCATTTTATTGGCCAGCTCTTCTAACAATAGTAGTTACTGCAGGTGCTTTTACTTATGGATTAATCAGTATTGGAGATGCAGCTATATTGATATCAATTCTCACTTTATTATTAAATTTGAATAGACAAAATTTCATGATACCTGCACATCTCATAAATCTTCAAGCTGGACTTCAAAATTCAAAGAGATTGTGGGAAGTAATGGATTTCAATGATCCTTTAACTCAACCAGCTGAACCTCAAGAAGCAGATTGGGATAAAACATTAAATTTCAAAGATGTAAGTTTTGTTTATCCAGGAACTGAAAAACATGTTCTAAAAAATGTTTCATTTACAATTCCTTCAGGAGCGAGAGTTGCTTTAATTGGAGGACCTGGGTCAGGTAAGTCCACAATACTGAAGCTTCTATTGAGATTATATGATCCTTCAGCAGGAAGTATAGAGATAGATGGAGCTAATATAACCGATATGCACACAAGCTATGTAAGAGATAAGGTGACTATGGTTGAACAAGACATCTTTCTATTCTCGGATACTTTAAGGGCAAATATAGCATTTTCAAAACCTAACGCAACAGATGAGGAAATACAGAGAGCTGCAGAAAGAGCTCAGATTGCTCAATTTATTGAAACTCTTCCGGAAAAATATGATACTGTAATCGGTGAAAGAGGTGTAACTCTCTCAGGAGGACAAAAACAACGCGTTGCAATTGCTAGAGCATTACTATCTAATCCGAAACTACTGCTATTAGATGATAGTACAAGTGCAGTTGATATTAAAACTGAGCTACGTCTAAGATATGCAATAGAGGAATTGATGAAAGATCGAACTAGCATAGTTGTTACACAACGATTAACAACACTTGTTGCAGCGGATATGATTATTCTGATGAAACGAGGTGAAATTGTTGATATCGGTTCTCATGAAGAACTCCTCAAAAGATGCCCAGATTATCAATTCATGTGCAAACACTTACCTATGGCAGAAGGTGTTGGAACGAGTAGTAATGATGATATTACAAAAGGAGGAAGTGTCTGATGGGTCATGGTACAGGAAGAACAGCTCGTAGAATGGTTGTAGATAAATATGATCGAGCAAGGTCTACAAAAGTTTTAGTTGGAAGTTTAGGAAAATATGTTAAAAAATATCTGTGGACAATACTCCTCATTGCTTTGATTTCTATAGTGTACTCTGTAATATCCATTATAAATCCTTTAATTATCGGTGCAGGACTTGATACTTTAGTAGATTCAGAACTTTCTGATACAACTAGGATTGTAATAATCTTATCATCCACATTCTTGGCTCTAACAATTTTTGGATGGATTATAAATTCAATTTCAACTAGGATACAAGCTAAGATGAATTCAAAAATGCTTCATGAAGTAAGATCTGATGTATATGAAAAACTTAGCTATTCTGATATGGCTTACTTGAAAAATGAACAATCAGGAAATATCACAGCAAGAGTAAACTCTGATACTACGGAGTTGGCTACTGCCTTACATATCTCAACAGCCTTAGTATCTCAGATACTAGTGATTGTTTCAGCATTCATTATATTAATGGTAACTAATTGGATAATAGGATTGGTTACACTATCAGCTATTCCTATAGCTTTTGCTGTAGCAAAAACATTAAGCTATTTTGCAAGAAAAATAGTCTTGGGTGTTAGAAGAGCCTTTGGAATTGTTTCAGGAAAAATGGCTGAGGGATTGGAAGGAATTGCAATAGCAAAATCATTCAATAGAGAAGCAGAACTTGCAATTGAATTAAGAGAATTAAATCAGCAACATTACAAATATTCTAGAAAATTTGGATTTTTGATGATGTTTGTTATGCCAACAATGACCGCTCTAAGTTATGCGATGTTTATTGCCATTATTTATGTGAGTGGATGGATAAACCAAACTTCCTCGATAGGTGTAGGAGACATATATGTTGCTATACAATTGTCACAATCATTTCTGTTTCCAATGGTGATGCTATCAATGATGTTCCCACAATTGGAATCAGCTCTAGGGGCAATGGATAGAATTATAGACATTTTTGAAGCAAAACCAGCTGTTGCTGATGCAGAAGGTGCTCAAGAACTTCTGACTGATGACGACCACGTTACTATAGACAATGTGAGTTTTGCATATGAGGAGGAAAATTACGTACTTCAAAACATCACTTTCACTGCAAAACCTGGGGAAATGGTAGCTGTCGTCGGTCATACTGGGGCTGGTAAAACCACTCTGTTTTCTTCATTGTTAACTCGCTTCTATGATGTTAATAAAGGTTCAATAAAAATTGGTAAGCAAGATATCAAAGACGTTACACAATCTTCACTAAGAAATGCAATAGGTTTGGTAACTCAAGATCCTTTCTTATTTACTGGCACAGTAATGGAAAATATTCTTTATGGCGCTCCTGATGCAACAGTTGAAGATGTTTATGAAATTAGTAAGAGGATCAACGCGGATGAATTTATTGTTGCCTTACCCCAAGGTTATGATACACAAGTTGTTGAAGGAGGTAAGAAATTATCTGCTGGACAAAGACAAATAATAACAGTAGCTCGAACAATGCTATCTGATCCTAGAATATTAGTTCTTGATGAAGCCACAAGCAGATTAGACGCTTACACTGAGAGTTTAGTTCAAGCTGCTCAAAGAGAACTATTCAAAGGAAGGACTACATTCGTTATTGCTCACCGATTATCCACCATCAAAGATGCTGATAGAATAATGGTTCTTGATCATGCAAAATTAGTGGAAGTTGGTACTCACGATGAGCTGATGAAAGAAGCAGGCATCTATGCAGACCTCTATAATACCTATTATGTTCATCAAGGATTAGATGATATCGAATTAAAACCTGAAGATCTTGACATCGAAACCCTCGATGAAACCATACAACAAAAGAAATTGGGAGCTCATGGTATGGGAATGATGGATAAACAATCTAAAAAACAGAAGAAGAAAATGGGTGGGGAACAATCTTCTCCTGAATCATCAAAGACTCAGTTGGATATGTTATCTCCAGATATGCTTTCTCATCTCAAGGAACAAGCTAAAGGTAAAACTCCTGAAGAAATCAAAGCTTATCTTAAACAGGTCCAAGAGACACTTGATGCCGGAGCGTATGGTCACGAAAAGCCGAAGAAAGCCTTTATGCAATGGATGGCACAAAGA